>JBCKKA010000084.1:0-2032 GCA_038904515.1 Acidimicrobiia bacterium | reverse complement strand
GCCTACCGCATCCGATTCGCGATGCAGATGAACGCTCGCGAAGCAATGCATTTGCTGGAATTACGAACATCGCCGCAAGGTCACCGTTCGTATCGGGTGATTGCTCAACAGATGCATCGGTTGATAGGGGAGCAAGCGGGGCATCGGGCGCTAGCTGCGGCCATGAAATTTGTTGATCACGAAACTTATGATCTCGAACGCCTAGGGTCCGAGCGCACCGCGGAAGCCCGTCGGCTAGATCCCCAAGCGAAATCGCAGTCGTGAACCGCAATTCTTGGATGCAGCAATTGTCCGTGGGCGCGAATTAGTATCCAGCGGCAAGCAACCAAAATCCACTGAGGGTCAACCCGAATCAGGAAAGGAAAGCAGTTGTCCGACGAAATTCTCAACCAACCAGATGCGGTCGAAACCGATCCTGACGACCTAAATGTCGAAGCTGATGTAGATGTCGAAGCTGATGTAGATGTCGAAGCTGATGTAGATGTCGAAGCTGATGTAGATGTCGACGACGATCTGGATGTCGGTGTACTCGAAATTGATGAGGCGCTACCGATCGTCACGGATGATGAAGTTGAAGCAGTAGCTGACGTCGCCCTAAAAGTTCGTCCGGCGGCGGCAAAACGCGCCAGCGAAGAAGTTGTCGACATGGCCGAAGAATCGGACCCCGACGATGTTGAGACACCACTCGACGCGATCCTCGCGGAACGCACTGCTCGAACCAAATTGGAAGACGAAGCAGCCGAGATTGAAGATGACGAAATTGTTATTGATGACCGTGCTGATGAATCCGAACGAATAATCCCTAAACAACCAGGGGAGTTTCATTGCTCAGCCTGTTTTCTGCTTCTGCCTCGCAGCCAGTTGGCCGACGAAAAACGGCTTTTATGTAGGGACTGTGTCTGAGTAGATATTTTCTACTTCGTGCTGCGGTCGCTATCGCGGCCGGCGCACTAAGTGCTACGGCTTTTTTACCAATCGGCGCGGGCTGGATAAGTCTCATTGTATTAATTCCGCTGTTTTGGGCTTGGCGCGACTTAAAACCGTTGCCAGCAGGAGTCATCGGATTTTTATACGGAGCAAGTTTTCTCGCGGTATTGATGTTCGGCCTGCACTACCTGGGATTTCTTGCTTATCTTTCTCTGGTTTTAATCGGAGCGCTTTACTACGCCGCAGTAGCAGTGATAGTGGCCGGGCTGGCACAAAGAGGAATAAGCAACCCCTTACTTACTGCGGCGGTTTGGGTTATCAGCGAAGGACTGCGCGCTCGCTGGCCTCTAGGTGGCCTTGCGTGGGGTGAAATCGGCGGTTCGCTAAATCAGTTAGCAGTGGCTCGCTCAACTGCGAGTTGGGGTGGGGTAGCGCTGGTTTCGTTTCTTGTTGTCGCGCTGAACGGATTTCTTTTTGATCTCTATCTATCTAGAAAAAAACAACGAAACACTCTGCTCGCGGTGACGGGGGTCGGGACAATCCTCGTATTGGTATTTGCCGGTTTTGTTGCTCGATTCGAACCCACTCCGACTGGTCGCATCCACTATGCCCTGATCCAAGGATTCGATAAATCTGATGCCGAACTGGCGTCCACTGCGGTCGGTCCACGCGAAACTAAAGACCACTTCGAACTCGCTCGACGGCTAAAAGGGGATTTCGATTTGATTGTGTTTCCTGAATCTGCTCTTTATGACGACCCCGAGGCGAACCCTGCTCTTCGGGCCCAAGTCACGGAATTGGCCGCTCTTCACAATTCGGTGGTGTTAGTGAATACCAGGCACTACCAGCCCAACGGAAAGCTTTACAACGTCAATTTTGCCTACAACTCGGCCGGAAAGTTGATCGGTAAATACGCCAAACAGCACTTAGTTCCGTTCGGCGAATATATTCCTTGGCGCAACACACTTTCGTTCATCGGTCCGCTCCGGCAAATCCCCTACGATTTTTCGCCGGGTCGCGGCCGACAGATGTTTAAAGTAAATGGTCATAACGTGGCCGGTGTTATCTGTTACGAATCGGCCTACCCTCAGCTCGTAGGCGATTT
>JBCKKA010000083.1:0-2164 GCA_038904515.1 Acidimicrobiia bacterium | reverse complement strand
ACTGCGTGACGAAAGGCGCGCGAAATTAGCGCGCCGGTCGAGCCACACTCTTCGGCACTCAGCCACGCGGTGCGCACCTGCCCTAAAATCTGTCCCTCACCGATGATCATCGAGTCGAGCCCCGACGCGACCGAAAATAAATGGGCGACGGCGGCATCGTCGTGAAAAGTGTAAAGCCGCTCGTCGAGTTCATCGAGCGCGATGCCCGAATGCTCAGCCAAAAAATTGCGTACGGCTTCGATTCCGTCGTGAAAGCGGGTAGTGCGCACATAAACTTCGGTGCGATTGCAAGTAGAAAGCAACACGACCTCGGCGAGATGAGGGCGACCGGCGAGATCATCGAGCGCCTTAGGCAATCCCGACTTCGCCACCGTGATCTGCTCCAGCAGATCGACCGTGGTGGTGTGATGATTTAGTCCGACGACGACGAGAGACATTGGTCTAACAACTCCTTGGCTTCGGTTATTTTGCCGGCCCGCACTAAGTCAATCATCCCCGAGTCGAGCGCTTGTCGCCAATCGACATCTTCGCTCGAAGTACCCTCCGCCCGCAGATTTTCGCGGGCCTCGGATAATAACTCCAGCAACTCGGCCCACTCCGGACCCATCTCGTTGGCTATACGCGATTTCAAGAAGGTGGCGAGCGCGGGGCTGCGGCCGCCCGTGCCGACGGTAACGACGATGTCACCTTGGCGCACAACCGACATGAGAGTGAAAGTGCAGTGAGCAGGATCGTCAACCGCATTTACCCATACCCGCCGGGCCGCGCCCGCTTCGGCCACCGCGCGATTTACCGCCGCGGTACTAGTGGCGGCGGTAGCGAGCCAGGCATTGTCGAGATCGGTTGCGGCGAACTCTCGTCGCGACAGGGTGAGGCGACCTGCGGTGGCCCAGCCTTCAATTTCGTCGACTACTTCGGGTGCGATCACATGAACATCGCCGCCGGCATCGAGCAGCGCTTCGATTTTGCGAGCAGCTATGCGACCCGCTCCCACCACCACGCAGCGCCGACCCGTAATCAACAAATTGACTGGATAACCAGTGAGATCAGCGCGTTCGACGGCCACGATTGCCTAGCCTACCGGCGGTTCGAACACCGACTCCGATGCGGGCGGTGGTAAAGGGACAACGGCCGGTAACCTCGGAAATGTGGTAGCCGGAGCAGCCTTTCTCGCGACCGCTATTGCCACTTTGTTTGCCGAAGCCACTCTGGTGCGCTGGACTCGCCGACGCTCGCCCCACCTCGGTGCGTGGACAGTAGCGCTGGCGCTTTTCGCGGTGGCGTCGGGTGCGCTCGCGGTAGGCGTTTCCACCGGATGGGACGCGGGCATCTTTCGGATATTCTTTCTGGCCGGCGCCGTGCTTACCGTGCCTTGGCTCGCGCTCGGCACGGTGGCGTTATTGCTTTCGCCGACCGCGGCGCGCCGTACTCGCAGCGTGCTGATTTTTTTCTCCGGCCTAGCGGTAGGAGTAGTGCTAAGCGCGCCCCTCGCCTCGGTGCGAGGCACCGCTATACCGATCGGCCGTGATGTGTTCGGCGCGGCGCCGCGCGCACTGGCGGCGATGGGTAGCGGTATGGGAGCAATTGTAATAATCGCCGGTTCACTTATCTCAATAGTTCGTTACGCGCGGAACCATACCGACCCACGAGCCCAGCGCATGGTTGTCGCCAACATACTGATCACCGTCGGTGTGCTGGTGTTATCGAGCGGCGGATTAGTGCAAGGACTCGTTGGTCACGACGAAGCGTTTGCTATCACCCTGACGATGGGTATCGCCATCATTTACGGCGGATTCCTCATCGCCGAGAGTCGCGCGACCGCGCCTGACGCCCAGCCCGTCGCGAAAACAATGAACCGAGCCGGATAAGCCCGCAGATAAGTCTGCGGATAAGCCCGCGCTCAGCGCCGACTAGGGACCGAGGCGAAACGCGAACTGCGCGGCCGAGGCCGCCAAAATCAAAACCAGCAGCACCACGATGGCGATCATGATCTTGGGTCTCAAGTTTTTTCCTCCGCCGGCGTTACTCCTGGCGGCACCAGTTTCACGCTCGCGCCCGGAGTAAGTCCGTACTCCGCGGCCGCCGACGCGCGATCTAGAGCCAGCGCGGCGAGGCCGTAGGAGTCAATCAAAATAACGAGTTCGGACGGCTTGGCGTCGGCGTA
>JBCKKA010000082.1:0-2167 GCA_038904515.1 Acidimicrobiia bacterium | reverse complement strand
CTCGGGTACTTCGGGCGACCGGAGCTTGACGATGGCCACCTCCTGCTCGGCGCTGGGGTAGCCGATCCAGTGGTAGAGACACCGTCGCTTCAGCGCGTCGTGGAGCTCCCTGGTCCGGTTCGACGTGAGGATGACGAGAGGCGGCGACTCGGCCCTGATGGTGCCGACCTCGGGAATGGTGATCTGGAAGTCCGACAGCAGTTCGAGGAGGAACGCCTCGAACTCGTCGTCGGAACGGTCGATCTCGTCGATCAGCAACACGCATCGATCACCCGCTCGTACCGCCTCGAGGAGAGGACGCTCGAGCAGGAAATTCGAGGTGAAGAGCCCATCGACGGCGCTCTCCGCCAGAACCTGTTGTTCGGAGAGGGCCCGCACGTGCAACATCTGGCGGGCGTAGTCCCACTCGTACAACGCCTGGTGCGTGTCGATGCCCTCGTAGCACTGCAGCCGAATCAACCGGCGGTCGAAGATGGTGGCGAGCACCTTCGCGAGCTCTGTTTTCCCGACCCCGACCTCGCCTTCCAGCAGGAGCGGCCGGCCGAGTCCGATGGCGATGAACAACGCGGTCGCCAGACCCCGGTCGGCCAGATATGCACCGCCTCGGAGGATGTCGGTGAGCTCGGCGACGCTCTGCGGATGGGGGTGGTTGCCGTCCTCCGTCACGGTCCGAACTGGGCCCTGACGGCGAGATCAGTCGGACGTCGCCTGGTCGAACACCAGGTCGCGAATGGATTCGGTCGAGCCATTGAGCTTTCCCTCTCTCGCGAGCTTCTCGCGCCACGCGGTCTGCAGATCGTGGCCCTCCTCTGCGAATCCGTCAAAGCTGAAGTCGCGCGCATTGCGGCACGCGCTGGTCGGGCTGCAATCCTCGTCGAGGGCGCTCGCCCCCCCTTCCGCGGTGGTCCACGCGGTCCAAATTTCGTCGTCGCGGTCATCGCGGTCGGATGTCATCGGGTGCCCCTCTCGTTCGCGCGGGATCGTGAGCCAATCTACTCCAAATCTACCACTCCCCGAGCGGTCGCGTGTCGTCGACCCCCGCGTCGGGTAGGCGCGTCGTTTGCGTCGCCACGATCTCCGCAGCAATCGCAAGCGCAACCTCCTGGGGGGTTCGCGCTCCGATGTCCAACCCCGCGGGCCCATGAATGCGGCTGAGGTCGGTGAACCCCCGATAGGCCAGCCAGTCGGCCCGGGACTCTTGCAGGCGATTCGGACCGACGGCCCCGACGTAGCCCGCGGCGCTCGTGAGCGCGGCCATCAATGCTCGACCGCTCAGCTCGAGGTCGTGGCCGAGAACCACGACACTGTCGAGTGACGCCAGGGCGGCGATGAGCCCCGTTGCCTCGCCGGCATTGCCCGTCACGACCGCCTGCCAACCGAGCAGCTGCGCGATCCGCTCGACCGCCTCGGCGATGTGTCCCCCGCCCACGACGACCACGGTGGATCTCGGCCAGAGGACAGTGACCACCGTGTCGTCGAGGACCTCCGCGGTGCTCGATTCGCGTTCGAAGATCTGCTGGACGTCGTTGCCCGCCTCGGAAATCGTCCTGGCCGAGTACAGATCCGTCCGGGTGACCGTGTCGCCTTCGAGATGGCTGACGAGGCACACCGGTTCGCGGGCGAGGAGCCGGTCCCAGAGGCCCTCGGGCATCTCGGTGCCCGGGACAAGGATGCAGACGATGCCGACTGCGGGCTGCACGCCCGATACGGAAGCGTCCGCGGGGCCGATGTCGAGCCTGAGCAGTCGACCCCGACTGCTCAGGACCCCAGCCCATTCGAGGAGCTGACCGTCGAGCGCCCCCGACAGGAGGGACCCGAGGCGTCCCCCGCCGGGTGTGATCGCGATCGCCTCGGTCGGGTCGAGGGCCTCCCCGAGCCGCCGGTCGACGATCCACGCCACATCGACACGGGTTCCGGCACGGAGACACGCCGTAACGCTCAGCGCGATGCCGTACATGGAGCGACTATAGCCGTCCGGCGCGAGCGCCTCGGTCGGCTACCACTCAGCCCGACGCGGTGCTTACCGCATCATGTACCGCATCCAACACCATGAGCGCGTCGTCCGAGTCGTCCGCATTGAGCACCGCGCCGACATCTACCGCAACCGCTGAGCCGCTCAGGTCATTTCTGGCGAACGAGGGCGCAGTGCGATCGAAAGACCATCCCT
>JBCKKA010000081.1:0-2200 GCA_038904515.1 Acidimicrobiia bacterium | reverse complement strand
GATCTTCACGTCTTGGCCGGCCTGCTCGAGGATGTCCTTCATCTCGTTGAAGGTCATCCCCTTGCGCCCGGCCGTCGCGCCGACGCGCTGGAGCTCGTCGGGACGGTTGCGCTGCGCCGAGAAGAGCCCGGTGTCCATCAACCCACCCGACGGGTACAAGACCGACGTTCGGAGCAACGTCCCGTCCTGCACGAGGTTGTGATGGAGCGCCTCGGTGAAGCAGCTCACCGCAGCCTTCGATGCCGCATAGACCGATGCGGAGGGCACCGGCGCGAAACCCCCGTCTCCCGACGAGGTGTTGATGATCTGCCCGGGCTCTCCCGACTCGATCATCCGCGGTACGAACTCGCTGACACCGATGCCCATGCCGAAGACGTTGACGCCGAAGCACCAGCGCCAGTCGTTGGGCTCCATCTCCCACGGCTTGCCGCCTCCGCCCGAGGTGACGCCCGCGTTGTTGAAGAGGAGGTTGCAGCGCCCGAAGGTCGAGAAGACATGATCTGCGAGCGCGCGCACCGAACCCTCGTTCGTGACATCGGTCTGCCATCCCGAGACCGCGCCCTCGGCGCCGAGCTCGTCGACGGTGGCATCCAGTACGGCCTGTTCGACGTCGGCGATCACGACCGTGGCACCGTGCCGGGCGAGGGCCTTCACCACACCCTTGCCGATGCCGCTGGCGCCGCCGGTGACGACGGCGATCGCTCCCGCTATCTCGATATCTGCGATCGGGTCGTCGTTCACGCGGCTTTCTTCTGGTTCTCGGGGCTCATTCCCGGACAGCCCTTCGCCCGGTCGGGAATGTCGCCGTAGTCGATCCCCGCGAAGACCTCCGACTTCGTTGGGCAGTACTGGTCGGCGAGCGGAGCAAGCGCGTCGAGATCGAATCCGTACAGCTCGACCGCGTTGGTTGTGAGGAGCATGGTCGTCTCCTCGATCGGAACGCCGCCGAACGTGAGCTTCAGGTGCTCCAACGTGTAGGGGTGCGAACCCTCGATGTGGGGGTAGTCGGAGCCCCACAGGATCTTGTCGAGCCCGAGCCCGCGCGCGATGTCGACCTCGCGCGGACGTAGGAAGCTCGCGCCGACGTAGCACTGCCGCTGCCAGTATTCGCTCGGCTTCAGTGACATTCCCGCTACGGCCATTCCGCCGAAGATCGCTTCCGATCCGTGCTCGGAGTACTTCATCCGCTCGTAGAACGCGTCGAGTGTCGCGAGGGTGTCGGGGACCCAGGCCGTGCCCGTCTCGGTGTTCACCCATCGGAGCGTGGGATAGCGCTCGAACACCCCCGAGAACATCAGGTGCCACAACGCTCGGTGCGACCACCACGAGACCTCGAGCATGAAGATCGCCAGCGAAGCCGGATAATGGTTTCCGAAGTCCGGCGCCGCACCGCCCGCATGGTGGTTCAGCACCATGCCGTTAGCGGCGCACGCAGCCCAGATCGGCTCGTACGCGGCCGAGTACAGGGGATCGAAGGGTGATCCCGGCGGCGCGCCCGGAACGAGAATGCCGCCCCGGAAGCCATTCGCGGCGGCCCACTCGATCTCCGCCACCGAGCCCTCGACGTCGCCGAGGAAGATCTGGGCGATGCCGGCGGAGCGTTCGGGAGCCTCGCTCACGAGGTCGAGCAGCCACCGGTTGTGCGCCCGAAGCCCGGCCCAACGATGTTCGACGTCGTCGCCGTAGGGCGGCGCCTCGAACTGGCTGGCCGCCGCGGGAGCAAAGGGGGGCTGGGTGTTCGGGAACAGCACCCCCGCTACGACCCCGTCGGCCTCCTGCTCTCGGTGTCGACGGGCCACCGAGTAGTTGCGGTCGCCGTCGACGTCGGGGTCGCCGTCGATGCCGACGCTTCGAACCGAGCGACCGGCACCGGCGAACATCGTGTCGATGGCAGCCTGCTCGCGTTCGACGTGGACCACCCACTCGTCGAACGCCTCGTGGTAGCGGGTCTCGAGGTAGGGCTTGTAGTCGTGGATGGCGGCACCGCAGTGGGTGTCGGCCGAGATGACGATGTGATGCTCCGACACGTTTAGCCCTTCCACTCGATCTCGTACCCGTCGAACCACCAGCGGGCCGACCGGATCGCGTCCGACGGCGTACGCAGGCCGAGGTCCTGGTGGAGTTGCTCGGGGGTCGGGCCGACCCGCGCCGCGGTCTCCGCGAGGCCGACCGGATCGAGGCCGTAGCACTCGATCGCGTT
>JBCKKA010000080.1:0-2323 GCA_038904515.1 Acidimicrobiia bacterium | reverse complement strand
ATGAAGGTTGACTCGTGACGGTTCAGGTCGGCGTGCTGTACGACTTCCCGCAGGGTGACGGTGGCCGGTACTTCGAAGACGGTCTCCGCCTCGGTCTGGAGGAGCAGCGCGCGGTGGAACGGCTCGGGGAGGAGATCGCCTTCGTCGCCCGCCAGGCCGACGGGCTGCCGGCCGGATCGGCCGAGTCGGTGATCGCGTCCTTCGACGATCTCGTTGACCACGGTGTCGTCGCCATCGTCGGACCGGCCATCAGTGACAACGGCCTGATCGTGCGCGGCCTCGCCGACCGTGCGGGCATTCCGTGCATCAACTACACGGGTGGCGCCTTTACGCGCGGCACCTTCATGTTTCACTACCAGGTCGGATCGCTCGAAGAAGAGCCCGTCCTGCTCGCCGAGCATCTCCGCGCGCACGGTCACCATCGGATCGCGGTCCTCTACGACGACACTCCGGTCGGCACCAGCTACGACCAGTGGCTCGGCCGCGCCGTGGCCCGGAGCGGGGATCCCGAGCTGGCGTTCCGCAGCTCGGTGTCGCCGCTCGCCGAAGACCTGCAGGCCGACGTCGAGGCTGCGCTCGCGGTCGAGCCCGACGCGCTCCTCTACCTCGGTCTGGGCGTCGCGGCTCGCGCGGTAGCGCTGGGAGTCGAAGCGGTCGGATGGACCGGCCCCGTCGTTACCAACTCCGCGCTGATGTTCGGGTACGCGCGCCCGGACTGGCGCCGCGGCTTCGAGGGCTGGGTGTACGTCGACACCATCAGCGACGGCAACCCGGTCCGCGCCGCGCTGCGGGAGATCTCACGAATGCACGCGGCCAGCCCGATCGGTGTTGCGGCGTACGACATCGGGCGACTGCTCGGTGAGGGGATCGTGCTCGCCGACGAACGCAACGCTCGCTCGGTGCGCGTCGGGCTCGAACGGGTCAAGCGGCTTCCGGCCGCCACGGGGAAGGCCGGCACAACGATGGGTTTCGGCGACTGGGACCACGGCGCGCTCAAGGGAGAGGCGCTCGTGTTGCGGGCGTGGCGCGGCGGCCGCACGGTCGAGGTCGAGTGATGGACGGGGACGCGTGGGCGAAGCGCGCCGAGTCCGCGCTCGCGTCCGAAGCCGACGGTCGGTGGCGCGACCTCTTCGCGCCTGACGCAGTCTTCGGCGACCCGAACACCCCGAGCACGACGGACCGGCGCGCGATCCAACGCGGCACCGCGGCGGTGTTCCCCGACTGGCGCCAGGAGATCACGACCGAAGGCTCCCGTCAAGGCGCCTCGCATCGCGAACGTCCGTCGCGTCGCCGGGGACTTCCGGCTCGATGCATCAGGCGCACAGTCGGTCCTCGACGAGACCGTGCACGCCGTTCGCGGATGGCGAGAGGTTGCCCGCGGACATCAGCTGACCGGCCACGAGATTGATGAGATGGCCCCCGCCTTCGCCGACGAGCAACTCGCCGCCGCCGCTGGCTGAGCTCCCCGTGTTCTCACGCGCGGGGTATAGACTGCCGGAGAAATAGCTGGTAGAAAGAGGTGCCGCACGAGGGAGAACACGCATGCCGGTCGCAGAGTTGGACGGGATCGAGATCGCCTACGAGTTGGTGGGCGAGGGTCAGCCCTGGGTGCTCACGCCGGGCGGTCGGTTCACGAAGGAGGTCGGCGGACTTCCGGAGATGGCCCGAGCACTGGCCGACGGAGGTCGGCGGGTCGTGACCTGGGACCGTCCGAACTGCGGGGCGTCGTCGGTGCTGTTCCGCGGCCGGTCCGAGTCCGAGGTCCAAGCGGACGCGCTGGGTGCGCTCCTGCGCCATCTCGATCTCGGCCCCACGGTGATCGCCGGCGGCTCGGGTGGCGCGCGGGTCTCACTCCTCACTGCGGCGCGTCACCCCGACATCACCGCCGGACTCGCGATGTGGTGGATCAGCGGTGGCATTCCGGGCTTGCTCCAGCTGGCCGACCACTACGGCATGCCGTCGGCCGATGCTGCGTGGCACGGCGGAATGGAAGCCGTCGCCGAACTCGACCAGTGGCAGGAGGTGCAAGCGCGCAACCCGCGCAACCGCGCACGCATCCTCGCTATGGACCGCCAGGAGTTCCTCGAAGTGATGGACCGGTGGATGCTGGCCTACTGCCCCTGCGACGATTCGCTCGTGCCCGGGCTCGACGCGGGTGACATCGCCCGTCTCGGCGCCCCGATCCTGGTGTTCCGCAGCGGCGCGTCCGACATGTCGCACACCCGCGCCACCTCCGAAGCGCTCGCGGCCGGCCTGCCGGGCGCGGAGCTAGCCGAGCCACCGTGGGGGCGACGACGAGTGGAACGAACGCCGGGCCGAGATC
>JBCKKA010000079.1:0-2436 GCA_038904515.1 Acidimicrobiia bacterium | reverse complement strand
CCGAAAAAATGCTGGCGCGTTACGGCGACATCGTCGATCGGCTTTCGTTCTACGCGCCGTACCAGAGTGATCCTGACCGTTGGGCCGAAATCATAAAAGACTTTAGCCAGAAATAACTAGCCAGAAATAACTAGCCAGAAATAACTAGCCAGAAATCATCAGGCTTCTTTCAGGTTTCTCTCAGGTTTATCTCAGGTTGGTCGAGGCACACTGATATCTAACAGTTAATACCAACTGCATTTAATACCAAATATTGGATATCCATTTACTGAGGAGAACAATGAGTGACGAAGTAAGCCCGCAAGCAAATACCGATTCAGAGCTAACCCCCGAAACCGATAAGACCGATAACTCCATAACGCTTATTCGCCGTATGGTCGCGGCCGCCGGAGTGGTTATATTGCTCGCAGTAGGGGCAAGTTCTTTTGCTCTCGGTCGAGTTACTGCCGACGACAGTTCTGATTTGGGCGACCACCCCGCACTCCAGCACGGCGGAATGAGAGAACGCGGTCATCAAGGTGGAATGAGAGAACGCGGTGGACCCGGCCAAGGCGGAATGAGAGAACGCGGTCATCAAGGTGGAATGAGAGAACGCGGCTCGCAAGGCGAAATGGGAGAACACGGCGAACCCGGCCAATCTCCGAGCACTACCGCTCCAGTTGTTCCCGGAAATTAAAACTGGAAATTAGAACCGGAAATTAGAACTGGAAATTAAAACTGGAAATTAGAAGATCAGGGCTGATTGGCGGCAATCCACCGCGCGAGCGGTGGGCTACTTTCTAAACTCGTAATTAACGCGTAGCGCATCGTCGAACTGGGATTACACACCACGTGCCAAAGACGCTGCGTGTCTACCATCACGCGTGCGTTGCGGTGAAACGGAATGTGTACTTCGGTACTCGGATCGGGCAGACCGTCGGTCCCTTGTTCCATAAGAATCATGAACGCGCCGGGGTTGTCGGTGAGCTCTATCCACTGCCGCACCACCCATCCATCACCGTCAGGATTAAATCGATTGTTGTCGTCGCGATGGATTTGGCGGAGCGCTTCTTCGTACGACTGGGGAGCCAGACGAATAACTCTTACCCGTCCGAAATCGGCTCCGACCGATTTCACGTGGGCTACCAAACTTGGGCAACCCTCGGCGTTACTGGTCCATTTGCCTGCTTTATCAGGGCGTTCGACGCCGGGTTTCCAAAAGCCTCGACAATCCAAGTTCCCGTCGGCGGTGGCGATGGGTGCGAAGTTGGTATCACCACCGCTTTTCCAGTCCATGTATTCCAAGTCCATGAATTCTTCTTCAGGAATAGATGGTTCAAGATCGTTGAGCACGGCGTAGCCCGTCTCGCTAAGCGCCTCAACGCGATAGTGCGGAGTATCAAGCAAAATGTCGCTCGACCAGTGGGGAGCGGTTAGGTAATCGCTGATTTCGATCACCACGAAAGTATACAAACATCACGCGCAAAAGTGGCGTATTGGCTCATTTTGAGTTAAGGGTGCCCGTAGGAGTTATTACGAGATTCCAATTAAAAATTAAGGTCGCCCGTAGCGCTACCAAGTGAACCAGTTTTTTTCCAACTCGACCGAAGGTTGCGAGCGATTAACGACTGGTGCACTTCATCGGCACCGTCAACCAGCCGTGCCGCGCGTGCATGGCGCAGCATTTTTTCTAGTGGAGTATCGGTGGAATAGCCCAACGCGCCGTGGACTTGTATTGCTCGGTCCACGACTCGCCAGAGTGTGTTAGCGACATGGTGTTTAGCAAAACTTACCTCTTGGCGGAACGGCAGATCGTTTTCGATTTTGTAGGCCGCGTGTAATACCATCAACTTGGCCGAGTAGAGCTCCATGGCGGAATCCGCCATCATCCACTGGATGGCTTGCTTATCGGCGAGCGGCGCGCCGTGGAGTTGGCGAGTTTCGGCTCGTGCTACCAGCAACTCAAGGGCAGTTTCGATTTGGGCAATCCACCGCATGCAGTGAGCGAGACGGGCGGGACCGAGTCGCGCCTGACCAAGTAGATGGCCGTTCCCGCGTCCACCGAGAACATTTTCTGCGGGTACTCGCAGATCGGTAATACGAATTTCGCAGTGGTTATGCGCGCCGGCCATGGTGTCGATGTCGCGCACAACTTCCCACCCTTCGGCGGGAAGGTCAACCAAGAAAGCGGTGTTCGATGCTTGTGGCGGGTCGGCGTCGGGATCGGTTTTAGCAATCAAGATCGCGAACCCCGCACCGCGTGCACCTGAGATGTACCACTTGTGTCCGTTGATCAACCAGTCGCCATCGGATTGTTCGACTGCGAAAGTTTGGATCCCGGTGGGATCCGAACCCGACACCTCGGGTTCGGTCATGGCGAAACATGAGCGCACCCGTCCTTCGAGTAACGGGCGTAAGTAGCGTTCTTTTTGGTCAGGAGTGGCGTGGTGCAAAAGT
>JBCKKA010000078.1:0-2502 GCA_038904515.1 Acidimicrobiia bacterium | reverse complement strand
ATCGCGACATAAAGCCGGCCAACTTACTTTTTGATGAACACGGAATTGTGCGGGTTGCCGATTTTGGTTTAGCGCGCGCGTTGGCGGAAGCGTCGTGGACCGAACCGGTGGGTACGGTAGTGGGTACCGCGCGCTATTCCGCACCCGAACAAGCCAGTGGTCGGCCGCTTGACGGTCGCGCCGATCTTTATTCGTTGGCCATGGTGTTGGCCGAAGCAGCCACCGGCACGGTTCCGATGGTGGGTGAAACCGCGGTGAGCACTCTGGCGGTGCGCGCCCACCAAAGTATTCCCGAGTTGCGCGCACTCGGTCCGTTAGCGCCGGTGGTGGCGCGTGCGGGTAAGGCCGATCCCGATGACCGTTATCCCGATGCCGCGGCGATGGGCGCCGACCTCACTACTGCGGCGCGTTCTCTCCCCGCGCCTGCCGCGCTGGTGCTGCCGGGTATCGGCTCGGTATTGGCAGTCGGCGATCGCACTCGCTTGGCCGGCTCGGCGGCGACGGATTCACCCCGCGGTTCTGTTGACCCCGACGCCACGCAAATCGCAATGGCTGCGGTTACTCCGAAACCGGATACGCCTGATACTGATACTGATACTGGTACTGAACAATCCGTGCATCCGGCTCGCATGCGTCGCAGTTTGGTGCCCTGGGTGGTCGGGTTCGCACTCGTGGCCATAGTAGGTGGAGCATTTGGCCTCATCCTGGGCCCGGATGGATTGAGTGGCAATGGCTTGAGTGCCCTAGGTCTGGGCGGGGCGCGAGTGTCGGCGCCCAGTTTGGTTGGGCTTGAGCGAGCCCCCGCCGCGGCCCGCGCCACCGATGCCGGTTTGCTGATGACGGTGACTAAGCGCGTAACCGTTGATGATCCGGCGGGCTTGATTATCTCCCAGCGTCCGGCGCCGGGCGAATTTCTTGGCGACGGGGACGAGATTGCCGTGACCATCTCGCGTGGTCCACCCAAAGTTGCGGTTCCTAAGGTGGCCGGTCAACCGCTCGTCGATGCCCAAAGCAAACTTGAGGCCGCGGGCTTCGTGGTTGCGGTCGAAAGAAAAACTGATGAAACGATCGCGCGTGATGTGGTGATGAATACGGTACCTAAATCGCTTAAGCGCGCACCCCGCGAGTCGACTATTCGATTAATTGTTTCCGATGGTCCCGCTCCGGTAGCGGTTCCGGCTATTACTGGTGGAACTTACGAGGAAGCCGCGGCCACGCTGGCCGCTAAGAAATTTATTGCCACCCGTCGAGATGATTTCGATGACACCGTTGCTACCGGAGTGGTCGTGCGCACCGAACCGGCCGCGGGCGCGCTCGCGCCGCGTGATTCTTCGGTAGTCGTAGTGGTGAGCAAGGGTCCCGAAATAATTACTGTGCCCAATCTGGTGGGCCAGACCGTAGAAGCGGCCAGCACTGCGCTCGAACGGCTCGGATTAACCGCGGGAGTGGAGAATTTCGGTGCGGGTCGACGGGTACGGGCGCAAGATCCCGCGGCCGGAGTCAAGGTTCGTCGAGGCGCCAAGGTCACTCTTTTTCTCTAAGTCGAGCTAATCTCTTTAACTTCAGTTCATTTATCACTGCGGAGGTTTTCATGGGTTCGCTCGATGGTCGCGTAACGATTATTACCGGTGCCGGACGGGGTATCGGTCGAGAGCACGCACTGTTCTTTGCCGCCGAGGGCGCCAAGGTTGTGGTTAACGATCTTGGGGGCGACATCCACGGTGAAGGGGGCGACCGCGCTCCGGCCCAAGAAGTCGTCGACGAAATCCTCGCTATGGGTGGTGAAGCCGTAGCCAATACCGACAGCGTGGCCGATTTTGACGGGGCCAAGCGTTTGATCGACCAAGCGGTCGAAACTTTTGGCGACCTGCACGTGTTGGTCAACAACGCGGGCATCTTGCGTGACGGAATGTTGGTCAACATGAACGAAGCTGATTGGGATTCGGTGATAGCAGTGCACTTGAAGGGACACTTTTGCCCGACTCGCCATGCCGCTTCTTATTGGCGCGAACAAACTAAAGCCGGTAAAGAAGTGAATGCTTCAATCATCAATACTTCTTCAACTTCGGGCTTGCTCGGCAATGTTGGCCAGACTAACTACGGCGCGGCTAAAGCGGGTATTGCGGCATTTTCGAACATCTGCGCACTCGAACTTGTTCGTTACGGAGTTCGGTCGAACGCGATTACTCCGATGGCGCGTACCCGTCTTACTGAGCAAACGCCAGGGCTTGACGAGATGATTAAAGCCCCCGAAGATCCTTCGGTGTTCGACGCGTGGGCACCGGAAAACATCTCTCCGCTGATCGCGTACCTTGGCACCACGGTGTGCCCGTTCACTGGTGAAACATTCTTTGTCCAGGGCGACACCGTTGCTCGCTACCAGTCCTATTCGTTAGCGGAGAAAATCACTAATGACAAAGAACGTTGGACGGTGGCCGCGCTAATTGCCGCGGGACCCAAGTTGGCTCCGACCGGTGAACGGCGGGGTGGACCGGCTGAATT
>JBCKKA010000077.1:0-2518 GCA_038904515.1 Acidimicrobiia bacterium | reverse complement strand
TGATGTTGATGGCCAAAGAGCGTACGCATTACTGACTGATAGCGAAGCCTGTCTGACGGCTGAAAAAACTGAGTTGATTGGTCAAACTGTGCGGCTTTCTTCTCAAGAAGTTGATTTACCCACTGGTGAAAAATCTTTTCGCCAGCACGCAGAGCTAGTCGTTTAAAAACGAGAAGGAGAAGATTATGGCTTGGGATTTTTCTACTGACGCAGAGTTTCAGGAGAAACTTGATTGGATTCGTGCTTTTGTTAAGGACGAGATCGAACCAATCGATTTAGCCTTCAACCACCATTTTGTTTACGACAAGACTCACCCCGTACACGCGAAAGTAATCAAGCCCTTGCAGCGCAAAGTTCAAGAGCAAGGTTTGTGGGCGTGTCATCTCGGTCCCGATCTTGGTGGGCTGGGCTACGGGCAACTTAAATTGGCTTTGATCAACGAAATATTGGGACGCTCAAGTTGGGCGCCCAGCGTATTTGGCTGCCAAGCGCCCGACTCGGGTAACGCCGAGATCCTCGCTCATTACGGCACCGACGAGCAAAAAAAGAAGTACTTGCAGCCGCTACTCGACGGCGATATCTCGTCGTGTTATTCGATGACTGAGCCACAAGCGGGATCTGATCCGCAAGAGTTTAAATGTCGCGCGACTAAAGATGGCGATGAATGGGTGATCGAAGGTGAGAAGTGGTACGCATCGAACTTACGCTATGCCGCGTTCGCAATAGTGATGGCGATTACCGATTTCGATGTGCCGGTTTACAAGGGTGCGTCGATGCTTTTGGTTCCTACCGACACGCCGGGGATAGAGATCATCCGTAATGTTGGTTTAGGCGGAGATCGTGACGGTGAAGGTAGTCACGCTTATGTGCGCTTTAACGGAGTGCGAATCCCTAACGAAAACTTGCTGGGCGGCGAAGGTCAGGCGTTCGCGATTGCCCAGACTCGACTGGGGGGTGGTCGTATTCACCACGCCATGCGCACTATTGCTATGTGTCAACGGGCGCTCGACATGATGTGTGAACGCGCTTTGTCTCGGGTTACCCAAGGCGAGGTGCTGGCTAAAAAGCAGATGGTGCAAGAAAAAATTGCTGATTCGTGGATCCAACTGAAGGCTTTTCGACTTATGGTCCTAGAAGCGGCGTGGACGATTGACCAAGTTGGCGGTGCGCAGGCGCGTACCGAGATTGCCGCGGTCAAGGTGCTCACACCTCAAGTACTGCACGACATTGTTTATCGATCGTTGCATATTCACGGTTCGTTAGGAACTTCTAACGAGATGCCACTAATAGGCATGTGGGCAATGATGCCGGTTATGGGTATTGCCGATGGACCGACGGAAGTTCATAAATTAACGGTGGCTCGGCAAGTACTTAAAGGCTATAAACCGGCTGAAGGACTTTTCCCCAGCGAACATTTACCCGATCGACAAGCCGCGGCCCGAAAAAAGTTTGCCGCCTTACTTGAGCACGAGGTGGGTCAACAATGACAATCAATGAAGAGCCTAAACCGGCGTGGGCCGATGTCGACGATGCCGCGCGCACCGTCGGATTAGTTGATGCTGATGCGTTAGGTAAGTGGATGGACGAAAAAAATCTTCCGGGCCGAGGCGAACCGGTAGAAGCGATATTCATTAGCGGCGGTTCGTCAAACGAAATATTCAGTATCCAGCGGGGTGAGTTTCGCGCCGCCTTGCGCCGTCCGCCGCGCGTCGTTCCTGATGGTCGTAACGAAACTATGTTGCGTGAATACCGCGTGCTGGAGGCACTCAACGGGACCGATGTTCCTCATCCTGAAGCTATAGCGGTGGGCGACGACCCCCGCGTGATTGGAGCTTGTTTTTACTTAATGGGGCATATCGACGGCTGGTCACCCATGGGAATGGGTGCCCAATGGCCCGACCCGTTCGCTGATGACTTAAGCGCGCGTCACGGCTTAGGCATTCAGCTGGTTGACGGGATCGCTCGATTAGCGCGTGTTGATTGGCGAGCGCGTGGTTTGGAAGGATTCGGTAAGCCCGACGGATTTCTCGAACGACAAGCCGACCGTTGGACATCGCACTACGAAAAACTAAAGACTCGTGAGCTCAGCGATGTGCAAGTAATCGCCGACTGGATTAGAAAAAATATTCCTTCAAGTTATGAACCCGGAATCATTCATGGTGATTACCAATTCGCCAATGTGATGTTTGCTAACGGTGGACCGGCGCGACTAGAGGCGATAGTCGATTGGGAAATGACGACGATCGGCGATCCGCTCCTTGACCTCGGTTGGATTTTGCAAGGCTGGCCACGCGACGGCGAGACCGCGGGCTCGGGAAGTTATGTTCCGATGGAAGGTATGCCCACGCGTTCGGAGTTATTAGCCCATTACTCCGAAGTGAGTGGTCGGTCGACTGTCGATATCGACTTCTACGAGATCTTGGCCGGCTTTAAACTTGCGGTAGTACTGGAAGGTCAGTACTCGCGCTATGCGAGCGGACAACTAGACAACCCCAAGATTGAAGCCTTCGGCGCGGTG
>JBCKKA010000076.1:0-2532 GCA_038904515.1 Acidimicrobiia bacterium | reverse complement strand
TTTTAGTTAGAAGAATACTTGTGAGCACTAGTCAATAGTTAATACTCCTCGTCGTCAGTTAGCGCGCTGTCAGTTAGCGCGTTGAGAGCGAGTCGTTGAATTGTTCGGTGGTGGGTGTAATCGACCAAGCGCCGGGCGAGGGGGAGTATCTCGGGCGATTTTTCTGCGGCTAGATTTTGAAAAGTGGAGAAGTCGTCTTTATCCCACTCCAGTTCACCACCGGTAGAGAAAAGGTCGACAATGCTTTGCTGGGTAGTCTCGATCCCCTCGGCGTATAGACGACCAATCTCGACTATGGCGGCTGAGGGGAGACCGATCTGGCGTAGCGCCGCGAGCGTACGCAGGACTTCGAGATCGTCACCGTCGTAGGAATCTTTGCCAAACTCGGCTGGGTCACGAAGAAATCCGACGGTTCGCAAACTCGCCGCGAGCGCCAAGGGGATATTCGCTTCTTCAATCAATTCCTCGAGCGAGTAGGTGCGCCCCGCGTCGTCGGCGAAAATGCCCTCAATTAGACCCGCTCGGCTTTCGTTAAGCAGTGCCCTAATTGCCGCCAACGAAAATCGTCGTTCTTGGAGACCCTGAATCTGTTGGAGCCGTTCTAGGTGATCCGTTCCGTAGAGATTGACTCGTCCCCGCCGCTCGCCGGGCGAAAGCAACCGCTCTCGTTGGTAGTAGCGGATGGTATCGACCGAAGTTTGCGCTCGCCGAGCCAGTTCATCGATCCGCCACTCGGGGCCCGCGGGAGTGGATTCTTCGGTGGGCAGGGAATGATTGGGATCGGAGTCGTTCATAGCCTCATCATGGTCTGGGAGAAAGATACAGGAATGTGACTTTGGTCACAAAACTTGACAGCAACTACTTCAAGAGTGAATACTACATGGGTATGGAAACTTCAATCAAACCCCAAACCCCCCTTGATCAAGAGCGTGCTTTGGCCTGGATAGCGCAACGGTTGCGTTGGGAACGGGCTTTAGACGGTTTGCGCTCCGATCCGGTACGAACTCCCATGAACCGAACCTCCAGCACCAAGGTAAACCGCCAAGCCGCTTAAGAACGAGTACGGGCCTAGCCCGCGAGATTCCGCCTGATAGCCACGGTTATTAGTCGGTCAGCAAGCCGAGACCCGATCTGGCCCCCCCAGGTCGGGTCTCGTGATTTATCCCGAGTCAGGTTAGATCCAGTTCGAGGGGGCAGTGTTTATTGCGAGTCGGCGATTCGCATCCAGACCGGAAGCATTACATCGTCGACTTTTTTAAATACCACCCGAACCGATTCACCGATGACGATAGTGGCGGGGTCAATTTCATTGATAGCTCCGTCAGGACCAGTAACCAGATTGCCGACCATTCTTATTTTGGAGTTCTCGGCTAATTCTACGACGATGACCGGATAGGGGACGAGATCTTGGTAAGCAGGCAATACCGGTGCGTGCACCACTACGAACGACCAGATTGTCCCTCGACCTGAACTCGGTATCCAAGAAAACTTAAGCGAACGACACTGGGGGCACATCGGTCGAGGGGGGAAACGGGGCGCGTCGCAGTCGGCACAGGTTTGCACCAATAGTTGTTCGCGCCCAGTACCTTCCCAAAATCCGGCTCCATCTTCATTTTCTAAATCGGGTAGCAGAAAACTAATTTCTTCTCGACCCTTTGAGCTCATCGTCGTAAAAGAAGTGCACTAGTTGGCACTCCTTCTCCGCTGGTAACTAGACAAGTTTCGGCATTTTCTACTTGCGCAGTTGAGGTGCCGCGTAATTGGCGTACCCCCTCGGTAATCAGATTGAATCCGTGGACGTAAGCCTCCGACATAGAACCACCCGAAGTATTAGTAGGGAGTCGACCGTGGGGCCATTCGAGCGCGCCGTCGTTGGTGAACTCGGCTCCTTCTCCTCGTGCACACACCCCGTAACCTTCGAGCGACAGCGGAATTAGCGGGCTGAAAGCGTCGTAAATTTGTGCGACATCGAGATCGTGGGGACCAAAGTCGGCGTCTCGCCAAAGTTGACGAGCGGCAGTCCACGCCGGGCCGCTTAAGGGGTCGTCATTGAAGTAGTTGGTCATAGTTTGATGTTGAGCCGGTAAGCCTTGGGCGCCGGCATGAACAAAAACTGCGGGCTTAGGAAGATCACGCGCCCGCTCGGCCGAAACTAAAACCAGAGCCAGCGCACCGTCGGTTTCAAGACAGTTATCAAAAAGACACAGCGGCTCAGAAATCCAGCGCGCGTCCATATATTCCTCACGAGTAAGCGGCTTGTCGTACATGGTCGCGTTGGGATTTTGGTTGGCATGTTTACGAAACGCAATAGCCACGTTGGCTAGATGGTCGCGCGTGGCACCGTATTCGTGCATATAACGCCGAGTAAGCATGGCGACTTCGTCAACCGGGCGTAAGAGACCAAACGGTCGACTCCATTGCCCTTGATCCGAAATTCGTTCCGTCATTTGTGCCCATGGCCGACTGGTCTTAGCTGAGCGCTTGCGAGCTCGCCACACCACCGCGACTTGGGCTTGACCAGTGGCTACCGCC
>JBCKKA010000075.1:0-2585 GCA_038904515.1 Acidimicrobiia bacterium | reverse complement strand
CCTGCTGAATGTATTAGGAAGTGCTGGTTTTGAGGTTCCTGACGGTTCCTTGGTAGTAGGCGAGCGCACGATTATCGTGGCCGCGGCGGTCGGAATTTTAGTTACGGTCGCGGCCTCGGTTACACCGGCGATCCGGGCCGCTCGCATAGCGCCGATGGCGGCAATCAATGATCTGATTTCGTCCGACGCAACGACCGGTCGGCGGTCGTTGCGGCGGCGGGGAATTGTGGGTCTAGTTTTCGTTATCGCCAGTATCCCGACTTTGTTAATCGGAATAAACCGTACGCAAAATGCGCTTAGCGTAACTGACGAAATCTGGCTGGTAGCAGTAGGCGCGCTCCTCCTATTTTTTGGTGCAGTAATTCTTCTGGCCGCTTTAGCGCGACCGCTAGTGGCCGTGCTGGGTGCGCCGCTTAGAGTCTTGGGCGTTTCGGGCTCATTAGCTCGGGCCAACGCTATGCGAAATCCTCGGCGTACATCGGCGACCGCATCGGCACTCGTGGTCGGTTTCGCGTTAGTTGGTTTAGTCACGATTTTTGGCGCGTCGGCCAAAGTCTCGGTGGCTGACACTATCGACCGCGGTATTCGAGCCGACTTGATTTTAAAAGCTCAGCAATTCGCCAACTTCTCTCCTCAAGTGGCCGACCGGATTAAGGGTCTTCCTGAACTCGACGCGGTAGCACCGATGCAATTTGGAAATGTGCGTGCTGATGCCAACGAAGAGACGATTACCGGAACCGATCTCAGTCAACTTGACCAAGTGGTCGATCTGGGTTTGATCGCCGGAAAAATAAAGACCGACAACCCCGACGGAGCCTTGGTCTCGACCGCAGCCGCCCAACGTTACGGGCTGAAGTTGGGCTCAACCTATTACCTGCTCGGTCCCGAAACTCCTACCCAAGCTCGCGCAGTGGTTATTTCGGGGATTTTCACTCAGACCGATTTCACCGGCGGACTTCCGGTTTCGTTTGTCGTGGGCGAAACGAAATATGCCGAACTGTTTGGAGTTAAAAGCCAAGATTCACTGGTTTATCTTTCGGCGCGCGACGGAATGATTACGCAAGCCAAAGCGGCGGTAGGTAAAGCCATCGGAACCGATTTCCCTAATGTCGGCGTCTTGACTCGCCAGGAATACAAAAATGATCAAGAAAAGGCAATAGATAGATTCTTGACCGTAACTGTCGCCCTATTATTTTTGGCCGAGATCATCGCCGTGCTCGGAATTATCAATACTTTGGCGCTTTCGGTTTATGAGCGCACGCGCGAGATTGGGTTACTCCGAGCGGTAGGCACTAGTCGTCGGCAGATTCGACGCATGGTGAGAGGAGAATCGGTACTGGTAGCACTACTTGGTGGAGTAATCGGTATAAGTGTGGGCGTGGTGTGGGGTTGGGCTTTTACCAGTGCCTTAAAAAGTCGAATAAACGTAATCAGCATTCCGATTACTCAATTACTTATTTTTGTGGCGCTTTCGATGGTGGCGGGCGTAATAGCGGCAATCGCGCCCGCGTGGCGCGCGGGAAGGCTCGACCTGCTTGAGGCGATCGCTACCGAGTAGTTGTTCGCCGCGGTACCGCTAGCAACTGAGGAACCAGCCATTCCGCGGTAATTTTGGCGACTTGGTCAGTTAGATGAATGCCGTCGGTGCGACTGGCCATTCCGTTTATGGTGTCGGCGTAAGTTCCGTTCGGGTTAAGAAAAGAATTTATGTCGACTACATGTACCTGAGTCGGATCGGTAGCAGCCACCGCCCGCTCGGTGGCTGTCCACTGATCAATCCAGCGGTCATTGAATCCCGAACGTTTCAAATCGATAGCGATAGGCCATACGAGTCGGCTATATAGGCTGGTTAGAAGCACCACTTGCGCGCCGCGGCTAGAAAACACATCGACCGCAGCTTTTAAGTCATTAAAGGATCGCTGTTCTCCTTCCGGAGTGTCGTAGGGGATCTCGACTCCGTCAATTCGCCGGTCGTAACCTTGCTGAGCTCCAAACAAAATAACTATGTCGGGATCCCACTGGTCGACTTGTTCTTTCCAGCGAACGAGTGAAGTTGGAGTGCAACTAGGGTCGGCACCAACCCACTGCTCACCCATTTTCCGTTCACCAGTTTCGGTACCGAAGCCACAACCCGGAACGGCAGTGTTCCAAACCACCAAACCTTGGCTGGCGGCCACCGCGGCTAATCCGGGGGCCAAACTGTTAGCCAAAGAATCGCCTACCAACATGACCCGAAGGGGAGCATCCGCGGCATCGGTAGATGATGTAGTGGGAGGTGCTTTTACGTCAGAAGCGGCGATCTCGACCAGTGGGGGAGGCGCACCCGCGGTACTCCAGAGTAAGCCACCAGTAACCAGAAATACCGCTAAAGGTGTGGCTAAGCGAATGCGCCATCCTCGCCAAGCACCGTGGCGGACGGGTTGTTCGACGAGGTAGTACGACAGGGTTGCGACAATAAACGTCACCACCACTCGCAGAATAAATAATTTCTGGTCACTTAATCCGGTGCGATCGGAACTCAAGTAAACATAAATAGGCCAGTGCCACAGATAAAGGCCGTAGGAAATTGCTCCGATCCAGCGTAG
>JBCKKA010000074.1:0-2685 GCA_038904515.1 Acidimicrobiia bacterium | reverse complement strand
CGTTTAGTCTGCTGTTCGCAGTCGGTGCAGTCGGTGTTACTCCCGCGTCCTCGACTTCTAAGAAACTCAGCTACAAGACTCGCCCGATCAAGTGGTAGAGCGCAGACCTACACGGCGGCGTCGCATTCCTGACCGAGCACACCTGAAGGGCGCAGATCGTCCTCGTCCAAGCCGCGCTCCCCCACATGCTCGGACGTGGCGAGGGCATCATCATCAACATGACCTCCAAGGTCGCCGAGTGGGAACCGCCCGGCCCGATCGGCCGGGGCTTCGCCTACGGCGTCTCCAGGGGGGCTTCGATCGGATCGCCGGACTGGTCAACGCGGAGCTCGGCGAGCGGGGAATCACCGCCTACAACATCGAGCCCGGTTTCGTCGCCTACGGCGAGGGGCTCGAAGCGGCGAAAGCCGCGTATCCGGGCCTGGAGGTCATGCCGCCGGAGGCGATCGGGGCCGCGGTGGCGTGGCTCGCCACGGCGCCCGAGGCTCGCCGGCTCCTCAGCAAGCGCATCCACGGCCCAGCCATCGGCCGCCGGCTGGGCCGGCTGCCTGCGAACGACTCCTGACGCCGTTCCGAGCCGCGAGTGGCGGTTCGTGCTGGCAGCGGGTAGTGTCCCTAGACACCAGTGTCAGGATTCCGGCTCGGCCGGGATCGAGAGGGGGAGCGATATGTTCAGCACCGCGTGGAAGCGTCTCCGTGTGCTCGTCGCGATCGCGACGGCCACGGTGGTCATGTTTGCAGGGGCGACCGTCGCGGGCGCGCGAGCATCAACGACCGCAAAGGGTGGCGCGTGCGACAGCCCGGGCGTGACCAAGAACGAGATCAAGGTCGGGCTGCTTTACCCGCAGAGCGGCGCCACGTTCGGCGCCCAGTTCCTGCCGCTCGGCGCGGGCATACGGGCCCGCCTCGCCGCCGAGAACGCCAAGGGCGGTGTCGGCGGGCGCGAGCTCGTCGCGGTCGAGGGCGACGACGGGGGCGACAACACCGTGAACCTCGCGGCGGCGCGCCAGCTTGTCGACGACGAGGGCGTGTTCGGGGTGATCGAGGCGAGCCCGTCGTCGAAGGGCCCCTCGGCTGGGTTCTTGAACCGGGAGGGCGTGCCGGTGACGGGCTGGCCGATCAACTTCGTGTGGGGCAAGTACGACAACATGTTCGGCTACGGGGGCAGCACCTCGCCCAGCCCCGACGGTCGCCAGAACGGCAAGGTGGTCTCGACCACCGCGCAGTTCTTCCGCGACCACGGCGCCAAGAACTTGGCCTCGATCGGGATCAACGTCGCCGAGTCAGCGAACGCGGCCCGCAACCAGGCCGCGGCGTTCCGCGCCCTGAAGGGCAAGGTCGGGTACCTCAAGACCGACCTGCCGCCGCAGCCAGTCGACTACACCGCCGACGCCCAGGCCATGAAGGACGCGAAGGTCGACACCCTCGCCGGCTCGATCCAGCAGCCGAACTTCACGCTCATCTACCAGGCGGCCCTCCAGGCCGGGGTCGACTTCGAGGTCGTGTACTCGCCGACGGGCTATGACGAGCGGCTCGTGGCCTCCTTCGGCAAGACCCTGGCCGGCGCCTACTTCTCGATCGACTTCGCCCCCTTCGAGCTTGAGCTGCCGGCGCACCAGGCCTTCGACGCGGCCATGGCGAAGTTCGAGCCCGACGCGAAGCCGGCTCGCCAGCAGCTCTCGATGGTGGGGTGGCTCTCGGCCGACCTGTTCATCCGGGGCCTCAAGGAGGCGGGCGCCAAGTGCCCGACCCGGGAGGCGTTCATCAAGAACCTGCGCAAGGTGAAGGACTTCGACGCCGACGGGCTCCTGCTCCAACCGGTGAACGAGAAGAAGACCTTCGGCACGCTCAACCTATGCACGAACTTCACCCGGATCTCGGCGGACGGCTCGCGCTTCGAGCTCGTCGACGATGACCAGGGCACGCCTGGCTACCAGTCGACCTGCGGCAAGTTGATCAAGCCGAAGGACTAGGAAGGGTCCGTAGGCGGACGGAGAGCGGCAGGCGCATGTCAGCTCAGGTCGAGACGCGGTAGACGGCCATGTCGGCATTCGTCGTCGCTGGGCTCGTGCTCGGTGGTATCTACGCGATCTCGGCCGTCGGCCTCGTCCTGACCTACTCCGCGTCACGGATCTTCAACTTCGGCCACGGCGCCATCGCGTACTTCGTCGCGATGTGCTTCTATCACTTCAACACCGAGTTCGGCTGGTCGACCACCGCCGCCGCAGTGGTCTCGATCGGGGTGATCGCGCCGGCCCTCGGGCTCTTGTTGTGGGCGGTGCTCTTCCGGTACTTGGCCCACGCCGATCCCGCGGTCAAGCTGGTGTCGACGATCGGCCTCTTCGTGGCCATCCCCCCGCTCGCGCAGTTCCTCTTCACCCAGGAGCAGATCTTCAAGGCCCCGGGCCTCGCCGGCGCCAACCCGAGCGTCCACGACGTCCTCGGCGTTCCGCTCAACCTCGACCAGATCATCATCTTCGTGGCCGCGGCCCTGGTCGCGGTCACGATGACGCTCGTGCTGCGCTACACGGGCTTCGGGCTGGCGATGCGGGCGGTCGTCGACTCGGAGTCCATGAGCGAGCTCGTCGGCACGAACTCGGCGCTGGTCTCAGCCGGCGCCTGGGCCATCGGCTTTATGCTCGCCGGACTTGCCGGGGTGCTCGTCGCCCCGATCATCAGCCTTGA
>JBCKKA010000073.1:0-2824 GCA_038904515.1 Acidimicrobiia bacterium | reverse complement strand
ACGCGATTACGACGTTCTGCACCAATCTGCGGGCAGCGCATCTGGTGCAGCAATGGGAGACTGAAACGGGGATTCCCGTCTACGACACTGTCACCACAGCGGTCTGGCGTTCATTGGTGATGGCCGGTGTGGATACCCGACGTGTCAAAGGTTGGGGCGGTGTATTTGAATTGCAGTAAATCGCAACCGGCGAGGTGATATGGTGTTGTTTGATCTGGTGATTCGCGCCGGCACAGTGGCGACTGCCGCCGATACCGTAGTCTGCGATATAGGCATATGTGAGGGTCGCATTACGGCACTGGGCGCTGATCTTCCGCGAGGAAAGCATGAGATCGACGCACGCGGCAGGATCGTCACGCCCGGCGGTGTAGACGCACATTGCCACCTCGATCAGCCCATGCCGGAGCCCATGGTGATGGCAGATGGCTTTGAAAGCGGTTCGATTTCCGCTGCCTGTGGCGGGACCACGACGATCATCCCGTTTGCGGCGCAGGGCAAAGGGCAGGGGTTGATGGCGGCAGTAGATGATTATCACCGCCGTGCTGATGGGCAGTCGCTGGTGGACTATGCGTTTCACCTGATCGTGACGGATCCTACCGATGCCGTGCTGCGCGAGGAGTTACCGGAGCTGATCAAGTCGGGCTACACCTCGTTCAAGATCTACATGACCTACGATGACCTCAAACTCAACGACCGGCAGATACTGGAATTGCTGGCGCTGGCACGGCGGGAGGGTGCGATGGCGATGATCCATGCGGAGAACTCAGACTGCATCGCCTGGCTCACCGATACGCTAGAGCAAGCCGGACTGGATGCGCCCAAGTACCACGCCGCTTCGCGTCCGGCGGTGGTGGAGCGCGAAGCCACGCACCGGGCGATTTCCCTGTCCGAACTGGTGGATGTGCCCGTACTGATTGTGCACGTGTCGGGCGGAGCGGCGGCTGAGCAGATACGTTGGGCGCAAGGACGGGGCCTGAGAATTTATGCGGAGACTTGCCCGCAGTATCTGTTTTTGACCGAAGAAGACCTCGATGCAGAGGGTTTTGAAGGCGCGAAATGCGTGTGCAGTCCGCCGCCGCGCGACAAGGCGCATCAGCAATCGGTATGGGATGGATTGGTCTCCGGTGTGTTCCAGGTATTTTCATCCGATCATGCGCCGTTCCGCTACGACGATGCGCATGGAAAAAAGCTGGGCGGCAAGGCGGTACCGTTTCGCTACATTCCCAATGGCATCCCCGGGCTTGAGACGCGCCTGCCATTGTTGTTTTCGGAAGGTGTCGGTAAGGGACGCATTGATATCAATACCTTTGTTGCATTGACGGCTACCAATCCTGCCAAAATCTACGGGCTATATCCGCGTAAAGGCACGATTGCAGTAGGTAGCGATGCCGATCTGGTGATCTGGGATGCCGATCGCGAACTCACGATCACCAATGCCATGCTGCATCACAACGTGGATTACACGCCGTACGAAGGCATGAAAATCAAGGGCTGGCCACGGATGACGCTATCGCGTGGCGAAGTGATCTATGGCGATGGCAAAGTGCAAGGCAAGCGTGGTCGCGGGCAATTCCTCAAATGTGATTTACCGCAGCCGGCTAAACCACGCAGTAAGGTTTGACCTTCGGCTCTTGTAGCCTGTCCATTTTTCCCGCAATTTGACATGAGTGCGTGCACTCCGCCAAAACTCGCCCCCGGCATCACCATGAAGGTTAGCGAAAAGGGTGCCGTTTCCATCTACGGCATGGGCCGCTTTCCCGTGCGCTACGACGCGCGTGGCACGGTTACGCCCACCAGCGTATCGCGCGACAGAATGCCTGCGAGTTTTTCTTCGCTCCAGCCTTCGGTGCCGGCCGGCTGCATCGGTAGCACCAGATAGCGCATATCGGCATTGGAATCGTGCACGCGCAGGGTGACGCTGTCGGGCAACTCGGTGCCGAATTCCTTCAATACGGCGCGCGGCTCAAACACCACGCGCGAGCGGTAGTTGCGGCTCTTGTACCAGGTTGGCGGCATGCCGAGCAGCGTGCGCGGATAACATGAACACAGCGTGCATACGATGACGTTGTGTACCGCCGGGGTGTTTTCCACGGCGATCAGCCGTTCGGCTTCGAGCATGATGCCCATTTCGGCGCAGGCCACGCGCCCGTCCGCCAGCAAACGCGCCTTGAACGCAGGATCAACCCATGCGCGCGCGACCACCTGCGCGCCGTGGTACGGAAATTCCTCGTCAAACTGCTCCATGCGTTTGGCCACTTGCTCGGCGGTGATCAGGCCTTTTTGCTCCAGCAGCTCCTGCATGGCGCGACTCATGATTTCATATTCGCCGGGCGGCCCGTCATCGTGTTCATTGGCCGGTGCGTGATCGTCATGATCATGCGCATGGTCGTGATCGTGGTGGCTGCGGGCGTAATAGTCGTGTGTGTGTTTGCTCATGGCAATTCCTTTAGCTTGCGGGCGGTTGCAGCCAGTGCTCGAATACTTCCATTTCAATAATGTCATTTGCCGGCCCTGCATAGCCGGGCCACACATGGTTCTGCAAAAAACGTACGCGATAAAGTACTTTCGCCGGCAGGCCGTCAAAACCGTACGCGAGTTCCTCGGGGTTTGGATAGGTGCCGCAGATGCGCTCAATCACGCCCTGTTTGCCGCGTATATATGTGGGCGTGCGGCGATGGCCCGGTGGAAACGCGCGCTTGACCGCAACCTTGTCGCCGACGTTGTAGCGATGTGTCGGCGCCGGCGTATAAGTTGAAGTTTGTTTTCCTGCGACGGCGCTGCTCATTTCTTGACAGCCTTCTTGATCGGCGACTCCATCTCGTCG
>JBCKKA010000072.1:0-3095 GCA_038904515.1 Acidimicrobiia bacterium | reverse complement strand
CGCGGTTCTTGACGAGTTCGTCTCGGTTTCAGCCTTTCGGCATACTTCGACCGTGGCCCGAGACTGCGGCGGCGTTACGGATTAGTCGTGGAGCGAGCCGCCGGGCATAATTGCGCCCCTCAGGTCAGCCGGTGAAGGTAAGGGTGGACTTCGCCGCCGCCGGGGCGGTGGTGGTCGTCGTCGTCGTCGGAGAAACGTCCACCACGGTGAGTGTCGCGGGGTCGTAGTCGAACACCTCAAACCATCCTTCTTCGGAGATGAAGTAGATGCAGGTGGCGCCGATCTCGTACTCGCCCACATCCCCTAGGTCGGCAGGGCCGAAGGGTATCGTCGCCGTCCCGCCTTCTTCGATCCACACCTCTTCGAAGAACTCGCCGTCGATGTAGAACTCGACCACAAGAGATTCCGTCTCGATATCCTCGCTGGCGCAGCCCGTGGCTATGAAGTCGGTGCTCTGGCCGACCTCGATCGTCGACGGGGTGACCGTCAAGGGAGGCGGCGTCACGGTGAGTGTCGCGGGGTCGTAGTCGAACAGGAACTCACCTCCGTATACCCGGCAGCGGGCGGTGATCACGTACTCGCCCACATCCTCTACGCCGACAGGGTCGAGGGACGTCGTCGCCGTCCCGAATCCGTCGGTGAATTCGAAGCCGTAGAACTCGCCGTCGATGTAGAAGACGACCGTGAGGTCGTCCTGGGGGGTAACCTCGTCGACGCAGCCCGTGGCTATGAAGTCGGCGCTCTCGCCGACCGTGATCGTCGACGGGGTGACCGTCAAGGAATGGTCCTCAGCACCGACGATCGTCGGGAAGACGGCCACCGCGCCGACCGTGGCCAGCGTGGCGACGAGAGCGAGGCCTCGTTTCAGGGTGATCGACATGGTGGGGGCTCCTTGGGGGTTGGATCGTGTGCGGCTGATCAAGCCACAACTTGACCGTAGCAGATCGGTGTTGTGGTTTGCTTGGTCATCTTGCCACCATAACCCGCAGATCAAGTGCCTCGACAGGGTGTCGCATAACGCGCGAAACTATTCTAAAGCCGTTGGTTTATCCCGATTCTGAATCCGGTTTTGTCGCATCTGTTCTATAAGAACCAGAGCGTCTGCCGTGATCATTTCGACGGTTTCAGCCTTTTCGAGCGCGATGCTTTCTTCCGGCACGTTGCGGCGACCCCACGCTTCCGGCTCGCTTCTCTCTAAGTACCACGCCGCGGCGCGCCAGTCGCCGGGTTTGTCTTTAGTGCCATCGGCTGCTGCGAGGATTCTCGCCGACATTCTGATTCTGACCGATGCGGTCGTCCTTTCGACATTAACGAGCAACTCGTAAAAAGGCTTATCTGATTCGGTCGTGCTGTTGGTTGAGAGCGCGTCACGATAGTGTCTTCCGCGTTCGAGCCACCGCATCAGAGTCCGTCTGGTTACACTCGCCCGTTCGGCGGCGTCACCTAGAAGGCTTCCGCCGTTTAACGACGCGATAATTATTTGGAGCGTGTCTGCGTCTAGAGCCGTTGGTCGCGCCATCAAACCTCTATTCTAAAAACTTTGCTATCCGTTATTCGGTCGTGCCGCGCAAACGTACCCCATTTTTCTCGCATTCTTGCCGCCATAATCCCGCGCTCAGGTGCCTCGACAGGGTGTGACAAAACGGACATAACTATTAGCGAAACCGTTAGTTTGTACTATTTCTAAATCGAGTTTTGTCACGCGGTTCTTGACGAGTTCGTCTCGGTTCCAGACTCTCGGCCTACGACGTTACGGATTAGTCGTGGATCGAGCGGTCGGGCATTATTGCGCCGGTCAGGTCTGCGCTGCCAAAGATTGAGTCGGTCAGGTTTACGCCCTCCAGGATTGCGCGCCTCGGGTCTGCGCCTTTCAGGTCTGCGCTGCCCAGGGATGCTCCCCACAGGGTTATGCCGCGCCGGAGTGGTCGGTCGAGTGTCAGGGCGCAGACCTGCACGGCGTAAACCTGCGCGCGATGAGGGCGACTACCCGCGTGGCATCAAGATCACCGATCAGGAACTCGCCGCGGTCTCCCTCGTGTCACACGACTGGCACGGAGAATGGAACTGCACGATCAGACCCGACACCCCGCGCAAGTAATTCGCGCGCGGACCCTAACTTCATGATCGGATCGACTAAGCCATTCTGACTTGATTGACAAACGAGAGGGGGTGCGCCATCTCTTGGTTGGTGGGGAGGGGTCTTAGCCCGTGAAACTGAGCACCGCGGCAGCGGGCTCAACGGCGCACGCGCCCAGAGTGACTGCGGCGCTAGCGCTCTCACTACCCGCGGTAGCGGTAATGGTGTGGGATCCGGATTCAACGGTGCAGGGCACGGTAAACGATTTCGAGAAAGTTCCGTTACTGGCCACCGTGGCGGTGCCTAGTGTTAGCGGGGTAGAGGCGATCGATACGGTAACGGTGCTAGCAGGTGCATACCCACTACCACTAACGGTTACGGTGCGACCATCGGGGGAAACAGTTCCGCTCACCGCCGGCGGTGCTGGCGGCACCGGGGGTACTGGCGCGCAGGAAGTAATTGCCACCCCGAACGGACCATTACCAACGGAAATAGTGCTAACCTCACCGGTGGCAACATCAATTACCGACACCGTGCTGTCTCCTTGGTTCGCGACATAAGCCTTAGTGCCGTCGGGAGTAATTGCCACCCCGGTCGGATAACTACCAACCTCAATAGTGCTAACCTCACCGGTGGCAACATCAATTACCGACACCGTGCTGACATCATTGTTCGCGACATAAGCCTTAGTGCCGTCGGGAGTAATTGCCACCCCGTACGGTTCTTCGCCAACGTCAATAGGGTCGCCAATAACCTCATCGCTGGCAACATCAATTACCGACACCGTGTAGTCATCATTGTTCGTGACATAGGCCTTAGTGCCGTCGGGAGTAATTGCCACCCCGTACGGTTCTTCGCCAACGTCAATAGGGTCGCCAATAACCTCATCGCTGGCAACATCAATTACCGACACTGTGCCATCACCCTCGTTCACGACGTAGGCCTTAGTGCCGTCGGGAGTAAACGCCACCCCGGTTGGACCACTACCAACATCAATAGTATCGCTAACCTCACCGGT
>JBCKKA010000071.1:0-3113 GCA_038904515.1 Acidimicrobiia bacterium | reverse complement strand
GTTGTTTTCCAGCATTCCACCAGCAATAAGTGGCCCCAGAGCGCTACCCGAGGCTCCTAGGGCCGACCACAACGCGATTGATTTAGTGCGTGCGGGACCAGCCCATAGTGCAGTGATGAGAGCCAGAGTGGTTGGGTAAGCCATACCGGCGGAAAGCCCACCGACCAGCCGCGCGATAAACAACACATCCATACTGGGTGCCCACGCCGCCAAGATGCACGCAGGAATAGATAACGTGGTGCCGATGAGCAACATCATTTTGCGACCGTAACGATCACCGATCGCTCCTAGGTAAAGAACTGAAGCCGCGAGCCCGAGTGAAAAACTCACGGCCACAAGGTTCAGGCCGGTTTGGGATGCGTTAAAGCTTGACCCGATATCCGGAAGAGCAACAAAAGTAATAGTCAGGTTGAGATTGGCGATCAGCGCCACCAAAGTAAGCGTGCCGAGCACCAAACCGCTGCGTTTTGGGCTTACCGAAGTGAGAACTGAGCCCGTTTGAGATTCGGTATTTGCGGGCCGGTTAGACATCTAAATTTCCTTTGTTCGAACTGGACGGCAAGCCGAGGCTTCAGGTTTTATTTGCGCGACTAGTTGGGCGAGGGCGGTATCACTATCGATGCCGCGGGATTTATGCGCTCGCGTCCGAGGCCGGCTATCGCTTGGAGTTTGGCTAACGGGGTACGGGAGATTGCCGCTCGAAGATCTTCATAACGCTCGTGACCGGCTTTGGAACCAAAGTAATAACCCAGGCCGAACCCGATTAGGCACCCTAGAGAGAATTTTGGCATAGACCATGCTGCCACATCGCCCCGCTCAAATCACTCGGCTCGCCGGTCGCCGACCTTACGGTTTCATTGGGCTAGGAGGTGCCGAGGGTTTCTTTGGTAGCGTCAAAGTTCCTTCCGGGGTAGCTCAATCGGCGGAGCAGTGGCCTGTTAAGCCAACGGTTGTGGGTTCGAGTCCCACCCCCGGAGCATTAGTTATAACGAAGGAGAATCGTTTAGCAGTGGGTAATTTCACGGCACGGCTCGACGAGTTGGGATGGGAGTTACCCGGTCCGTTCCCGCCCCACGATCCACTCGACGCAGTCGTACTTCATCGGGGAGTCGCCCGTACTTCGGGTTGCTTGCCCCGAACACCCGCAGGGGTGTTACTCGCGACTGGTCGAGTGGGCGACGAAGTGACTCTTAGCGAAGCGGTGGAGTGCGCTCGTTTATGTGCCCTCAACGCCATTTCTTTATTGCGAGACTTTCTCGGTTCGCTAGACCGCATCGAACGCGTATTGAGTGTGATTGGGTTCGTTGCCTGCACTTCTGATTTTTTGCAACAGCCGACGGTTGTAGACGGAGCCAGTAAAACTCTAGTTGAGTTATTTTCCGACGCGGGTCGTCATACCCGTTCGGCTATCGGCGTGTCGGCGCTGCCACGCGGTGGACCGGTTGAGATCGAAGTGGCAGTCGCAGTTCTTGATTCCGAGTGAGTAGTTCTTGTGAGCTCGCTTAGCGCCAGATATTTAATAACGACTCCGCCGACTGAGTTTGTTCGCCGCTTACCCCGATTAGTAGCCGGTTTAATTTTGGTTTCGATCGGCATTGCCTTAACCATTAAGGCCCGACTTGGCATCAGCCCATTTGATGTTTTAAATCAAGGAATCGCTCGCACTACCGGTTGGTCGTTTGGACTCACCGTAATTTTGGTTGGAATAGTTTTCCTAATTATGTGGATTCCGATTGGTCAGCGTTACGGATTAGGAACATTAATAAATACTGCAACCATCGGTTTGATGATCAATGTAGTTCTTGATGTAGTCAATCAACCGGTTAGCGACGGAGCCCGTTGGGTCATGCTGTTAATCGGAATTATCGTCTCGGCTTTCGGCATGGGCCTTTACCTAAGTGCTGGACTTGGGCCCGGACCACGCGACGGTCTCATGACCGGATTATCCGACAAGGGTTTTCCTTTGTGGTTGGTACGACTTTTGCTCGAACTCGTAGCCTTAGCGTTCGGATGGTGGCTTGGTGGTGATGTAGGAGTGGGCACAATAATTTTCGCTTTCGCCATCGGTCCGTTAGCCCATCAGTTCATTACTCGCCTCCATCTTGGCGTTGATGGCGTCGACCCCAATCCTCGCGCCACACTGGCCGAGTGACTACGACTCGCGCCCAAGCCGATAGCAAAAACCGATGAGCATTCGGATCGGCGTTATTGGTACCGGCTTCGGGTCGCGGGTGGTTGCTCCCGTTTTTTCCGAAACTCCGGGTTGCGAGGTGGTAGAAGTCGTATCGGCTCGTAACGCCGCCGGTGCCGCCAATCTGTGCGACCGTGACGATATCGATCTAATTTCGGTCCATTCGCCGCCGTTATTGCACGTTATGCATGTACGTCGGGCCTTAGCGGCGGGACACGCAGTGTTGTGCGATAAGCCAGTGGGCCGCAACGCCATGGAAGCCGAAACTTTATTAGGGGCCGCCGACGCCGCCGACTGTTTGCATCTAGTTAATTTTGAGTTTCGTTTTGATCCCGCGCGCATTCGCCTGCGTCAGTTAATCCTTGACGGAGCTATCGGCACACCCGAACACGCGGTCTGGACGCACTGGAGTAATGGCGCGCGCGTTCCGTTGCGTCCGCACGGCTGGTTATTTGAGCGCGATTCTGGTGGCGGGTGGATCAGCGCGTGGGGATCACACGCGGTTGATACTTTGCGCTGGATCTTTGGCGAAATAGTAAGTGCTCAAGGCGCGGGCCGCACCGTAATCACCGAACGTCCCGATGTTGAGGGCGTGATGCGTTCAAGCGATGCCGAAGACAGCTTCTGGGCCGAGCTGACTTTGGCCAACGGCATGCAGGCCACTTTGGATTCGAGTTTTTGTTCGTCAGTAAATATTGCTCCTCGCTTCACGGTCTTTGGTGATTCGGGTGCCCTCGAATGGATGGGCAACGGCCGCATCACGCGGCGCTCGGCCCGCGGTGAGCGCACCGAACTGGAACCAACTCCCTCCGGCGATCCTCATCTCGTGCCCATGCGGGCTTGGGCTCAGGTGGTACGAGATTCGGTCGAAGCTGGCATTGCGGCATCCGGCACTCCTACGCTGGTCGACGGATTGGCCTGC
>JBCKKA010000070.1:0-3148 GCA_038904515.1 Acidimicrobiia bacterium | reverse complement strand
CCGAAATCGTTTGGCAAAAAGCGAAAGGGGCTTCCGGATCAATTGCGGTGGGTTCGTATATGTCGGCTTCGAACCCAGTCTTGCGGGACATAAGCGAGCGAGTGATTGTGGTTAGCAAAGGTCGTTTCGACCGAGCCATTTCTCGAAAAGAGCGAGAAAAGTTGGGGTTGCCGTTCGAAAACACCACCACCAAAGAAGAGTTCCTCGCATCCACTCTCGATGTCTGGGAAATTCGCCCCGAGTCGGCTCGCCGTATTGGTCACCCCGCACCTTTTCCGGTTGAGTTGCCCGAGCGACTCATAAATCTTTATACCTACCTAGGCGATGTGGTGCTTGATCCATTTATCGGCTCGGGTTCAACCGCAGTAGCAGCAATACGGACAGGGCGCAATTATGTGGGCTACGACACCGACGCCGATTATGTTTCCCTCGCTGAGTCTCGCATTGCTGAAGCACGCGCGGTCAAGCTCGACGCACCCGCGCCGACAACTAGTAACTGATACTTACGGCTACTTTGTTATTAGCTTCTAACGCCACTAGCAACATCTATTTTTTAATCGCCTTCGGCGCGGGAGTTATTTCTTTTCTTTCACCGTGCGTGTTGCCGATTGTGCCCGGTTACTTAAGTTTGGTATCGGGCTTAACTCTTGGTGAAATAGAAACTGCACGCGCTGAAGCCTTGCGCCGCATTGCGCTCACTACCGGACTATTCGTCGCCGGATTCACCACAGTTTTTGTAATTCTCGGGTTGGCAACTACTGCCGCGAGCCAGGCGTTGTTTGACAACCAAGCTTTACTAACTCGTATGTCGGGGGTGCTGGTATTGCTTATGGCATTCTATCTCGCCGGTTCACAGTTTTTATCTACCACTAGTCTTTATCGCGAGTTTCGTTTTCGTCCCCATTTGGAGCGATTCGGATTAGCAGCCGCGCCAATTGCCGGAGTGGCTTTTGGTTTAGCGTGGACTCCGTGCATCGGACCAATCCTCGGAACCGTTTTAGGTTTCGCGGCGCAAGGGCAAGACTTATTGCGTGCCGCGCTTCTCTTATTTTTTTATTCCCTTGGTCTCGGGTTATCGTTTCTCGCGGTAGGTCTGGCGTTTGGTCGGTTTGCCGCACCCTTGCGGTGGGTGCGTAAGCATTCTCGCGCTCTCACTTTTATTTCGGCAGGAGTACTGGGAGTATTTGGAGTCATTTTGATAACCGATCAACTCCCTATGGTGACTGCCCGTCTTTCGGAGTGGATGGACGCTCTTGGACTACGCGGTATAGTTGAGATCGGCTAAGAATTCCTTTGCCGGCCTGCTTATGGCACCGTCAACCGGCTCGGTCTAGTATCAGGCCATGACCAGCGTGCCCGAAATTCTGTTCAGTCCGGATGCGGCCAACAATCCGCAAGTGGCCTACGAACGCATTCATTCCGAGTGTCCCGTGACCCGCGAAGTCAACGCGAACGGTCGGCCCACAGTTTATTTAACTCGCTATGCCGATGTGATGTGGGCCTTAAAACATCCTGAGGTTTTTTCGTCTGCTCCCGGTGCAATAGATATCGGCCAGAGCCAGCCCTTAATACCGTTACAGGTCGATCCGCCCGAGCACGCGAAATATCGCCGGTTCCTCGATCCCGAATTTTCGCCGCGTCGAATGACTGAGTTGGAGCCCGATGTGCGGGCCCTTACTAATGAGGTTATTGATCGGATTGTCGATAAAGGTGGCTGCGAGTTTCACGCGGAGTTCGCTACTCCGCTGCCTTCGGCATTTTTTTTACGGCTGATGGGACTGCCGCAGTCAGACTTGGAAATGTTTCTTGGGTGGCGCGACGATTCTATTCGTCCTGCTGCCACCGACCCTGATGAATTAGCGGCGATTCGCGGCCGGGCCGGTCAAGCTATTAGCGATTACTTCGAAAAATCTTTGGCGGAAAAAACCCGCAACCCCGATGACGATCTTCTTACTCGGCTAGCCAACGGCGAAATTGAAGGTCGACCACTTACTCAAGACGAAAAATTGGGTATGTGCCATCTGCTCTTGCTGGCTGGTCTCGATACGGTGACCGCCACTCTTGATTGCATGATTACCTACTTGGCCCGCAACCCCGAACAGCGAGCGCAGATTATCGCCGATCCGAGTCGCATACCGGCGGTTATTGAAGAACTTTTACGCTGGGAGTCCCCCGTTACCATGATTGCCCGCGAACTAACCCACGACACTCAAATTGGTGGCGTTGAGGTAAAGGGTGGAGACGGATGCGCGGTGATAATCGGCGCGGCCGATGTTGATGCTGCTGAGTTTGAAAAAGCTAAGGAAGTCGATTTCGACCGATCCGCTAACCGTCATGTCGCCTTCGGTGCCGGACCGCACCGTTGTCTCGGCTCACATTTTGCCCGACTCGAATTGAGGGTAGCCCTAGAAGAATGGCATCGGCGCATTCCCGATTACGCAATTCCTGAAGGAGAAGAAGTCAATTTCACCCCCGCAATTCGCCAAGCGATTCAACTCCCTCTTGCGTGGAAGATTGACGCCCTGTAACTATTGAAGCAGTTTCCAATTATCGGACATCCACCTTTTATCGGATATCACCGTTAGCATTTTAGGAGCGCATCAAACGGTGCGCAATCAGTACTCCTTGACCCCGCCAAGTGCAAGCGGTAAATTTTTGGAGCGCATCAAAGGGTGCGCAATCAGTTCTGATCACTTCAAATAGGAGCGTGATTATGTCTAACAGAACCGAAATTAAAATTGGTTACGGGTGGCTGACCTTCGCCGGCACATTGTTACTGCTGGTCGGAGCGTTTAATGTTATCCACGGCCTAGTAGCAATCGATCGGGCGTCTTATCTGGACGATGTTGTTCTGTTTTCCACTCTGCCCACTTGGGGTTGGTTCTTCCTGATTTGGGGAATCATTCAGGCGTGCGCGGCGTTCTCCATTTTTGGGGGAACATCGTGGGGACCAGTCGTGGGTATTTTTACTGCGTTTATTAACGCGGTAGCTCAACTGGCATGGATCAACACCAACCAGGCATGGAGCCTTGTTGCCATCATGATTGATGTGTTGGTTATCTATGGTCTGACTGTTTACGGCGGACAAAAGTCACGCCCGATGGCGTAGTCTCCAGCAATTTAGTAGCGGGCGTTAGAACGAACGTTG
>JBCKKA010000069.1:0-3220 GCA_038904515.1 Acidimicrobiia bacterium | reverse complement strand
TCGCTGCGGGAAGTGCTGCAAGTAGAGGGAACTCTCTCAACTATGCAGTCGGCTCGCATCGCGTCCGAGGTCGCCGACGCGATTGAGTTCGCGCACCGCAATAATGTGATCCACCGCGACATCAAGCCCGGCAACATACTCATAACTCCTACTGGCCAAGCAAAAGTGGCCGACTTCGGAATCGCCGCCAGCCCGACCGACGCCACCTCAGGGCTAACCAGCACCGGAGCGGTGATGGGCACGGCCAATTATTTCTCGCCCGAGCACGCGCAAGGACAAGTGGCCGACGGCCGCAGCGATGTCTATTCCCTCGGTGTCGTTCTCTACGAAATGACTACCGGTCGGCCGCCCTTCACTGGCGAAAGTCCCGTAGCGGTCGCCATGAAACATGTGCGGGAAGATCCTCTGCCCCCGCACGACCTCAACCCCGAAATACCCGTCGACCTAGAGCGAATTATTCTCAGCGCGCTGGCTAAAGATCCCAATTATCGCTACCAATCGGCAGCCGATATGCGTACCGATTTAATGCAGTTCGGTCGCGGCCGACCGCTTACATTCGCAACCGTATTAGCAGGCGGAGTTAGTACCGAGACCGTGGCTTTGCCGATGGTTGCTGGCCAAGATGGCGGCGTAGGCGGAATCGTTCCGCCGAACGAACACGAAATGTGGGATACCCCACCTCACCGCAAAGGGCCGATCGCCGCCGCGGCTATCGGTTTAGTTCTTCTGATCGCGGTAGTTGCGTTCGCGCTGTTTGGACTAAACACCAACGGCGGATCGGGCGAGACGGAAAAACTCGAAGTACCGACCGTAATTGGGCAAACCTATGAAGAAGCCGCAAAAATTGTAACTAAGGCGGGGTTCAAAGTGTCGCGCGTCGAAAAAGTTAGCGACCAAACGGTGGGAGTCGTAATCCGCCAATCACCCGATGCCGGCCGGCTGCTGGCTAAAGGGCGCACGGTTGTTCTAACCGTAAGTTCGAAAACGGTGACCATTCCACAATTGATCGGAAAGACTTACGAGCAAGCCCAAACCGCGCTGCAACGGCTCGGTTTGGTGGTCGAACGAATCGATCTAGAAAGTCCTGATAAAACACCCGGAACGGTATTGAGTAGCGATCCCGTGGCCGGAACGAAAGCCGAAAAAGGCTCAACGGTCAAACTTACGGTCTCGCTCGAACCACCCGTCGAGGTTCCCGTGGTCGCGGGCCAAGATCAGGTGCAGGCTCAGGCTGCGCTCACGGCCGCGGGATTTCAGGTGACCGTCGTACCTACTGCCAGCGCTACGGTGCCAGCGGGCAAAGCCATCGGTACCAATCCACCGGCGGCCACGAAAGCGCCCAAAGGGTCAACCGTGCAGTTACAAGTTTCGACCGGACCCGACACCGTTACCGTTCCGAGTGTGATCGGTCAGGCTTATACCGCTGCCGCGTCGGCACTGCAGGCGCTCGGACTCAATGTGTCGGTATCTAACTGTCCCAACGGCGCGTCAACAATTATCGCGACTCAAAGTCCCGCGCCAGGTTCGGTCGTTCCGGTAGCCAGTGGCGCAGCGCTCAGCTGTTAACTAATCGCGGCCAAGAAGTTGGCCAGTAGCGGCCGCCCCGACTCAGTGAGAATAGCTTCGGGATGAAACTGAACTCCCTCAATCGGAAACTCGCGATGGCGCAAACCCATTACTAAACCGTCTTCCGTCTCGGCGGTTATTTCTAAAACATCGGGAACTGAATCGCGCGCTACTACTAACGAGTGATAACGAGTAGCGATGAACGGATTAGGAATACCGGCGAATACACCTTTGCCGTCGTGAGAAATTTCTGAAGTTTTGCCGTGCATGACGCGCGGCGCGCGTTCGATGCGACCACCGTACGCGGCACCCAAACATTGATGACCTAAACAAACTCCGAGTACTGGAGTTCCGGCTTCGCCTAGAGCGGTGATAGCGGCAGTGGAAATCCCCGCGTCTTCCGGCCGGCCCGGACCGGGCGAAACCACCAACGCGTCGGGCTTAAGGGCGCGCAACTCTTGAAGATCGAGTGCGTCGTTACGGTGGACAATAGGATCCGCCCCCAACTCGCCGAGGTATTGGACCAAGTTGTACACAAATGAGTCGTAATTATCGATGACTACTACTTGAGCGCTCACCCCTTTGACGGTAGCCGTCTTGGCGCCCACGGCGTTTCGATTTTCGGGGGCCAGCGGAAAATCGGATACAGTCGGGTCTATGAGCCGCAAGAAATCGGGCAAAAATAAAACTCCCGCGGGAGTATCGAAGGCCCAACTCAACGCGCCGGGGCGTTACACCGCTCCCCAGCCCAGATCACGCCGGCATTCTGCGCCGTGGGTGATGGCCTCGATGTTCACCTGCTTATTGACTGGATTCGCAGTGATTTTGGGCAATTATTTGAGTTTGCTGCCCAGCGGTCAGGCACAAAACTCTTACCTATTCATTGGTCTCGGACTCATAGTGGTGGGTTTCGGTCTTTCTACCCAACTGCGCTAGAACCGAATACCGCGCTTGTGATTTACCCCAGCCTTATCCACAGGCTGGGGATAAGTATCCCGTCGCGCCAAGCGCCTTAGCGATAGCCGAGTTAAACCGAGATCATGTCCTCGCGACAGTGGCGGGGCGCATCGGGTTCTTCCCCTTCTTGAGCTGAGGTCATGGTGACTTCCGCCCCACACACCGTGCAGCGATAGCACAAAGACACCGGAACTACTGCGGTGGGGTCGGGCGCGATATCGGGCGCGATACGAAACTTACGCAATATTGAAGCGCCGACCGCGTAAATAAATACCACCGCCACTATTGCTATGACTCCCCGCAGCGTCCAGCCCACCGGGGAGATCGCCATTACGGCGTTAACCACTAGCCGAGGCGTTCGATGATGGTGGCGTTGGCCATGCCGCCACCTTCACACATGGTCTGCAGCCCGTAACGGCCGCCCGAACGCTCGAGTTCGTTGAGCAAAGTGGCCATCAGCCGACTACCCGAACACCCCAACGGATGACCGAGAGCAATGGCCCCGCCGTTCACATTTACTCGATCCATATCGGGGTGATGCTCTTTGGCCCACGACAACACCACGGGTGCGAATGCTTCATTAATTTCAATCAGATCGATGTCGTCAATCTTCATATTGGCTCGATCCAAAATTTTCGTAGTAGCCGGAATAGGACCGGTAAGCATCATGACGGGGTCAACGCCGGCTAAAGCAAAC
>JBCKKA010000068.1:0-3541 GCA_038904515.1 Acidimicrobiia bacterium | reverse complement strand
TTCGCTCATCTCCAGCGTTTGCACTTTGCTTTTCACGATGAAGCCCAGACTGGTCAATTGATGGCGCGGGCTAATACCGATATTCAACAAATAAACCAAGTAGTAATCTTGTTACCGTTATTTTCTGCCAGCCTTCTTATCGTGGTGGTAGTTATCGTCATCATGCTTTTGCAAAATGTGGTGCTGGCAGTATTGGCGCTCGGAGCGTTACCGATTTTGAATATTGCCGCTATCCGTTTTTCTCATCGAGTGACCCCAGTATCCCTGCGACTCCAAGAAGAGTTGGGCGATTTTTCCGGAGTAGTCGAAGAAAGTGTGGCGGGCATTCGCGTAGTTAAGGGCTTTGGCGCCGAACGCTTACAGTCGCAACGGCTCGATGCCGAGGCTAATTCGATTCTCACCGAAGCCTTAATAGTGGCGCGCATGCGTGCCAACTTCATGCCGCTAGTTGATTTTCTTCCCGCTCTCGCGTTGGTTGCCATCCTTTGGTACGGCGGCCATTTAGTACTTGATGGACAGTTGGCTATCGGTGATCTTGTGGCTTTCAACTTTTTTATTCTCATGTTGGTCTGGCCGTTGCGAATGGCGGGGATGTTGGTAGCGCAAGCGGCTCGAGCGTCGGCATCGGCGGGACGCATTCACGAGATTCTCGCCACCGATCCCGAAGTTATCGACCCGAGCCGCCCGCAGTCGTTGCCCGAAGCTGGCCCGGGCGAAGTCAACTTCAATGGGGTCAATTTCGCCTACGGATCGGGGCCGACGGTGCTTAACGATCTCAACTTGGTAATTAGAGGGGGTGAGGCGGTAGCACTGGTAGGCGCAACGGGATCGGGCAAGACAACCGTCGCGCGCTTGGTCTCGCGCTTTTACGATGTAGACGCTGGAATTGTTGCCATCGACAAAGTTGATGTTCGGTCGATGCGAGTGCGTGATGTTCGACGTGCCGTCGGAATCGTATTCGAAGATACATTTCTTTTTACCGATTCGGTAGCTGAAAATATTGCCTTTGCCGACCCAGAAGCCACCATCGAACGAGTTCGCAACGCGGCGCGTTTAGCTGGCGCCGACGATTTTGTTATGGCGTTACCCGACGGCTACGACACCGTTATTGGTGAACAAGGGTTCTCATTGTCGGGTGGTCAACGCCAACGCATCGCCATCGCGCGTGCGGTTCTGGCCAATCCACGCGTACTGATTCTTGACGATGCCACTTCAGCCGTCGATCCGTCTAAGGAACACGAAATTCGGGCGGCACTTAAAGAAGTTATGACTGGTCGCACCACGCTAATAATCGCGCATCGCGCGGCCACTATTGCTTTGGCTGATCGAGTGGTATTGCTTGATAGTGGGCGAGTGATTGCGGAAGGGACCCACGACGAGCTACTTAAAACTTCGGTCGAATACCGTTTGGTCTTGGCGCGAGCCGATAGCCAAACTCCAAGCGTAGACACCTCGCAAGAAAGTTCAACGCCATGATGTGGGGAATGGGGACCGACCTTTCGGATCCGGCGCTCGCGGGTTACCAAGCCAAAGGGGTACTGCGACGACTGATCCAGATGTTGCGCCCGTGGCGGATGAAAATAGCGAGCGCGATATTTCTTTTGTTAGCCCAGACCGCCTGTTTACTCGCGGGACCAGCTTTAGTCGGTTATGGGATCGATGCGGGCCTGCGGGCTAACGACGCCGACGCGCTAAACCGTGCGGCAGTCTTATTCCTCGCCGTTGCGCTCGCGGGTTTGGTCCTGGGGCGAGCCACGATACGCGTGGTTTCGTTGATCGGTGAACAATTTTTGTGCAAATTACGGATTCGAGTATTTCGCCATTTGATGTCATTGGGGCTTGATTTTTTTGAGCGCGAGCGTACGGGACGACTGGTCTCGCGCCTCACGTCGGATATTGACGCCCTACAAGAACTCGTACAAGTGGGTCTAGTCATGTTCATTCAGAACGGTTTGCTGTTTATTGGTGCACTGATAATGATCTTTATTTTAAGTTGGCAGATGGCACTTTGCGTTTTGGTATTAGTTCCCCCAGTCGTGCTGGCTACTCGTTGGTTTCGCCGAGAATCGCAGGCGGCTTATCTTGAAGTGCGTGAACGCATTGGTGCCAACCTCACTACTTTGCAGGAAGGCTTGGCTGGGGTAAGAGTGGTGCAAGCGTTTGGTCGTGAACGCTCATTCACTCGCCGCTTTCATGAAACTAATGAAGCTCAGTTTGATGCCAACTTAAAAACGGTTGCTATTTCAACCCGCTACTTTCCGTTCGTAGAGTTCTGTGGGGTAGTTGGTGTAGCCATGGTCATTGGCATTGGTGGAACATTTGTCGATGCCGGTATCATCGAAATCGGAACCGTAGCGGCGTTTGTGCTCTACCTAAATAATCTTTTTGAACCGGTCCAGCAATTAGGTCAGCTCTACAACACTCTGCAAGCAGCCGCAGCCGCGCTGTACAAATTATTCTCGCTGCTCGATACTCCGGCCTCAATTGCCGCTCCTGCTGATGCCGTCAACTTGCCGCCACGCGGTTCGTTAGTTGTTGAGGGAGTGTCATTTGGTTACGCCGCGGGCGCCAATGTACTGCACGATGTGTCGCTCGAAATCGCTCCCGGCGAAAGAATCGCGTTAGTAGGGCCAACCGGCGCCGGTAAGTCGACTCTGGCCAAACTTCTCGCCCGTTTTTATGACCCGCGTGAAGGAGTAATTAGTTTTGGTGGTATTGATCTGCGCAATGCCAGTATTTCGTCACTCCGCGAGCGCATAGTCGTTGTTCCACAAGAGGCTTATTTATTTGCCGGCACTATTCGTGAAAATATTCGTATCGGTAAACTCAGAGCTACTAATGCCGAAGTCGAAGCCGCACTAGACGCATTAGGTATTCGCGAGCGTTTAACTGCCCTCGGCGTCGGTCACGGTCCCGCAGGGCTTGATCTTGAGGTGCGCGAGCGGGGGAGCCGACTATCGGCTGGTGAGCGGCAATTAGTTTCACTTGCTCGCGCCGCGCTCGCCGATCCTCCAGTACTAATTCTCGATGAAGCAACATCCAATCTTGATCCCGGAACTGAAGCCGAAGTCGAACGCGCGCTCGGAGTGCTGACCACCAACCGCACGGTGATAGTGGTGGCTCATCGTTTGTCAACCGCCGAACGAGCCGATCGGGTGGCGGTGGTTGACGGTGGCAAAATAGTTGAGTTGGGTACGCACACTGAACTCGCGGCGGGCAAAGGCCGGTACGCGAGTCTGTGGCGGCGCTGGACTTTTGATCATCCGACTTCGGCCGCAGCATCATAAACCCGCTACCGTTCGGATATGGCTACGTACACCCGAGCATTCGGGGCGGGAAATCGAGAAAACCACGACGCGTCAGCGTTTTATGCCCGTTTTTCGGCACCGATAGTTTCGGATGCGGCCGAGGTGGCGCGCTGTGAAGTAATGAACACCCTTCATTGCGGCGATTCTCGCGCCATGAACGCAGTAGCCGACAACAGCGTGGCCCTAGTTGTAACTTCGCCACCGTATTTTGCGGGCAAAGAGTACGAGGAAGT
>JBCKKA010000067.1:0-3548 GCA_038904515.1 Acidimicrobiia bacterium | reverse complement strand
GTCATTCTTGGCGGGGTGGCTTTTGGTCCTCGTTTTGGACTATTGCTGGGGCTCACCGCTATGGGTGCATCAGCATTTATTACCGGTGGTATTGGTCCGTGGCTTCCTTTTCAGATGTTGGGTTTAGGAGCAATGGGAGCAACTGCCGGACTGCTCGGACGCGCAACCAGTCATTTAACTCCACGCGTTGAGGTGGGAGTGGTAGCCGTGTTTGCGTGGGTTTGGGGTTTTGTATACGGGGCGATTCTTAACCTATGGTCGTGGCCGTTATTTCAAGGCAATGGACCGACATTGTGGCGACCCGGTCTGAGCATAAGCACAACGATTGAGCACTACTGGTCCTATTACTTCACCACCTCGCTGGCATGGGATGCTGCCGGCGCGTTGTTTAACGCCATTCTTATCGTTGCTCTCGGTCTTGCTCTATTAGCAACACTTCGTCGCTTTGCTCATCGATTAGAGCCGGTAGTTGAAATAATTAGCGCACCAAAAGCAATCTCTCTGGAAACTATTGCATCTATTGATCAGCTACCCCGTGATCAGCTATCCCGCCGCGATTAATACCAAACCGGTGAGTGCGAGTGCGAGCCCACCGGCGCGCATGCGGCCTATCGGTTCGTGTAGTAATGCTGCTGCACCCAACACTACGACGGCGGGGGAGAGTGCCGTGATAGGGGCAACTACGCTGAGAAAATCTTGGCGTATAGCAATGATGAATGCCGCGAGCGCGGCAGCTTCAATTAGACCCGACAACAATGCGGGTCCGAGGTTGGGTCGTCGCGCGATAACTCGTTTCCCGGCTACGAGCGCGATCGTCACGGCGACTAAACAAAATACGCTGCGGGCAATCAAGACTGGCCAAATGCCGTTGTTTGATCCCGATTCCGCCAACGCCACGCCACTAAATCCAAACGCCAATCCCGCGCTAATGGCAATAACCAACTCAACTTTTAGTGCGGGTCTTTCGGCCGCCGCGATTTCGGCCTGCGCGCCGGGCGCGGCGTGCGACTGGCTGATAATGACTGCGGCGACTATGACAACCGCGATACCGATTAGCGCGATAGCCGACGGGCGCTCGCCCCGAGTCAACCCCCAAATTATTTGAGCCAGGGTGGCGACAACTGCAGTGATGGGGGCTACCACGCTAAAGCGACCGATGGCGTAGCCCCGGAACAACAGACTGAGTCCGATAACACCACTGATTCCCGCTCCGGCCGCTACTAACCACTCGCTGGCAGTCGGCGAATTGATATGACCAGTATTAGTTTCGATGATCACGACTAGGGCCAGAACAATTGGCCCAATCACGCTGGTGGTGGCGACCACAGTTATTGACGGGATTCGACGCGAGATAATCCCGCCGATGAAGTCGGAAGTGCCGTAGCCGACGGCAACTAATAACCCAAGAAGAATTCCCACTTAGATGTAGTGCCTAACTACAAATAGCCATCGTGAAGCAAGTCGTTGGTCGCGAACCAACCCGGCACAGCCGGAATAAAACTTGTTACTAATTGATCCATTAATACTGCCGCTACTGCTATATCGGTTGGTACGCCACACAAAGTCAGTCCCCCAGTTAGACCCAACGCGTAAACTGCGGTTCCGCCGCCAGGAACAGGTACCAGCGACGCGATCGTGCCAATAAAAAGGTTGATAGCCAGCACAGTCCAGAAGTTAAGACTTCCGCCCATAGCCGCCAGACAGGCATTGAGGACGGCGGCATACATGAGGGCGTTTACCATGCTGCCAGCAAGAAGATAAAAGATTCGCCGGGGCGAACTCAATGCTTCCCGCATAGTGGAGACTGCGCTTTTTATGGGCGGCATGATTCGCTTCCGGATGCGAGGAATACCAAAAAAGATTGCCGATAGTACAAAACCTATAAATAACGCGATAAGCAATATCGGTATCTCGCTACCGATCGAAATCTCTCCCGTCTGTATTGGAGTCGGCGAGAGGACTAGCGCGACGATAAGCAGTAGTCCACACGCGAAAACGTTTCCCACATTGGCGAGCAAGCCACCCGAAGCCACCGCCGATGCCAAGTCGATCCCTTGTTTTTGTAGGAATCGAATTTGAGCAGCCATACCGCCAACTGCGGGCACGGCCAGGTTTGAAAACGACAGTGAAAGTTGTAATTCAGCCGTGCGCATCAAGGGCAGCGGAATGGGGACTGTGCCCATGAGCGAAACTGCGGTGGCGAAGTTGGTTAGGAAAGAAATAATTAAGGCCACGCTAAGCCATAACCAACTAGCCGACTTAATGGCTTGCCAAAATTTTTCCGGATCGCTTATTTGGCTCAGTAGTGCAAATATTGCGAATAGAGTGCCAACTGCCATCAAGATTTGAGTGATGTCAAAGCGGTATAGCTGCTGCAGCTGAGGTTCTTCGGTACCGGTAGAACTGGCTATTTCTTCTCGCAAGCTACTTAAGAAATTTTTAAAGTCGGATCGCTCTTTGCGGTGATGGGGTCGCATCTCCGAACTTAAGGCTGCCGGTTGTAGTAGCGGCAACGAATCAATAACCGCTTGGGTTCCGATGCCGCGACGAGCGCACGCCACTGCCCGTTTAGCTCCTACGAGTTGCGCCGAACTCGCGAGCAGTTCGGCCACATCGGCGGCCCGCGCTTGGACGGTGGCAGCAGCAGTGGCGTGCGAAAAATCAACAATGCCGGGCCCGTCGGTTCCTAAAATAATGTGGTTGGCGTTTAGGTGGCCGTGCGAAATATGACTCGCGTGTAAGCGTCGTACTTCTCGCCATGCTTCGCCCAGCACGACGGAGGTAATCGATTTAGCGGTTGTATCGGCTAGGCATACTCCAGGTAGTGGTCGTTGAACTAGGAGCGCGGTTCCTGGTCCAGCCATTCCGGCAACCACCACCGACGGTGAGCGGACTCCTGATCGAGCGGCAAGAAGCAATACATAGGCTTCGTGCTCTACATCTTGCAGACGGGTTAAGTAGAGGTTGTTGCCACCATTTTTATAAAGAAATGTTTGCCAGAATTTATTTACTACCTGCGCGTCGGCCTCATCGCGTCCAAGAATACGCATGACGACGGCGCCCGACTTGTCTGTCGCGGTCATTATGGTTCCGTGCGCGGGTTGGGGTAGAGCGAGTTCGATATTTTGGGCGTCAACTCCCAATTCGAGCAAAGTTGCGCCAACTTGTTTACGAGTGGGTCGACCACTGGGTGATCCAAAAACTAGATGCACTAAGGCGGCGATTCCCCAACCCAGAAAAAGCCCCGCGATAATTCCGGCGGGCAACGCGACGCCAAGATACAAACCCGCAAATGCCATCATCACAATAAAAAAGTGACCCAAACGCCGAGTGGGGCGAGCCAAGTACGGCATGGCCGCACTAATGATTGCGACGGCTACGGCGAGGGGTACGTAGGGAAACGAAGGCGTGCCATCGCCTATGCGAATAACGGCATCAAGACTCTTGTCGAATGGGGCACCTTGCACGGCCAGAACACCGATCAAACGACCCAGTATCCACGCCAATGCGCCCGCGACCACTAGGTCGCGGGCGAGTCGCCCGCGCCG
>JBCKKA010000066.1:0-3759 GCA_038904515.1 Acidimicrobiia bacterium | reverse complement strand
TAACTAGTGCCACCGTTTTGGGGGTTGACGGTCAATTGGTGACGGTGGAAGTGCACATTTCGTCAGGGCTTCCGTCGTATCAGGTAGTCGGTCTGCCCGATGCTGCGGTGCGAGAGTCGCGCGAACGAGTGCGGGCAGCTTTGTTGTCGTCCGAACTTCCGTGGCCCCGTAATCGAGTAACAATAAATCTCGCCCCTGGTGGAGTTAGAAAAACTGGCGCGGGTCTTGATCTCGCGGTTGCCGTAGGTATCCAGATCGCGTGCTCGTCGTTATCGGCCGATGCTCTCGAAAACACCGCGGTACTCGGAGAACTCGGGCTCGACGGCACCGTGCGCCATGTCCCGGGTTTGCTTGCTCTGGTTCACGCAGTAGTTCAATTCGGTTGTACCCGAGTGATTGTTCCGCCCGCCGATGCGGCCGAAGCCGCGCTTATTCCGAATGTGGAAGTACTTATTGCTAATAATCTCAGCCAACTCCACCGCGCCCTGAAAGGAGAAATCGCGTGGCCCGATGTTCCCGCACCTACTGAAGTTGTCAATGCCGAAGACGATCCCATAGACCTCGCCGAAGTGCGGGGACTGGCTTGGGCTAGGCGGGCGTTAGAAGTAAGCGCCGCGGGTGGCCATCATTTGCTACTTACTGGGCCACCCGGTGCGGGGAAAACCATGCTCGCTCGGCGCATGAGCACGATCCTTCCCCGTCTTACCGATAGTGAAGCGCTCGAAGTAACGCGAGTGCACTCAGTAGCCGGACGAGCATCGGGCGCGTTAGTACGCCGGCCGCCGTTTAGATCGCCCCACCACACCGCGTCGGTCGCGGCCATCGTTGGCGGCGGCAGCGGTCGTCCCACACCCGGCGAAGTAACTCTTGCTCATAACGGTTATCTATTCCTAGACGAACTCGGTGAGTTTGCGCCGCGTGCGCTCGAAGCTTTGCGGCAACCCCTCGAAGAACGCCAAGTTTGGATCGCGCGACAATTACACACACTCTGCTTCCCCGCTGATTTTGTTCTCGTTGCTTGTTCTAATCCGTGCCCCTGTGGCCTGGGCGCCCCCGCGTGCTCTTGCACCGAAGCCAGTCGGGCGCGTTATCGCCGCCGACTCTCGGCTCCGTTGCTCGATCGTTTCGATCTGCGCCTGGCCGTGCGCGCTCCTGAGCCCACCGATGGAGTCGGTGAGAGTTCGGCTGATGTCGCGGCACGCGTCGACGACGCAGTCAAACGCCAATTAGATCGGCTCGACGGAACTCGGTGGCGACGCAATTCCCACATACCGGCGGGAGCCGCCGAACACTTTCTTCCCCTTTCTTCTGACGCGCGCGAAGCTTGGAACATCGAAATTGAATCCCGTTTGTTAACCGGACGAGGAGCGGCCCGTATTCGCCAAGTGGCCCGCACGCTCGCCGACTTAGAAGACCAAGCTGAGATCGAACCAACCCATATCGCTTGGGCGGCCTTATTGCGAGAAGATGTTCCGTGAGCCTGTCGGCCGCGGCGATTGCGGGTGCCACTCTGGCGTGCTTGCCGCAAATGACACCGACGCGACTACAAATACTTATGGCCCACGACTCGGGCCCGGTGGGTGCGCTGGCGGAAATACGGGCGGGGCGCGGAGCAGCCATGATGACCGGCACCGACGCGCGCGGAACTTCAGTTTCTTTTAGCGAATTAGCCAACCTCTGGAAACTCCACGCCGATCCCGATCCGGTGCGGCACCGGCTCAAGCAACGCAATACCCAGGTTTGGATTGCCGGTGAACCCGACTACCCCATCATCGACGCCGTACCCGATCGACCGGCCGTACTTTTTGGCGAAGGCAGCCATCGCGAACAACCCATTGGCTTGCGAGTCGCGGTAGTCGGCACCCGGGCCGCGACTCCCCACGGATTAGCCGACGCGCGCGAACTCGGTGGCTACTTAGCAACTGCGGGCCTCGCGGTAGTGAGCGGCCTCGCTATTGGTATTGATGCCGCCGCTCAAGAAGGCGCGCTCGACGCGGGTGGCGTAGTGATTGGCGTAGTCGCGACCGGGCTCGACATTGTTTATCCCCGCCGGCACTCGTTGTTATTTGATCGAGTGCGGGCTTCGGGAGTAATTATTGGCGAGCAGGGTTTCGGGGTCGGGCCTCGACGCGGACTGTTTCCGATTCGCAATCGAATCATTGCCGCCTTAGCCGACATCGTGGTGGTAGTAGAAGCAACCATTGCGGGCGGTGCTCGCATTACCGCGCAGTACGCGCTTGATTACGATCGCCCCGTTCTGGCCGTACCCGGATCTCGTCGTAACGCGGCCGCGGCCGGGACCAATGCGCTTATCGCCGACGGCGCTCACCCGCTAATTGATTGGGAAGATGTGCTGCTTGCTCTCGGCCTGCGTGCTACTCGCAGCGCACGACTGCATAAACCCGAACGGTCAGCACTTTCGGCCGACGGCAAAGCGCTTATGAAAGCACTGGGCGGAGAAGCGGCCACACCCGATCAACTGATTAGTCGAAGCGGTTTAACCGCGGCCGCGGCGGCGGTAGCAATACGCGATCTTGAACGCAGCGGGTGGATCGTGCGGGCCCAGGGCGCAATCTGGCCCCAGTAATTATTCGCCAGTGAATTTCGGTTCGCGCTTTTCGAAGAACGCCACCATCGCTTCACGAGTATCGCGGGACGAAAATGCTAACGACTGGGCGATGCTTTCGAATTCGATCGCTTCGGCCATCGATACCGATAACGATTGGTTAAGCATTTTTTTAGTAGCCGAAATTTGTATAGGCGGTTGGGCGGCTATGCGGGTAGCGAGATCGGTTACTTCGGCATCAAGATCGGCGTCCGGCACTACGCGATTAACTATTCCGAACTTCTCGGCTTCGGCGGCACTGATGATGTCGGCTAGATACGCGAGCTCCTTAGCTTTATGCAGACCGATAAGCCGAGGTAGCAGCCACGAGCCGCCGAAGTCGAGTGACAGCCCGCGGCGGGCAAATATTTCGGAGAAACGCGCCGAGTCGGCGGCAATGATTAGGTCGCAACCTAAAGCGAGATTGCAGCCCGCGCCCGCGGCTACACCGTTGACTTTGGCAATAGTGGGTTTAGGGAGTTCGTGCAGGCGCAACGCGGCTCGACCGACTTGGCGCATCGAGTTAAGGGCCGAACCCACACCACCGCCGGCTTCGGGGGCGCCGTTGTTGTTGAGATCGGCACCCGAACAAAACGAGTCACCCGACCCAGTAATCACCAAGACTCGGTCCGACGGATTGGCGGCCACTTCATCAAAAATGTCAATGAGGCCCTGCCACATATCGCCATCAATGGCATTTTTGCGTTCGGGACGATTAAGGGTGAGAGTCACTACGCCATTGTCGTCACGAGTTACCAAAATCTTTTCCATTTGGCTACGGTAGCGCATATGGGATTTAATCCATTCCGCCCCCAAGTGAAACGGCGTAGCGATTTGATATTCGTAGCGGTATGTTTGATACTCGTGGCGGGGCTGTTGGCGTGGGCCTTGTTCGGCGGTTAATCACGATGCCTGAACACGATGCCTGAACACGGTTGGATTGACGACGCCGGCTTGGCTGATTCGAATAGTGGCTTCGATGTCGCACCGGTACAGGCCTACCAAGCCAATAAAATTTATCGGTGTCCCGGATGCGATCACGAGATTCGTATTGGTGAACACCACACCGTGGTTGTTCCCCGTTCCGATCCCGAGTCACGCCGCCATTGGCATAGTGCGTGTTGGCGAGGTGAAGCGCGCCGAGGGGGCTAGCA
>JBCKKA010000065.1:0-3886 GCA_038904515.1 Acidimicrobiia bacterium | reverse complement strand
ACGAACTGGCGGAATCTAGATAAACCAAACGCTTTCCGTGAACCTCGCGCTGAAAAATTGGGAAGTCGGCTTTGATGCGGGTGACATCGAGCGCGCTCATGCCGCTACCGTACGCAGCGCGTCGATATCGAGACCGGAGTCGGTTTCGTCGATTTCAAGCGCGGGAGCGCTGAGCGAGGCTTGATTGGTATCGTTTTGGTGGTCACCTGCCCATTGTATTGCCACTGTCGCCGTAGTGGAAACTCGGGGATGCGATAAAAGCGTCCTACATCGCTCGCGCCGGTCGCTACCGTGGACATAATGCCAACCGTTTTGCGAGTTCTGCTTGATGTTTCGGCGGTGCCCATTAATCTGGTTGGAGCCGGAGTCTTTACGGTGGCGCTGGCTTCTGGTTTGGCATCGGGTGACGAGATTGATCTGGTATTGCTGGCTCGGCGCGACGACGCGTGGCGGTGGGCAACCATTGCTCCGGGAGCCGAAGTGCACGCCGAAGTGCCAACCCGACGCCCAGCTCGGTTGGTGTGGGAACAATGGCGCGGCCCACGGATGGCTGCTCGACTCGGCATCGATGTTTGGCATGGCCCGCACTACACCTTGCCTTTGCGTTTACGCACGCCGAGCGTGGTAACGGTGCACGACTTAACTTTTTTTACTAATCCAGAGTGGCACGAAAAAAATAAAGTTCGTTACTTTCGACGCATGATTCGCGCGGCAGTTAAACGGGCGGCGGTCGTCACTTGTGTGAGCGCGGCGACTGCTAAACAACTTTTCGATTACGCCCAGCCCGCAGGATCGGTAGCGGTGATTCATCACGGGGTTGATCACGAACGGTTCAAGTGCGCGCCCGAGATGACGACGATTGATGACGCCCGCTTAAGTTCCTTGGGAGTGCGGCGGCCATATATCGCTTTTATAGGAACATTAGAACCTCGTAAGGGACTAGTCGATTTAGTTGCGGCATTTTCACGCGTGGTGCAGCAGTATCCTGATTTGCAACTTGTTTTAGCGGGGGATTCTGGATGGGGAATGGCCGATCTTGACGCCGCGATACTGAATAGCCCCGCACGCGAAAAGATTTTGCGGCCGGGCTATCTCCCCAATGATGTGGTTCCGTCACTCTTGCGCCGTGCGGCGGTGGTGGCCTATCCGTCACTTGATGAAGGGTTTGGTTTGCCCGCGCTAGAAACAATGGCGTGCGGCGCGCCTTTGGTTGCGAGCGATGTACCGGCTATCGCCGAAGTCGTAGGCGACGCGGCAATTCTTGTTCGACCCGGTGACGCGACGGAACTCGCCGCCGGACTGGATCAAGCGTTGACCTCTGACGAATCAGCGCGATTGGCGGTTGCGGGCCCAGTACGAGCCGCCGCGTTTACTTGGTCGGCCGCGGTCGCCGGTTATACGGCTGCGTATAAAACCGCGCACGCGAGCGGGTAGGGCGGCGACAGTGCGAGTGGCGTTGAACCTAGAGCAGCTACTTTTGCGCCCGCCGGGCGGTATCGGCCGTTATTCAGCGGAGTTAGCGCGGCTGCTTCCTGAAGCGGGTCCCACCCCACCCAATACTGATAAGCCGGATCTTGGCTTTGAAGTAATTGGATTTGTATCGCGTCACAGTGCCGCCAGTGTGGCTAAGGCTTACGCCAGTTTTGGTTTAACTAAAGCTCAAGTCGAAGCGACCGTACGGATTGCCGTGCCCCGCCCGGTCTTATTCGACAGTTGGGGAGTACTAGGGATACCCAAACTTTCTTTACTGAGCAAACGCTTAGCCGATGTAGACATTGTGCACGCGCCGTCACTGGCCGTGCCGCCTCATCCCAAGAGTGCGCCGCTTATTGTCACCGTGCACGACGCGGCTCCGTTAATCCACCCCGAAACTTATCCCCGCCGGGGTCGATGGTTCCACGAACGAGGATTTGCCGTTACGGCCAAGCGGGCCGATTTGGTGATTGCTCCAACGCGTGCGGCGGCCGAAGAAATTATGGAGTACACCGATATTTCATCCGATCGAATTCGCATCGTTTCGCACGGTGTCGAGAATCGCACGGTTGCTGCCGGTTCACTCGCAAAGGTGCGCGAAGATTTAGAACTGAACGATGAACCATTTGTACTGTGGGTGGGTACTCTTGAACCCCGAAAAAATCTTCCGGTATTAGTTGAGGCTTTCCACTCGGTGTTGCGCACTAAAGATTTGCCGCACCGATTAGTGCTGGCGGGGCCTAAGGGCTGGTTGAACACCGCGAGCACGCTGGAGCATCCCGCCGCGGGTCTAGAGGGACGAGTCTGCGTGGCGGGTGAATTGACCGATGAAGAGTTGGTCGCGCTCTACTCGGGCGCCGATCTCGCGGTATTGCCAAGTCGCCACGAAGGCTTTGGCCTTCCTGTTCTTGAAGCCATGACGCAAGGAACGGCAGTTTTGTGTTCGGACATTCCGGTATTGCGCGAAGTGGGAGGCGATGCCGCCGCGTATGCGTCAGTAAACGACGCCGAGGCGTTAGGCGACGCGATGGTGGAGTTATTACGCGACAAATCAGCGCGTGATCGTTTGGGGGCGTCCGGGAAAAAACGAGCCGCACAGTTTTCGTGGCGCCAGTGTGCGGCGCGGACTCGTGCTGTTTATCGCGAAGCATTGGGTCAGTAGTGGTATCGCCGTTAGCGATCTACCAACCTCGATCAACCCACTCTTGTAAGTGTGGGCGTTCGGTGCCAATCGTTGTATCGAGGCCGTGACCCGGTAGCACGAGAGTGTCGGGCGCGAGAGTAAATAGGGTGCGGTCAATGGAATTAATTATTTCGTTGAAGTCGGCACCCGGTAGCGCAGTGTTACCTGGTCCACCAGGAAATAATGTGTCGCCGCTAAAACACAGTGGCGTGTTCTCCACTAAAAACGAAGTCGATCCGGGCGTATGGCCGGGCGTATGGCGAGTGCGAATACGCAAGTCGCCCACCTCGTAAACAGTGTCATCTTCGATTATGAAGTCGTAAGCCGGTAGCATTTCGGCGTCGGCCGCGGCAATCCCAACATCGATTCCCGCGTCGCGCACCGCTTCAACCGCCTGGATATGATCCCAGTGGCCGTGAGTAGTAAGAACGCGGCGCACTCCGGTAGCTCGACAGACTTCTAATAACTTTTCGTGTTCATTAGCGGCATCGAGTAGTACTGCTTCACCCGTGTTGGTGCAGCGAATAATGAAGACATTGTTGTCAACGGGGCCGACTACTAAACGGTTGACCTGGATGCCGGAATCAACAAAGTGAGAAGTTTTGCCGGTCGCCATAGTTTCGAGAGTACTTGGCTTGGCGGAGTTAATGCACCGACCGCTAGCGTGATGGCTAATGGACTTTACCGACTCACCCGTCGAAGCAGCCTTTCGCGTCGAGATCAAGGAATGGTTGAGCGAAAACTTAAAGGGTAAATTCGCGGAGTTGGGTGGACGCGGTGGTCCGGCCGATGAACACGGATGGGATATCCGTATTGCGTGGGAAAAACTTCTGGGCAAAGATCGCTGGCTAGGATTAACTTGGCCGATTGAATACGGTGGTCGCAACGCAAGTTTTTCGGAACAGATTATTTTTTCGGAGGAGTACGCCCTTGCTAACGCGCCGGCTCGGGTAAGTTTTTTCGGCGAAGGTCTTTTTGCCCCTACCCTTCTTGCTTACGGAACTGATGAACAAAAGCGGCGCTTCTTACCTAAGATTCAGTCGGTAGAAGAACTTTGGTGCCAAGGTTATTCCGAACCTGATGCTGGTTCCGATTTAGCCAATGTTCAGACCAAAGGTGTGCGCGATGGCGATCAGTGGATAGTTAACGGTCAAAAAGTTTGGACCACGCTTGCGCATCGTGCGCAGTGGTGCTTTTGCATCACTCGCACTGAACCGGATTCACAGGGCC
>JBCKKA010000064.1:0-3913 GCA_038904515.1 Acidimicrobiia bacterium | reverse complement strand
ACGCATGGCAAGCAGTTGACCGTGGGGTTTACTGCGACAGCGGTCGCGTGCCCGCGTCAATCTACCAAAAGGCCTGCCACTCTAACTAAGTTCATTCAAATAAGAAGTGCGCATGTTTAGTCGCGTAGCAATTATTAGTGTGTCGATAGCGATGCTGACGGTTGCGATTGCGGTTTCGATTGCGGTTTCGCCCAACGCGATGGGCGCTAACCCGGGCGACCCGTGCACTAAAGAAGGCGAAGTTGCCGATCTGAGCGGCGGGAAAATCGCTTGCGTAGGTGGAGTATGGCAACCACAATCAACCGGCACTCCCGCACCAGAAGGGGGAACGCCCGCCCCCGATGGCGACACTCCCGCACCGTCTAGCGGCTCTACTGCTCCACCGATTAAGACCGCCGCGATTTTCAAAACCATCGGCCCAGTTCTTTCACCAGCAACTTTTGCGAGCACTAGCCGACAGGTGGCTGATGCCACCTCGGTGCGCCTTGCTGACGGTCGAATTCGTCTTTACGCGTTTGTGCCGCCGGAAGGAATAGTGAGCGCGATCTCGACTAATGCGAAGGGAACGAAATTCACCGCCGAACCCGGGCGACGAATCACTTGGGCTCCCGGCGGACAGACGCGGGCAGTCTCGCTACCTAACGGTGACGTTCGCCTCTTTTATATAAACAGTGGGAATATCAATTCGGCCATTTCTACCGACGGACTTATCTTTACCGATGAAGGAGTACGGATATTAGGCGCCGAAGCGGGATTCGAACCCGGAGTGCTCACTGTCGTCAAGGTAGGGAGTAGCTACCGAGGATATTTTTCAAACCTAGAGAAGCCGGGCGAGATGAAGGAACGGATTGCCCGCACCGCCACTTCACCCGACATGCTTACTTGGACAGTTGGTCCGTATGTAGCCGGTTCGGAAGGCTCAATCAAAGACGGCGCTTCGCATCCGTTCGCAATCACGAAGGGTAAGACAATCGCGCTTTACTACAACGGCGACCGTAATGGTTGGTACGGATTATTGCGCTCGACGAGCACCGACGGGGTGACATTCTCGAACGAGCGGGCGATTCTCAAAGGTGCGGGAGATCCGCAATTGCAGCCCATTGCCGGAGGGAAAACGCTGCTTTATACCGGCGGTGAAGTTGCCGGCAAAGGATTTGGAATCTTAGTGGCGCGTGCCACCGTTAGTCCGGTAACGGGTGAAAGCACAAAAACGAAAAAGAAATAACGGTGGGGCCGGAAGGGATCGGTCACTCGAGGAGGTCATCGATGAGCTCGTGTAGGAGTGGCAGGCGCTCGTTCACGATCTCTTCGACGATCTCCAGATCGATTCGGAAGTACTCGTGCGTGAGGATGTCCCGAAGCCCCGCGAACCGAAAGAGAATCGCGTCTCGCGTGGCATCGCTCGCGGGGCCCGCGTCGGCACGTGCGTAGCTCTGAATCGCTCGAACCGCGTCGCCGATGTCGGCCAAGCGCTCGCGGTCATCGCGACTCACAGCGGCACTGCCTCGGCGAGCGCTCGCTTCCGAACCGCGGGCTTGAGCATTCCGGGCGTAGCAACATCGACACGGGAACCGAGCAGGTCGGCAAGATCCTCGCGAAGGCCCGCTAGCTCGAGCAACGTCGCCTCCGGTCGCAGGTCGACCAAGAGGTCGATGTCGGACTGCGTTGAATCCTCCCCACGAGCAATCGAACCGAACACGCGGACATTGTCCGCGCCGGCTGCGGCACACGCCTGCAACACTTTCGCGCGCAGGCGAGCAAGCCGTTCCGAAGGCCTCGTCGCCGTTCCGTGGCGGAGCTCGACGACCAAATCGTTACCGCAGGCGCGGACTAGGCACTCCAGCGTCGCGAGCGCAGGTGCGACTCGACCACCTTCGTACCGAGCAAGGGTGGGCTGGGAGGTGCCCGCGCGGCGAGCAACCTCGGCTTGAGAGAGTCCCGCGTGGTGTCGGGCACTTCGAAGGAGCGCCGCTACGTTCATATCGGTAGTATATCAGAACTGATATACCGCGGTTTCTGTCGCATGCTCCGCAAGGACACACCCCGATTCAACCTGTTCCGTCGCACCTAGACCATCAGGTGCCCGCGGCTCGCTCGATTCCTGCGACGTACTCCTCGAGATACGGATCCTCGAGCTCGGCCGGATACGCGGAACGAAATCGCGCTACCGCCGCGGCCGGCGAATCGAAGCCACAGCGAGGCCACAACGCGATCATGTCTTCACGGTCATGTTCTGTTGGGTCGGCGCGCGACGCCGAGAGTTTCATTACGAAGATCGCTGCTGGCGGCGGTAAGTAGACCCGCAGCGGCCCCCGTTCAAACACCAGCTCGCACTGTTCGAGCGTCAGGCCCTGCGGCTTGAAGGGTGCTGCATGATCGTTGAGCCAGTCCGGCGCGAGGTCGAAGCGGCCGGCAAGATCCGCGATCACGTTCGTGAGCTCCTTGCTGAGCCGGGTCACCGTATCGACGTCGTCGGTACCGACTCTCAGCTCCCGGATCGCCATGTACGCGCCACCGACAACGATCAGCTCCACCGACGCGTGAACTCGAGCGAAGTCACCCTCAGCTAGCGCGGCCGCCAAGTCGGTGAGCGCGGCGAAGATGCCCTCGCGGTCGAGGAGCCCTGGCTCAGTCACCTGTCGGCGTACGCCAGACGTTGCGCGCACTCAGGTAGATGTTGCGCTTCCGGAACTGCGTCGGAGCACCGCGTGCGGCGCGCTCACCGACTTGCCGAGGCCCCGATGAGTACCACACTTCGCTGAGCGATGGGACCTTCGCGCACCACCGAGGTCGTGGAATACCGGCGTCATCCGCGGTTTTCTCCGCTACCGATGCGAGCAGCGCGTCAAGTCGCTCATGCGAACTACGAATCGGTGGGCGAGCGAGCGCCGTGCCGGTCGCTTCGGGATGGCGCGCGAGCCAGCCCGTGAAGCCCCGGAAGCGAGTCCAATCAGGGCCGGACTCAGAGTCCTCCCGCCATGCATCGGCGAGGTCCGCAAGCGCGGGCGCCTCACCAGTGTCTCGGACGACGAGATCGAGATCTCGGCCCGTAGCCGCGATGAGCCGCTGGAACATGGTGACGGTTGGGTCGATCTCGCCGGCTTCGACCTTGGAAACCGTCGAGATGGCGACTCCGGCGCGCTTGGCAACGGCCCGTCGGGACAGCCCCGCCGAGGTGCGCAACCGAGTGAGCGTGACGCTGGGTGCTTCCATGGTAGTAGTTTATACACTACCCCCACGGAAGTCCAGGTAGATCAGGTCGAGGGGCTCCTCTGCCGTCATAGCCAGCGCCGCATGACGGTGTGCTCGAGGAGGATCTTGCCAAAGTGCCATCGGCGCGAGGGCGGCCGAACGGTCACGGCCGGGGAGGGCTCGGCGTAGAAGTCGCCGGTTCCGTAGCCGGCTTTGCCGAAGCCGGACTCGATGAAGCAACCACCGTGACCGTCGAATGAAGCTGTTGCCGGTCGACCCTCGACTGTGGCGGCGATGTTGTCGGCTACGACGAGAGCTTGGGCATGCGCGAACACGCCGGCACGCGGCAGGGGTTTGCCGATGCTGAGCGGTATCTGCGTGTTGTCCCCGATGGCGTACACGCCTGGGAACGCAGTGGCCAAGGTGTTGCGGTCGGCTTCGATCCAGCCGGTTGCGGAGCCCAATGGTGAGACCGCAACCACCTGCGGGGACCGGATCGGAGGCATGTAGGCGAGCAGGTCGAATGCCTCCGACGCGCCGTCGGCGAAGGTGACGCGGTCGGACTCGGCGGAGGTGATCTGGTGGGACGGGTGGTAGTCGATGCCCCGATCGGCGAGAAGTGATGTGACCGCGGCCGAGACGTTCGCGCCGGCGACGCCCATCGGCCCCGGCTCCGCCGCATGGATTGCGATGTCCACGTTCTTGCGGCGACCTTTGCGCT
>JBCKKA010000063.1:0-3942 GCA_038904515.1 Acidimicrobiia bacterium | reverse complement strand
CGAAGCCGATCTTTATGACGCCGCCGAAGCCGCGTTTTCTAACGGTTGGCGTCGGCTCAAACTTTATTTTTTAACGGGCCTGCCCACCGAAGTCGACGAAGACACCCTTGGTATCGCGGATCTAGCTAAAAATGTGGTTGAAATCGGAAAGCGTTACAACAAGAGTGCATCGTGCACCGCGTCGGTTGGTGGATTTGTCCCTAAAGCCCACACGCCATTTCAATGGTTTGGACAAAACTCGATTGAAGAAATGCACCGTAAAGTAAATTTATTGCGCGATGCCACTCGCAATACGAAAGTTCAATTGAAATGGCACGACCCCGAAGCGAGTTTCGCCGAAGGTATCGCCAGTAGGGGTGACCGGCGCATCGGCCGCGTCATTGAGCGAGTTTGGCGGAGCGGGGGAACGTTCCAAGAGTGGAGTGAACACATGGACATCACTCGCTGGACCGACTCGATGGCCGCCGAAGGTCTAGACGCCGACTGGTATGTCACTCGTCATCGTCATGAAGACGAGGTATTGCCGTGGGATCATATTTCCGCGGGACTACATCGTGATTTTCTTTGGCAAGAGTGGCGTTCGGCACTAAATGAGCACGGCCTTCCGGATTGTCGGTGGACTCCTTGTTACGACTGCGGAGTTTGTACCGGTCAAGCACTAGAACATGTCGTGGCGTCTAGCGTTCCTCCCGCCGGCGGAAGCCAAGGGACTGGCCAAGATTTAGTCACGGGTGGTTTTGTTCCGGTTGAATTCAAGGGGGTCGTCGGTGCGCGGTGATGTCGGTTTCCCGATTCGTCTGCGTTACTCGAAGCGCGGCAAAGTCCGATTTGCTTCGCATCGAGATTTGGCGCGATGTTTTGATCGAGCATTTCGAGTCGCTGAACTTCCACTGGCCTTCACTCTCGGATTCTCTCCTCGGCCCAAGATCAGTTTGGGCTATGCCCTTGGCGTTGGCCATGAAAGTCAGGCCGAATATATGGATATCGAATTGGTATCTCCAGTAGATCTTGAGCCCCTCGCGACCCGTATCGGCACTGCCCTCCCCGATGGGGTTAGTGTTGACGGTGTTGCATCTCTTATTCCGCGGGCTCCGGCCCTCCAAGAAGCAGTGACTTTGATTTCACTTGAACTACATCTAGCCGATATGTCTGCTGAAGTCGTTGCGAGCGCGGTAGAAGATGTCATGAGTCGTGATCAACTTTGTGTGGCTACGACTCGTAAAGGGCGGGACATTACTGAAGATCTCCGCCCCGGAATAAAAAAGGCAACATTCGATGGAACAGTTATTTCACTCGAGGTAGTTACTCAGCCCCGAGGTCTTCGCCCCGCCGACATAGCGCGGGCGTTGCGCGAACTCTCGAACACTCCTGCCGGTCGTGGCGAAGACCGCGTCCGGCGGACTCATCAATGGATTGAGCGCGACGGCGCGCGGCTAGAGCCGCTAGAAGCCGATCGAGCTACACCAGTCGCAAACGCGGCCGGTGTTATTAGTAAAGGAATTATCAATGACCGAAGAGAAGAACTCGGCTGGCTCACCAATGACGCCCGCCTCCAGCAATCCTCCGGAACCCAGCAACTCGCCGGAACCCAGTAGCCCTTCCGAAGCGAGCGGCACTCCTAGTTCGACCGATGGAGTAACTCCTCGCCCCCGCACTCAACGGCGGCGGGGTCGACGGGGTGGCCGCAATCGCAATCAATCGACCGCGTCACGCGCCACTTCGGGCAGTGCGAACGCGTCCACTGACGAACTGGCTCCGGCTTCCGGTACCGCGGCTTCCGGTACCTTGATTTCCGGTACCCCGATTTCCGATACCCCGGCTTCCGATACCCCGGCTTCCGATACTGAAATTAGCGCTGAGCATCTCGCAACCGACAGCCCCGGTGATTGGAGTAGCCCGAGCGCCGACCGAGGGATTACCACCGAGGATGTCGCGGCCGAGGCGCGCGACGACGCCGGATTAACTCCTCCGCCCAAACCCCAGATCGGCGATAGCCGTCCCGCTCCGGTTGTCACTCCAGAATTGCCGTCGGCACCTAAGCCTGCCCGCCGTCGACGACGAGGTGGACGAGGTAGAAACTCGTCGGGATCGGCAGAGTCGGGCAACTCTTCTCGAACACCGAGTTCGTCAACTCCGGCCAATAATTCCAATCCACCCGACGATGTAGTACGGGCCGATTTTGCGGCCGAGAGTGCTACCGATATCGATGACCTTGATGAAGCCACTTTGGCTCGTCGCAAAGGTCGCACGCGTAAAGGTCGGCCCGCCGGTCGTTACACCATGTGCGTGCATGTACTGCCTAATGGACATGTACACACCGCTCAGCTCGAGGGCCGGGTGCTCATCGAACACTCGGTCGGTGGTGCCGGCGACCCCGATGCGTCAATTGACGGAAATATTTATCTCGGTCGAGTCCAAAATGTTCTTCCCGGTATGGAAGCTGCGTTCGTAGATATTTCCACACCTAAGAACGGTGTGATTTATACCCGCGACGTAGCTTGGGACCGTAACGAATTTGAAGGGCAAACCCCCAAGATTGAGGGGTTATTAAAAAACGGTCAAAATGTAATTGTTCAGGTTACGAAAAATCCGATTGGAGCCAAAGGCGCTCGTCTCACTCAAGAAGTCAGCTTGGCCGGCCGGTTCGTGGTCATGGTTCCCAATGCTTCCGAAACTTACGGAATCTCCAAGCGTTTGCCCGACGATGAACGCAAACGTCTTCGTCGTATTCTCGACGGATTACGCCCCCCCGACGCGGGTTTGATTGTGCGCACTGCGGCGGAAGGTGCTTCTGCCGACGAACTAGAGCGTGACATCGAACGCTTGCGCCAACAGTGGGAGCAAATTTCAGAGATTGCCGCACGCTCCACTTCGTCGCGTTTGCTTTACCAGGAGCCCAATCTGGTTCTCCGTTTATTGCGAGAAGAGTTCACTAAGGAATATCGAGCGGTAGTAATTGATAACCGAGAGCTTTACGAGGAAGTCAAGGCGTACATCGAAGCGGTCACGCCCGAACTAGCCGAGCGCATTGAGTACTACGACCCCGAGGTCGAGGGTTTGCCGGTATTCGAGCGCTACCACGTTCAAGAGCAACTACTTAAGGCGCTTGAGCGTAAAGTATGGCTTCCGTCGGGTGGTTCATTAATCGTTGAACGCACCGAAGCGCTTACCGTTATCGATGTCAACACCGGCAAAAATGTCGGTAAGTCGAATCTTGAGGAGACGGTCTACCGCAACAATCTTGAAGCCGCCGCCGAGGTAGCTCGTCAACTGCGACTACGCGATATCGGTGGGATTATCGTTATCGACTTCATAGATATGGAAATTCGTGCGAACCGAGTGCGAGTAACCGAAGCTCTGCGAGAAGCGCTGGCTAGAGATAAAACCCGCACCGAAGTTTTCGAGATTTCTGACCTCGGCCTGGTCGAAATGACGAGAAAACGAGTCTCGGAGGGCCTGGTCGAGTCGATGAGCGAAGGCTGCCCAACCTGCGATGGTCGGGGTTATGTCCTCGACGAGACCATGCTGGCAGAGATGCAGTAACCTTGGCCCCTATGTACGCAGTTGTCCGCACCGGCGGTAAGCAGTATCGAGTCGAATCTGGTCAGACCCTTGAGGTCGAACGGCTTGGGAGTGCTCCCGCGTCCGAAGTTGATCTCGATCCGGTTCTTATCGTCGACGGTGATCGCGTCCTCGCCACTCCGTCCGAGTTGGGCGGCGCACGCGTTAGCGCCAAGATCGTAGGCGAAGTTCGGGGTAAGAAGATTCACGGCTTCACCTACAAGTCGAAGTCGAACCAGCGTCGCCGTTGGGGGCATCGCCAGAACTATTCGGTTATCGAGATCACCAGCATCTCGGCGGGTTGAGGAGTTTAAGTGTCTAAGAAAAAAGGTGCGGGTACGTCACGCAACGGTCGCGATTCTGCCGCCCAGCGTTTGGGTG
>JBCKKA010000062.1:0-4049 GCA_038904515.1 Acidimicrobiia bacterium | reverse complement strand
CGGTCCAGTAGCAGTCGGCGCGCATCGTGATGTCGCCCACATCCTCTGCGCTGACAGGGCCGAAGGACGTCGTCGCCGTCCCGCTCTCGTCGGTCAACACCGCGTCGTATTCATCTTCGCCGATCCAGAAGACGACCACGAGTTCGTCCTGGGGGATAACCTCCTCCCAGACGCAGCCCGTGGCCACGAACTCGGCGCTCTGGCCGACCTCGATCGTCGACGGGGTGACCGTCAAGGAAGGCGGCGTCACGGTGAGTGTCGCGGGGTCGTACTCGAACACGACCCAATCCTCGTTGATCCAGTAGCAGTCGGCGCGCATCGTGATGTCGCCCACATCCTCTGCGTCGGCAGGACCGAAGGACGTCGCCGCCGTCCCGCTCTCGTCGGTCAACACCGCGTCGTATTCATCTTCGCCGATCCAGAAGACGACCACGAGTTCGTCCTGGGGGATAACCTCCTCCCAGACGCAGCCCGTGGCCACGAACTCGGCGCTCTGGCCGACCTCGATCGTCGACGGGGTGACCGTCAAGTAAAGCGGCGTCACGATGAGTGTCGCGGGGTCGTACTCGAACAGGAACTCATCAAGTCCGAATACCTTGCAGACGGCGGTGATCACGTGGTCGCCCACATCCTCTGCTTGGGCAGGCCCGAAGAACGCCGTGACCGTCCCGAATTCGTCGGTGTATTCCCACCACCAGAAGCCGCCGTCGATGTAGAAGGCGACCACGAGTTCGTTCTGGGGGATAACGTCGTCGACGCAGCCCGTGGCCACGACCTCGGCGCTCTGGCCGACCTCGATCGTCGACGGGGTGACCGTCAAGGAATGGTCCTCAGCACCGACGATCGTCGGGAAGACGGCCACCGCGCCGACCGTGGCCAGCGTGGCGGCGACGAGAGCGAGGACTCGTTTCAGGGTGATCGACATGGTGGGGGCTCCTTGGGGGTTGGATCGTGTGCGGCTGATCAAGCCACAACTTGACCGTAGCAGATCGGTGTGTGGTTTTACTTGGCCACCTCGGTTTCGAGCACCAGGGCGAGGGCTTCGTCGTTGTTACGGATTAGCGGTGGAGCGAGCCGTCGGGGTGGATTATTCACGCCGTCCGAACCAGCCGAGCCGCTTGTTCTCCGTTTCGTTCTTGCCGCCGGTGGCCGGGCCTAACATCCGCATCGCGACGCGAAGGTCTTCGTTGTTAGTCCGAAGACCGGCGATTATTTCTTCCTTCATTGCCAGTGTCGCTTTAAGACCGGCGATCACGGCGTCGGAAGAAGGGGGGACTTCCCAGTCCACATCCCGGCGCGCTTCGCGTTGGTCTGCTGCGGACTGTGCTTGGGAATTGGTCACCAGCCCAGCGGCGGTTAAATCGCCCAGCGGTATTTTCCAGGGCGCGTTCTTCGTCGTGCCTTCTCGCTTAGCGTTGGGGAATTTTCCGGCCAGAATTTTTCGCTTAATAGTTCGAGGGTGAACGCCGCACGCGTCAGCGGCTTCCTTAGTGGTCAGTCCTACTGGATCCTTCGCCATTCGTAATCCCCGCTCTTTCGCAAATTCGCTTCAGGGTCACAGGGTGCCACGTTGTCCCCTTCCGGGGATGGCAATTCTGGGCTTGTAATTCCTTGTCTATGGCACGATAGGACAACCCGTTTCGGCGTAATTTAACGATCATCTCCACGTAGTCGGCTTCGCCGTAGGCCGGGGACAGGACGCCGGAACCTCGCGTGGACTTCGTGCCATAGGGTGTAGGCCCGCCTAGATAGGCGTTCGGGTCTTTCGCTTTCTTGGCCCGCTTACCGCGTAGACAACGCGCTCGAATTTGTGCCTTCTCCAGTTGTGCCAACGCCCCCATTATCTGACGAATGAAGACGCGGTTCTGATCGTCGTCGTCATCGCTACTGATACTTCCGCCCTGGTCAATTGAATGGACTTGGGCACCTACCTTCTCCAAGTTTATAATTAACGTTTCTTGGATGGCGAGTCCACGCGCCAGTCGGTCTTGGTGGCAGACGATAAGAACCGTCGCTTCGCCATCTTCGATGTCGGCCAGCGCCAGGGGCAGCCCGTCGCGCCGATCTAGTTCTTCGGCGCCGCTAACCCCTTCATCGCGCTCGACGCGTAGAAGATTGAACCCAGCGGCTTTCGCATACTTGGCGATACGTTCCGCTTGGTCATCGCATCCGGCGAAGCCGTAGTTCACCTGGCCCTTAGTCGAGACGCGCGCGTATCCGATGGCGTTAGGCTTGTTCCTTTTCAATTTCAATTGTTCAACCCGCATTGCCAAACCCCTTCCATTCAAGCCGTTAACCCGCATTTCGTAACGGCTGCTAAGGCAAATGTAACACAGCAGGTCAGAAGATTGTCGTCATCTTGCCCGAAATTTCTGGACAATGGACAAGAAGTTCCACGGCTGCCCTATGTTCGAAGCCCATTTCCCGCCAATTCTCAACCCTCGACCTTAGGTTTAGGATTAGGGAATAACGAGACCGGGCTTCATTTCGGATAGGACAGCCTGTACCGCGCCTTAGGGCGATTGGATAGGACCCGCCATAGCCACGTCGCCACCCGACCGGCGCCCCTTCTATGGGGCTCCAGGGGCTTCTAATGGGGCTCCTAGTTCTGCCAGCGCCGCTAAGAATTCTTCCCGGCGGGCGTTCATCCATTCCGCTAGTTCTTGGTCAGTCATCACCGGAAACGAACTCTTGCTGTGAAATCCGACTTACGCTCTCCGCCGCCGATTCAATCTGATTCCATAATTCGAGAATACTTACCGCCTCGGCATCAACAGTCTCGGTATGACCACCCTTTGGCTTCATTTCATCAGCACTTAGATATGGGCATAAATTTTGCTCACGATAAGGCTCCAGCACCATCTGCTCTACTTCGTGAGCATCGTTTGCATTAGAAAATTGCAGTGTCTTGTAAGTTTCCCAGCCAAGGGCACCAAAATCTTTGAGCCTGTCGTTTCTACTCTCAACCCCAGTTATCCCAACTTTGTGGGAACCCAGTTTCTCGTGATGAATCAGATAGACAAGTGCTGGGGCATTCCAGTCAATCCCCCATTCTGCACAATATCTGCACCCACTGCCATTTCTAATACTGCTAAGTACTGGTGAAACTTCATTTCCACATTTCTCACACCGACACCGCCACGGTATGCCCGTACCCGGGTAATCCTCTAGAGGTTCCAGTCCCGCCGCCCGCATCTCCGCCACCGCCACCGCAGGATCGACAGGAGCGTTAGGGGCACAAATTTTGCACCCACCTCGACCACGCCGAATATTGCTAAGTATTGGTGAAACTTCATTTCCACATTTCTCACATCGACACCGCCACGGTGACCTCGCGCCCGGGTAATCCTCTAGAGGTTCCAGTCCCGCCGCCCGCATCTCTGCCGCCGCTGCTGCAGGATCGACAGGGGCGTTGGGGGCACAAATTTTGCACCCACTGCCATTTCTAATACTGCTAAGCATGGGTGAAACTTCATTTCCACATTTCTCACACCGACACCGCCACGGTGTGCCCGTACCCGGGTAATCCGCTAGAGGTTCCAGTCCCGCCGCCCGCATCTCTGCCGCCGCCACCGCAGGATCGACAGGGGCGTTACCACCGCAAAATCTGCACCCACCTTGGCCCCTTCGAATACTGCCAAGCATGGGTGAAACTTCATTTCCACATTTCTCACACCGACACCGCCACGGCGTGTCCACACCCGGGTAATCCACCAGAGGTTCCAATCCCGCCGCCCGCATGTCCGCCACCGCCACTTCAGGGTCTTCACGCCGTTTCTCCGCAGCCGATTCAATGCCGCAATACCTACACCCACTCCGACCATTTCGAATACCCGCCAGCCTGGGTGAAACTTCATTTCCACATTTCTCACATCGACATCGCCACGGTATGCCCGCACCCGGGTAATCCACCAGAGGTTCCATTCGTGCCGCCCGCATCTCCGCCACCGCCACCGCAGGATCAATTTTCTTTGGCACAAACTCAATCTTAGAACCCTGAACGGTTTCTTTTATTTGTTCCGATACTTTTCATATCCAGCAACACTCGC
>JBCKKA010000061.1:0-4149 GCA_038904515.1 Acidimicrobiia bacterium | reverse complement strand
TCTCACCGCCTATGAGTGCGCATCCGGCTTCGCGACAGCCGCGCGCCACACCCGCCACTACCGAATCGACATGCTCAGGGATTAATTTCCCCACCGATATGTAGTCGAGAAAAAATAGCGGGTCGGCACCGCAAGTGGCGATGTCATCGACCGACATCGCCACGAGATCAAGTCCGATGGTGTCGAAGCGTCCTAATTGTGTGGCTACTAGCGATTTAGTGCCCACGCCGTCAGTAGAGGCCACTAGCAAAGAGTTGCGCCCCGCTAGATCACCAATGGAGAACAGTCCGCCGAATCCACCAATATTGCCAATAACTTCGGGGCGAAAAGTTGAGGCGATATGGGCCTTGATCATCTCTACCGCGCGATCACCGGCACCAATATCAACTCCGGCGGCGACGTAGGTAAGCGGGTCGTCGCGGCGACTCACGCTCGACTCGAATCCGGAACAGCTTCGACAATGCCCGGCAGCGGGGTCGAAGATTCTTCCAACACGCTCTTGGCATCGGCTAGATCAGGAATAGGAACGGGGTAATCGCCGGTGAGACACGCGGTGCAAAATGAAGTTCCCGACAGTCCGGTAGCGGTAACAACCCGATCAATGTCGAGATAAGCCAACGAATCGACATTGAGATAGTCGGCGATCTCGCCTACCGAAAGATCGGCGGCCAAAAGTTCGGAACGCCGACCGGTATCCATGCCGTAATAACAAGGCCATTTGTAGGGGGGCGAAGAAACTCGGAAGTGCACTTCGGCCGCACCCGCTTCTCGCAACATAGCCACAACCTGACGAGTGGTGGTGCCCCGCACAATTGAATCATCGACTACCACTAAGCGCTTACCCCGAATATTTTCAGGGAGGGGATTTAGTTTGAGTCGTACCCCACTGGCTCGCTGCTGCTGAACGGGGCTAATAAAAGTACGGCCCACATAACGATTTTTTACTAAACCATCGCCGTAAGGAATGCCCGCGCGACGCGCGTATCCTTGCGCAGCCGGAATACCCGACTCGGGTACCGGCATCACCATGTCGGCGTCGACTGGCGATTGCTGAGCCAGCTCCTCGCCCATACGAACCCGGGCCGCGTGAACATTGCGGCCAAAAAGATAAGAGTCGGGGCGAGCAAAATAAATAAATTCGAACAAACATAATTTGGGGTCGGCTTCAGCAAAACGCGACTCGCGTAAACCGGCGGCATCAATCACTACCATTTCGCCCGGCTCAATTTCGCGCACAAAGTGCGCGCCCACAATATCAAGAGCGGCAGTTTCGCTTGCTAGCACCCAACCGCTTTCGAGCCGACCTAAAACTAATGGCCAAAAACCGTTCCGGTCGCGCACGCCGATCAAACGAGAATCGTCCATCAGCACCAAAGAGAAGCCGCCGACCAAACGGGGCAACACTTCTTCAAGCGCAACTTCAAGATCACGACCGTCCGAACGAGCATCGCGAGGATATTCCTGCGCAATCAACTCGGCAATTAGCGCGGAGTCGCTCGTTGAGTCGATGTCGGCGGCAGTGCTTTCTAAACCGGGGAGCTTGCCCAGTTCTTGAGCTAGCGCTTCGGTGTTCGTTAAGTTTCCGTTATGGCCAAGAGCAAATCCGGCGTCACCCACCGAGCGGTAAACCGGCTGCGCATTGCGCCATGTACTCGATCCGGTAGTGGAGTAACGGTTGTGACCAATTGCCAGATGACCAACAAGTGGAGCCAAGTTTTGTTCGGTGAAAACTTGATTCACCAAACCCATGTCCTTAACTACGGTGATGGTTTCGCCATCGCTAACCGCCATTCCGGCCGACTCTTGACCGCGGTGCTGTAACGCGTAGAGACCGAGATGGGTTTGACTAGCCACCGGTTCGCCGGGGGCGTAGATACCAAAAACTCCACAGGCGTGGCCGATTTGTGACGTCACCACTTAAGTATTCCATCTTTACGCCCCCGTCTCTGAGCTCCTGTCTCTGAGCCCCCTGTCTCTGAGCTCCCGGTTCGGCCCAGCCGGCGTAGCGTAGAACCGTGACTACCAGTACTTGTCTTTGGCTTACCGGCCGTGCCGGTGCGGGCAAACGCACCGTGGGCCAAGCGGTGGCCGATGATCTCAACGGGCGGGGCCGGGCTTGCGTTCTCATCGACGATGTCGTCCGAGAGCGCTACCTCACTCCCGCCGGCGGAGACAACGACTCGCTCCAATGGTTTTGCTCGACTCTGGTTTCGCACGGTGTGCTCATAGTGGTAGCGATTAGCGCGCCGACTCAAAGTGAGCGCGAACGATTTCGCGGTGCGATTACTAATTTTACTGAAGTATTTCTCGACGCACCGATTGCTACTTGCACTCAGCGATCGGGGCGCGCCGACGCTAACTTTGAAAATCCGCACGCGCCCGAACTGCGGGTTCCGACTAGTGACCGCGCGGTAGCCGCATCGGCCGCGCAAGTTATTTCTTTCCTCGAACAAGCCGACCTCATCGTTACCGATTAACCAGAAAAAATCCGGACTATCAAATTCTAGATCGCGCGCCACTTAACTAACTCCGAGTGCATCGGGTAACGCCTGTTTCCACGCGTTAGCTAAGTCGGCCACACTTTCATCTAACCCGCCGTTGAAGATTAAGCGCGTGCCACCAGTAGTTCCGCAGTCGCGTGCGGCCACTCCGGCATCGGCGGCACTGATTAATACTTCATCAAGTTGTTCAGGTGCCACCGCAACCACAATTCGCGATGCCGACTCGGAAAAACACCAACTTACGTGGGCAATATCGGGTTCGGGGGTTACGCTTGCCCCCACGCCCGCCGCTATCGCCATCTCGGCCATCGCTACCGCGTAGCCGCCGTCTGACACATCGTGCACCGCGCTAATTACTTGGCGTAGTACCAAATCGATAATCAACCCGTGCAGCGCGAAGCCCGCGGCAAGATCGGCAATCGGCGGTGCGCCCCCGTCCAATCCGTGCCCGATGTAAGCCCATTCCGAACCGGCAAACTCGGGCCGAGTAACGCCAAGCGTGACTACATGCTGGCCCGCGGCCCACGCCCGACCCGGTGGCGGGATCGTGAGTGAATCGATTACTCCGAGCACGCCTACCACCGGCGTGGGGTCGATGTCGACGCCTTGGCTCTCGTTGTAAAAACTTACATTGCCACCAATAACCGGCAGCCCCAACGCGGTGCACGCTTCGCTCATACCGTCAACGACTTCAGAAAATTGCCACATCACTTCGGGGTGTTCAGGATTTCCGAAGTTCATACAGTTGACCAACGCGCGCGGTTGTCCACCCGCACAAGCCACATTGCGCGCCGCTTCCAAGACGGCCAAGCGGGCGCCGACGCGCGGGTCGAGTCGGCAAAAACGAGCCTTACCATCAACGCTCAACGCCAAGCCGCGCTTAGTGCCGGGCAATCGCAACACCGTGGCGTCGCCGCCCGGACCGACCACGGTATTAAGAAACAGTTGATGGTCGTACTGTTGCCAGACCCACGACGAATCGGCAATCGTCGGGGTAGCCAATAACGACAACAGTTCGCGGCCGAGATCGACCCCGTCGGGAAACTTTGCCAACAGCGTGGGTGCAGGGTCGGCGGCCAAAATTGTGTCGTGATCAGCGGGCCGCAGCAGTGGTCGCTCGTAAACCGGCCCCTCGCCCAAACTGCCACACGGAATATCGGCTACACACTTACTCATGTCGGCGGGGTCGTCCGAATCAAAACTACCCGAGAAAATACGGAAGCGACCGGTATCAGTGACACGGCCCACCACATTGGCGCGCACTTCCCACCGCGCGCATAACTCCAGCACTTGGTCAAGATTTTCGGGAGTAACGATGACCAACATGCGTTCTTGACTTTCCGAAGTCATTACCTCGATGGGATTCATGTTGAGCTCGCGTTGCGGAACGCGCGTGTAATCAACATCCATACCCGCGCCAGTGGCGGCCGCGGTCTCGGCGGCCGCACACGAAAGCCCCGCGGCACCTAAATCTTGTACACCGAGAGCAAGACCGGCATCGAGTAACTCTAGGCACGCTTCGATCAAGCGCTTTTCTTCGAACGGATCGCCTACTTGCACCGACGGTCGTTTAGTGGCCGAACTTTCGTCGAAGCCGGCCGAGGCCAAGACGCTCGCACCGCCAATGCCGTCGCGGCCGGTGGCCGAA
>JBCKKA010000060.1:0-4171 GCA_038904515.1 Acidimicrobiia bacterium | reverse complement strand
AGGACCGGAGAGCAGTATGACCTGCAGATGTTATCCACGGATGTCGTTCATGCTTTTTCCGTTCAGATGGGCAACACCAGCTACAACGCCGTCGTTATGCCGAATATGGTGACAGCTCTCTCACTGAAACCGACGAAGCCAGGCGCCTACCTTGTCGTCTGCAATGAGTACTGCGGCATCGGGCATGACTATATGTATTTTTCCATCATCGTCGAGAAGGCTGAGGGCGAAGAGCAGCATGACAACAAGATGAGCAAAGAGCAGCACGAGAAGACCCTGACGAAGGGTCACGGACATGCGCAGTAAAGACAGCAAACATTCAACCCCGATGATGAGAAGGAAGATCGCGGTAAACGAGCGGAGGATCCTATGTCTCTAGTGCAGGAAATAAGAAAGAGCCATCCCGATGACCAGAAGTTAATGACCGCCTACGGCATCGCCGCGTTGCTGTCCCTGGCGGGTGCCTTCGCCCTGGCTGCCATTCTGGTGGTGATCAAAACACCGGCGTTCGGTCTTGCCAGGGGGGATTTGTATTATCGGATGTTGACTGGACACGCCATTCTTGGCTTCGTTTACTGGTTCGCTTTTGTTCAAGCTGCCCTGCTGATCGCCGGGGCTACCGCTCTACGGGACGGAAGACGGTTGTGGAGCCCCAAGCTGGGCTGGCTGGCTTTCGCTTTTACCAGTGCCGGGCTGGTTATCAATATGGTTGGCGTTTTTTCCGGGGCCGATGTGTTGTACACCGCTTTCCCTCCTCTGGCTGAATCCTTTCCGGCGACTCCGCTGATTTACCTGGGCTATCTGTTCGTGGCTACGGGCGCCTTCCTCATTACTCTGGATTTCCTCGTGACGGTATTCACCTGGGTCGAGCGTAAGGGTTCGGTGGAGGCGTGGAAGAGAATGCTAAGCGAAGTACATATCAGTACTTTTGCCGCCATCTGTGCGGTCCCGCTGATATTTTCCATAGCGCTCACCGCATTTTTCTTGTATATCCCCGCTTTCCTGTGGTCCATAGGCTGGATCAGCACGGATGCCAGGGAATTCGCCTTGAACTTCAGGCTGACCTACCACGTGATGTTTCACATCATCCACTACATTCCGGCGATGGCGATGATTGCCGCTGCCTACGTGCTGGTGGAACTCACCACCGGCGCCAATTCGGTATACCGCAAGACGGTAGCGAAAGGCTTGTTCCTGATGTACCCGGCGGTGGTCCCGCCGACGTTCGTGTACCACCTCATGGCCGACCCCTCCATCCCGGAGGGCATCAAGATCATCGGCTCGGCGCTTTCTTTACTCGTATGGATACCCTCCATCCTCCATATGTTCATCATCATGGGGATGATGGAAGCGCACATGAGGTCGGCCGGGCACGGTGTTTTCGGTTGGATGAGGCACCTTCCCTGGAAGAATCCGGCATTCAGCTCGCTCGCCATGAGCCTGATTACGTTTGGCATTGCCGGGGCTCTCACGGCCGTCCTTCTGCAGGAGCAGACGGCCTCTCTGCTGCACGGCACGTTCGCCGTGCCGGCCTATATTCACCCGATGGTCGTCGGTGCTGCCAGCCTCACCTACATGGGGCTCATTTATTATGGCGTCAGCATCTGTATGCGGCGTGATCTCTGGGGCTCGCCCATTGCTCGCGTACAGCCGTATCTGCTGGCGGTTGCGTTACTTGTCTTTGCGTGGGCTGGTACTCTGGCCGGATATGCCGGCGTTCCCCGGCGCACTGCCGACATCGGGTTCGGCGGTCTGGCTCCGGAATCGTGGCAATCCCTGATGAACGTGGCTGTCGGTATAGGCGGAACACTGACTCTGATCGCCGGTGTCCTGTTCTTCGTGGTCATCGGGATGACCCTGTTCGCAGGCAGGAAGCTGCCGGTTGCTCATGACGTAGCCAATGAGCTGGCGGTGCTCCAGGTGGTGCGGACACGGGATTTCGTGTACACGCCTACGGCCCTTATCCCGGGCGTTATCTTTGTTTTGGTAGTGCTGATCTTTACGGCGGTTGCTTTTGGAATAATGGGTAACTGGCCTATCCAATTCGGCTAAGTGCAGGTTGGGACTTGATTCCCGTCGAACGATAGAGCAGGAGCCATGACAGGAGGTGTAGTTATGGGAAAAACTACTTCAGAAATAAATGGCAGTGCAATACAGCCTGCTGATCAGGGGAGCGGCTTTCTCTTCTGGGGATGGATAGTCGTCACCATATTGAATCTGGGTATGGTGAGCGTATCCTTGGCCCTATTTGCTCCTTAGTAGTCTCGTGGAGCCGTTGGAGAGGCTTGCTTCGTGCGCACGCTGAGCGAACGACTGGTTTCCGGGCTGCGGGAAGCAGAGGTCGGCCCGTACATTTAGCAGTTTGTTGAAAATCACCACGGTGATCACGATTCCGTCATGCCGGCGAAAGCCGGCATCCAGTAAGCCGTTGATTCGCTTGATGCGCGTTTTCTGGACACCGGCTTTCGCCGGTGTGACGAGCCGTTTTTCAACAAACTGCTAGTGCCATGAAAGACGGTCCGAATCCGGTTTACTGCACGATCACCTTCGGCCAGCTTGATAGGCCCTTCCTGGCTGAAGGAGGCGAGCGGAAAGAAAAAGAACAGGAACGCAAAATACGGAGAAATGCCGCGCTTTTTCATAGGCTCCCCCTTGGATTGTGAACTCCGCCCGGACCGAGCGTGGTTGAGATTTTGCACGCGGAGCGAACGAGTGCCCAGTCGAGGGCTATGAAGTCGAGAATCATGAAGCGCGCTACTATATGAAGGTTCGCGATGCGGAATATACCGCTGCGCAACATGATTAGATGACACACAAGCCATGAACCCGCGCGAGATTCTCCTGGTATACGACGAGGAGTGCCCTGTCTGCGACGCTTACTGCCGCATGGTTCGCATGCCTGAGTCGGTTGGCACGCTTCGGTTAGTCAACGCGCGTGACGTTAGCACAGTCATGGACGAGATAACTTCAAAGGGGCCGCGAGGAAAGCGACGCTAAGCCATCACAACGAAGTCGAATCTCGCGTCGCGCCGTCCGCCCTTGCGTGCGGCCTGCATCGTCAGCTCGCGGCGGTAGATGCCGTCGGAGCGATTGCCCGGCTCGTCCGGAAAGTAGAGTTGCGTCGTCAGTATACGGCCACCCGGCGCCTGCACCTTGACATGGATGTGGCGCGTGCGTCCTGGGTATTCGCCTGGAACGATAGTCTCCAGGCTGTAGCGTCCCTGCGCGTCGGCGAACAGGTGCCCGCGATAACGAAAACCCTTGTTGTCGTAGTCGCCCGCCTCGTCGCAATGCCAGAAGTCGAGCAGCGCGTTCGCCGCCGGCTTGCACTGCGGCGAGAGCACGAGGCCGGTCAGCACAAGCCGTTCCGCCTTGCTGCCCGGCTCGACCAGCGAGTTGCGCCGCGGCGAATCAGGGGTGAAGAAGGGACCCGCGGTCTGCGACGGCGTTCGCTCGGGCTTCTCGCCGCAGGTCGGCGTGAGCGGCAACGTCTGGCCCGACACAGGGCCGACCGAGACGAGCGGCAGCGCGAGCGCGGCGCCCAGGAATCTGCGCCGGCCGGTCCGGCTCTGAATGCGGTTCATGGTTTCTTCCTTCAGGAAAAGGCGCGACTTACCCTACTTTCTGAGCTTGCCCCAGAGATCGTCCAGCCGCGCGTAGCGGCCGCAGCCGGTGACGTAGAACTTGTAGCGCACCGGGTTCTTCCTGCTTCCGCCCATGTAGCCGGAGGTGGTCGAAATTACGCCGGGAACCTTGTCCATCGCCTCCTCCTTCAACGAGAAAATAGTTACCGTCAAATCGTTTTGCCGGGCGTCGGTCGCGCCATCCAGTCGGGCGCGCCCGTGAGCGAGAGGCCACGGCGCCATTCCAGAACGACGGCGACCGCGAGTGTCGCAGCCCCGGCCGCCGCGACGTAGATCCGTATCGGCTCGAAATAGGTCAGCAGGAGTTCGCCGCCGAAGAGCAGCAGAAGAATCTTGTTGCAGACCGGGCAAGCAACCCCTAGAAAGCCGAGCACGCCGCCCACACCCGCCGTACGGTCGGCGCAGGCCAGACGCCTGAGCGCTACGTAGAGACCGAAAAGCACCGAGAGCGCGCCGAGCAGCGCGATTTCCCACGCGCCGGCGGGTGTCATGCGCATGAACAGCGGATTGCTCCATAGCGCAGCGAC
>JBCKKA010000059.1:0-4178 GCA_038904515.1 Acidimicrobiia bacterium | reverse complement strand
CCGACGTACCAACACATCATCAGACGCGTCGAGAAAAAGAATTTGTGTACGAAGTCCGTGCTCACGCACTGCCGCCAACTCGCTAACTAGGTCGTCCATGAACGCGCCGCTGCGCACATCGACCACCAGCGCGTAGCGTTGAGGTCGATCACCGCTACTGGCTAATTCCGCAACTTTTGAAATTAGCGCGGGCGGCAAATTGTCGATCACGAAAAATCCGAGATCCTCTAAACCGTCGGCCGCGGCCGAACGGCCCGCGCCTGACATGCCGGTAACAATGGTCAGATTGATACTTGTCTTATTCATGGCTTCACTTACCCCGCTTGGTCCGATGTAGATGAGCGTAGAGCGCCTGACCCACATTTTCGGGGAGCCAAGATATCGCCGCTAGATTTTCCTCAGACACAGCCCGCAATGCTTTAACTGAACCAAAATCCTTGAGAAGTCGGTTACGGCGCACCGGACCAAGACCGGGAACATCGTCAAGTTCTGAACGCGTCGTCTTGCGGTCGCGTAATTTTCGGTGATAAGTGATAGCAAACCGATGGGCTTCGTCTCTTACCTGCTGCAGCAGATACAACGCCTCGGAATCACGAGCAATCCGAATAGGTTCAGATTGACCAGGGACATAAACCTCTTCTAGCCGCTTAGCGAGCGAAACCACGGCAATGTCTTCAAGACCGAGATCTTCTAGAACTCGCACCGCCACATTTAGCTGGCCTTTTCCACCATCAATGACCAGCAAGTTTGGCGGATACGAAAAGCGTTTACCCGCTCGAGCGCCTTCTTCCCGTTCTTCTAGATACTTACTAAAGCGCCGAGTTAATACTTCTTCCATAGACGCAAAATCATCTTGCGCTTCAATGCGTAATTTGAAATGGCGATACTCGGAACGCTTGGCGAGTCCATCTTCCATAACCACCATCGACGCCACAATTTCAGTACCTTGCAAATTAGAAATGTCAAAACATTCGATGCGCAATGGTGATTCATTTAGGTCTAACTGAGTTTGCAGCGACCACAGCGCACGCGCCCGGGCGTTGTGGTCAGAAGCTCGTCGCAAACGATGTTGAACGAAGGCCGACTTGGCATTATGAGTAACCGTCTCCAGCAATTCCCGTTTAGACCCCCGCTGGGGCGATCGAACGGCCACCGGTTTTCCTCGCACCTGAGACAGAAACGCAACGGTGAGGTGAATATCCGAAGGGAGGGTCGGGACTAAAACTTCTTTGGGAATATCTTCACTGGACGCATCGCCATAAAGCTGTTCGAGTAATCGCTGAATCAGCATCGCTCCATCGAGATCTTCCACTTTGTCGATTATCAAACCTCGACGACCGACAACCCGTCCGCGTCGCACGATAAATAGTTGTACCGAAGCTTCAAGTTCGTCTTCATCAATACCAATAATATCGAAATCTTCCTCACGCTCAGCCACCATCTGCTGGCGCTCGACGGCTTTATTCACTGACGCAAGTTGGTCACGCAGACGAGCCGCTCGTTCAAACTCCAATTCTTTAGATGCAGACTTCATCATGGCTTCGAGCCGACTCATTATCGGCTGGGTGTCGCCCTCAAGAAATAAAATAAGATCGCGCACCAAAACGGAATAATCTTCTTCACTTATAGCGTCAACGCACGGAGCTGAGCATTTTTCAATGTGCGCGAGGAGGCACGGTTTCCCCAGCCGCTGGTGGCGTTTGAGCTTGTTATCACTACAAGTTCGAATAGGGAAAGTTCGTAAAAGTAAATCGAGAGTCTCTTGGATAGCGTAAGCATGTAAATACGGTCCGAAGTAACGAACGCCTTTGCGTTTGTTTTCTCGCATGACCACCGCTCGCGGCCACTGTTCAGCAACGGTTACCGCGAGGAACGGGTAGGACTTATCATCCATAAACCGAACATTGAATCGCGGCTGGTGAGCCTTGATGAGATTAAACTCAAGGAATAATGCTTCAAGCTCGTTTCGGACTTCGATCCACTCCACCGTTTCCGCGGTAGTGACCATTTGTCGAGTTCGGTGGGCCAGCGTCTCGGGCGGGGCGAAATAACTACTCAAACGACTACGGAGATTAATAGCCTTCCCTACATAGATAACACGCCCGTCGGCATCTTTGAATTGATACGAACCGGGAGTAGTCGGGATCGAACCACTGGGTGGGCGGGTAACCATCCTCTTAGTGTTCCAGTATTTTCCTAATCAGACTAAACGCAAGCAGAATCAGTGAATGACGGCTTTCGGTGCTATTCTTCTGTTAGATCGAACCTGGTTTTTCGATCCAAAGTAATCAGCACTACGAATCCAGCACTACGAATCCAGCACTACGAATCCAGCACTACGAATCTGGGGCCGACAACCCCGCGGTGGGCGACCAGGCTGTCCCCGCCGGCCGCAACCAGATTCGAAGCTCGGATTCGAAGCCGGGGTACTCAAATACCCCGATAAACGAATCACGGGAGTTCGATCATGTTGAGACTGCAGAGTCAATTGCCCGATTCCTACACTCTCGCGTCGCCCGAAGAACTTGCGGCGCGTATCACGGCTGCTCGGGCCGCTCTCGGTTCTCGATTACTAATTCTTGGTCATCACTACCAGCGACCCGAGGTGATCCGGTGGGCCGATTTACGAGGAGACTCGTTCAAGTTGGCGCAATGGGCGGCGGAACACACCGAAGCCGAATACATAGTTTTCTGTGGCGTGCACTTCATGGCCGAATCGGCCGACGTGCTAACTGGCGACAACCAAGCCGTAATATTGCCCGATTTAAACGCCGGTTGTTCCATGGCCGATATGGCAAACATCGAACAGGTCGAAGATGTCTGGGCGGAACTGGCAAAAGTTACCGACACCGACCGGATAGTGCCGATTACCTACATGAACTCTTCGGCCGCCCTGAAAGCGTTCGTAGGCGAGCATGGTGGCGCAGTATGCACATCGTCGAATGCATCGGCGATCCTCGCGTGGGCGTTAGCTAAAGGCGACAAAGTCTTGTTCTTCCCTGACCAGCATTTAGGCCGCAACACCGCTTTCCAGATGGGATTCGAGGCGGCCGACATGCAGGTATGGAATCCCCATCTCGATTTAGGCGGGCTCGACGAAGCCGCGATCAAGCGATCCATATTTTTGCTCTGGAAAGGCCACTGCAGCGTTCATCAACGATTCTCTCCCGAGCACATCGAGAAATTTCGCCACGACTACCCCACCGGTGAAGTGATCGTTCACCCCGAATGCCGTCACGAAGTAGTTGAACTCGCTGACCGCACCGGCTCGACGGAACGAATTCTCGAATGGGTAACCGAGGCGAAGCCGGGATCGATAATTGCTATTGGCACCGAGATTCATATGGTGTCGGGACTGGCGGCGGAAAACCCCGATAAAACCATCATTTCACTTGACCCACTTATTTGTCCGTGCGCAACCATGTTTCGAATTGATGAGCCGCACTTGGCGTGGGTTCTAGAGAATCTTGTGAACGCAAAGGTAGTAAATCAAATAACTGTCGACGACAAAATTACCGAGTGGGCAAAAGTTGCGCTTGAACGCATGCTTGAGATCACTTAGCAAGTGCAAATAAAGAGCTACTTTAAACTTTAAATAGCGGCGCTAAAAAGATACCGGTAAAACTATTGGGGGTTTTCGCGACATGTTCGGGCGGACCTTCAGCCACTACTTTTCCACCGCCATCGCCACCATCAGGACCTAGATCTATCAGCCAGTCGGCCGACTTGATGACATCAAGATTGTGTTCAATTACTAATACCGTATTGCCAACATCTACCAATCGTTGCAGCACGCCTAACAGTCGCCTCACATCTTCGAAATGTAAACCCGTGGTGGGCTCGTCGAGTATGTAAATCGTGCGACCGGTTGAGCGTTTACCTAATTCAGAAGCCAACTTCACTCGCTGGGCTTCACCGCCCGAAAGCGTCGGTGCCGGTTGACCCAAGCGAACATAACCGAGACCCACATCAACCAAAGTCTGCAACTGCCGAGCAATCGTGGGTTGATTTTCAAAAAAACCGCACGCGTCTTCTATTGAAAGCCCCAATACTTCGGCAATATTTTTACCTTTAAAAGTAATGTCGAGAGTATCGCGGTTGTATCGGGCACCCGAGCACACTTCGCAGGGCACGTACACATCAGGAAGAAAATGCATTTCAATCTTGATAGTTCCATC
>JBCKKA010000058.1:0-4305 GCA_038904515.1 Acidimicrobiia bacterium | reverse complement strand
CCGTGTCGTCAAAAACCATGATCGCACCCGAACCCAGCATGGTGCGCAACTCGCTCGCTCGGTCCATGTCGAGTGGTTCGTCAAGATGCTCGGGCATTAGCCACGGCGCCGACGCGCCACCGGGAATAAAGAACTGCAGTGGGCGACCGCCGCGTACTCCACCGGCCAAACCTTCGATTAGATCGCGAAAACTCATTCCTAATTCGATTTCGTAATTATCGGGGCGCTCAACCATTCCCGAAACCGAAAAGACGCGCGTGCCAGTTGATTTATTTATTCCCATCGCCGCGTACCATTCGCCGCCGTTACGCACGATGTGGGGAACGGTAGAAAGCGTTTCGACATTGTTGACCACGGTCGGTGCAGCAAACAGGCCTTGGATCGCGGGGAACGGCGGTTTGATGCGGGGCATTGCCCGCTCACCTTCGAGACTTGATAACAATCCGGTCTCATCACCCGCGATATAAGAACCGGCACCACGATGCACAATTAATTCGAGATCGAAACCCGAACCTAAAATGTCGCGGCCTAGGAAACCGTTTTTGTAGGCCGCGGCCACTGCGGCTTCGAGTCGCTCGGCACCTAGCGCAAACTCCCCGCGGATGTAGATGAAGGCGTGGTGCGCGCCGATGGCGTAAGCCGAAATAATCGTGCCCTCAATCAATTGGTGCGGATCGCCTTCAATAAGCATGTGGTCTTTGAAGGTGGACGGCTCGCCTTCGTCGGCATTGACCGCCAGATAACGGGGGTAAACCCCGGCCGGCAAAAATGACCATTTCTGGCCCGTACCAAACCCCGCGCCACCGCGACCGCGCAGGCCTGAAGTTTTTACTTCTTCAATCAGATCGGCGGGCTCGCGTTTTAGCGCCACTTCGAGCGTGCTGTAGGCCTGATTGTTTTCGCGCGCGACCGAAAACTCCCATGAGTCCTCGGGGCGTTCGCGTAAAAACTTGGTAATGATGCGAGTTTCCTGCGGGGCCATTTGCACGGCCATTAGCTGGATTCCTTAAGTAAAGCAGCCGAGCGAACTCCAACGCCGCGGGTAGGTGAACCCGAGACTGTGCGAGGCGTTAGTTCGCCGTTGCGATACTTCTCAATTACATCAGCCGCTTCGTCAACGCTTACGGGGCCGTGGTATTCGTAATTCACTTGCATAACCGGAGCCCGATCGCAAGCCGCCAGGCACTCAACCTCTTCGACCATTACATCGTCGGCCTCTTCGTAACGGCTGCGCAAACCCTCGAATAGATCGGGTCCTTTATTAACTAAACACGAAACATTGGTACACACCGAAACTACTAAATCGCCCACCGGCTCACGCTTGAGCATGGTGTAAAACGAGCAAGCACCGAGCACGAGTGCAGGAGTGGTGTTAAGCCACTCGGCAATTTCTTCCATCGCCTCGGGTGTTACCCAGTCATCACGATCTTGCGCCAATAGCAACAGCGGCAACATCGCCGACCGAGCGTACGGATAACGATCGATTAGCGCCCGCGCTTTAGTGCGGTCTTCGTCGGTGAAACCCACTAGCGATCAACCTCACCCAGAATCGGATCGACACTAGAGATAACGGCCACAGTGTCGGCCACTAACGATCCTTTCGCCATAGGGGCCAACGATTGCAGGTTGTAGAACGACGGGCCGCGAATGTGCATGCGAGCGGGCTTAGCGGTGCCGTCGGCAACGAGGTAACAACCGATTTCGCCGCGCGGTGATTCGACGGCCGTGTAAGTCTCGCCGGCGGGCACTCGAAAGCCTTCGGTGAAAAGTTTGAAGTGATGGATCAAAGCTTCCATCGATTCGTTGATGCGCGTACGCGGTGGCGGAGTGATCTTGGGATCTTGGGTGCGGTAATCGCCCGTCGGCATACGCTCTACGCACTGGCGCACGATCTTGATCGATTCCAATATTTCGATAAGTCGAATCGTGAACCGGTCGTAGCAGTCGCCGTTCTCGGTATAGATGATGTCGAAATCGACTTCGTCGTAGGCGAGATACGGCTGGGCTTTACGCAGGTCCCACGGAAATCCGGTGGAACGCAAAATCGGACCGGTAATACCCAGACCAATAGCCTGTTCGGTAGTTAGAACGCCCACTCCACTTAAGCGTTCGATCCAAATTGGATTTTCGTTCAACATGGCGGAATATTCCTGTACCCCTTTTTCTACCAAGTCGCACACTCGCAAAGTTTCGGTATCCCAACCTTCGGGAAGATCGGCCGCCACTCCGCTCGGACGAATGAAGTTGTTGTTCATACGCAGACCAGTAATCATTTCGATCAAACGCAAAACTTCTTCGCGTTCGCGCCAGCCATAAATCATTATCGACAACGCGGCCATGTCCATACCGTTAGTAGCTTGGAATAAAAGATGTGAGGCCATGCGGTTGAGTTCGACGAGCATCATGCGCATCCACACTGCGCGCGGTGGCACCTCGACATCGAGTAAACGCTCAACTGCGAGCGACCAAACCAACTCGTTCGACAACGGCGACACGTAATCCATGCGGGTGACATTGGTTGCGCCCTGAACGTAGGTGAGTTCTTCGCCGGTTTTTTCCATGCCGGTATGCAAATAGCCGATCACCGGTTTAAGTCGCAGTACAGTTTCGCCGTCGAGCTCAAGCATGATGCGCAAAACTCCGTGCGTAGAAGGGTGCTGCGGGCCCATATTGATAATCGTGGTGGCTTCGTCTTCGGGCCAGAGCCCGCCGGTAAGCACCACATCGCGAGTTTGCGGTTGGAGTTCTTGTGCACCTTCTCCGGTCTGGTTCTCCAAGCGGATCTGTTCGGAGTCGTTAGTAATTACTTTTTCGCTCATTGCGGCCCCGGATCATCTTTGAATGCGACCGGTATGCGGGCAGGAGCATCGTCTTTACGCAACGGATGTCCCGTCCATTCGTCGGGTAAAAGAATACGAGTTAAATCGGGGTGACCGATGAATTCGATACCGAGCAGGTCGAAAACTTCGCGCTCAGGAAAGTTGGTACCGGGATAAATATCAGTGAGGCTCGCAATAGTGGTATCGGATTCGGGAACTTGCGCGATTAAACGAATACGTCGGTTGCGCGGATGGGAAAGAAAGTTTGCCACCGTTTCGAAACGCTCAGGAGTAATTCCGGCAACCGACAAGCGAGTTTCGTCGAGTAAATGATCGACCGCGGTCACGTCGACGCACTGCGTGAACCGCTCTTCGTTGCGCAAAAATTCGGCCACCGCGTGCCAGTCGGCGCGATCAATGTATAGAACTGCTTGACCATGAGAGTCATTAAAAATTGCGCGAGGAAATTTTGCGATTACCGCACTCGCGACTTCGTCAGCAACAACGGGTGCAGCAACTTCTTCAGTTGTAGTTGGTTCATTATCAGCCATACTTATGAACTCGTAATCGTTACTGGTCTAACCGAACCAGTAACTCCGTCGATGTTGTCGATTTGGATACCGGCACCCTTGCTCGGGCCGCGTCGTTTCATGATCGCGCCGGTGCGTATCTCTTCGTGCAGAGTGAGAATGCCGTGCAGCAAAGTCTCGGGACCAGGCGGGCAACCGGGAACATAAACATCGACGGGAACGATTTGGTCGACCCCCTGAACGAGCGCATAATTGTTGAACATTCCGCCAGTGCTGGCACATACCCCCATCGAGATAACCCATTTGGGCTCGACCATTTGGTCGTAAACCTGTCGCAGTACCGGTGCCATTTTCTGGCTCACTCGTCCCGCCACGATCATGAGATCGGCTTGGCGCGGACTAGCGCGGAAAACTTCCATTCCGAAGCGGGCTTGGTCGTAGTGCGCGGCGCCGGTGGCCATCATTTCGATTGCACAACACGCCAAACCAAAAGTGGCCGGCCACACCGAGTTGCGGCGCGCCCATTTAACTAAATCTTCGAGGCGACCAGTAAGAAAATTATGCGGAACTTGTTCGAGACCCATTAATTTTCACCCATAATTCTCACCCATGGTTAGGCCGCTTCGTGCTTTACTTCGGGATCAAGACCGTCACGACCGGTTTTACCGACCGCACGCAACACGCCACTACCAACACGATCAATTACTTGTTGTACCGAACCCCACGCCAGTGCGCCGGTAGAAAGTAAGTAACCAAACGGAACTAACAAAACTAAAAGAAAGACTCCGCCGGTAACTAATCCGTAGGTGCCGAGTGGTCGTAAAATGGTAGTCAAGGGGTAAATGAAAACAATTTCTACATCGAGCACAATGAACGCCATCGCGACTAAATAAAACTTAACGGGAAAGCGTTCGACCGGTTCGACTTCGGGAACGATTCCGCACTCGTAGGGCGCT
>JBCKKA010000057.1:0-4519 GCA_038904515.1 Acidimicrobiia bacterium | reverse complement strand
GCCGAACCCGAAAAACGGGCAGCAGAAATTGAAAAAGTATTAGGTATACCGGCCGATGAAATCTTACGAATTTCGGCCAAGACCGGCGACGGAGTACCGGCGTTACTCGACGCAATAGTCGAACGAGTACCTCCACCTACCGGCGATCCCGACTCACCATTGCAAGCGTTAATTTTTGATTCTTCTTACGACCCGTATCGTGGCGTAGTTAGTTCGCTACGAGTATTCAACGGGACTTTGGTTAGTGGTTCAGCGCTGCGCTACGTAAACGCCAACGCCTTGCACGATGCCGAAGAGGTGGGAGTGCGGTCACCAGAACCAGTAGCAGTGAGTGCGTTAGGACCGGGCGAAGTCGGCTACTTAATCGCCGGAATAAAAGCAGTAGGTGAAGCCAAAGTGGGCGAGACCGTTACCACTGCAGCCAATTCGGGAACCGCGCTAGAGGGTTACATCGACCCCAAACCTATGGTGTTTTGTGGCTTGTATCCGGTTGACGGCGATGAGTATGTCGAACTCCGAGAAGCATTAGCCAAACTTCGGCTAAACGATTCATCGTTTACTTATGAACCCGAAACTTCGAGTGCGCTCGGTTTTGGTTTTCGTTGTGGATTTTTAGGACTCCTGCACATGGAGATAATCCGCGAACGCTTGGAACGGGAGTACGACCTGTCGTTGGTAGCCACCGCACCCAACGTTGAGTACCGTGCTTACCTGACTTCGGGGGGTAGCGAAGTCGTAGACAACCCGTCCGTACTTCCTCCTCCTAATCAGATTGATCGTATTGAAGAACCGTTCGTAGATGTGACCGTACTGACACCGATCGAATATGTCGGGGCAGTAATGGATTTAGCCCAACAACGACGAGGCGAACAAACTCGAATTGAATACATTTCGGAAGAGCGGGTCGAATTGGTCTACACGATTCCGCTCGCCGAAATTGTTTCTGATTTTTTTGACCAACTCAAATCGCGTACGCGGGGCTACGCGAGCCTCGATTACGAACCGGCCGGTTATCGAGTCGCCAATCTGGTCAAAGTTGATGTTTTGCTTAACTCGGTGGCGGTAGATGCGTTCTCCACCATCGTGCACCGCGATAAGGCCTACGAATACGGCCGTAAAATGACAGAAAAACTCAGCGAACTGATTCCACGACAGTTATTCGATGTTCCCATTCAGGCTGCCATCAGCGGTCGGATAATCGCTCGACAGACGGTCAAGGCTCGCCGTAAAGATGTAATCGCCAAGTGCTACGGCGGTGATGTGTCTCGTAAACGCAAACTGCTCGAACGACAAAAAGAAGGCAAGAAGCGCATGAAACAAATTGGACGAGTTGAGGTCCCACAGGAAGCATTTGTGGCTGCGCTCACTCTTGATTCCTGATCGGTGCCGTCGATGATTGCAGCCTCCGCAGTTCACGCCAGTAATCCGGTCACCGAGTTCGGGGTTTATGTCCACATTCCTTTTTGTTCACACCGGTGTGACTACTGCGACTTCGCGACTTGGACCGATCGCTCCGAGTTGCAATCGGCCTATGTGGCGGCATGCATCGCCGACTTACGCAGCCGAGTTGCGCGCGGCTCAGTGCCGCTCGCATCGTCAGTATTTTTTGGCGGCGGAACTCCTTCTTTGTTGCCACCGGCCGACTTGATGACGATCTTGGCGGAGATTCCCCTTGCCGACGGTGCCGAAGTCACCGTCGAGTGCAATCCCGATTCAATCGATAGCGCGGGATTTGATGTTTATCTCGCCGGTGGAGTTAACCGACTTTCCTTTGGCGTGCAGTCACTCGACCCTCAGGTTTTGATGGGATTGGGCCGCACTCATAACCCTGAAAATGTAACTCGAGTCGTAGCCGCCGCACGGACTGCCGGCTTTACGAATTTTAATCTCGACTTAATTTACGGCACGCCCAGCGAGTCGCGTGAACAGTGGACGGCCACGGTTCACGGCGCACTCGAACTTGAGCCACCTCACTTGAGCATGTACGCGTTAACCGTCGAGCCCGGTACACCTCTGGGCGCACGCGTACGCGAAGGCGCGCCGGGTCCCGACGACGACGACCAAGCCGCCAAGTACGAAGCGGCCGACGAGATCGTTAGCGCGGCAGGAATGAATTGGTACGAAATTTCTAATTGGTCACGACCAGGATTTGAGTGTCGCCATAATCTTTTGCACTGGGCCACTGGTAACTATTTGGCCATCGGGTGTGCAGCCCACGGTCACGATCACGGTCGGCGCTACTGGAACTTACGCACGCCGGAGCGCTACATTGCTGCGATTGAAAATGGTGAAAGCCCTGAGAGTGGAGCCGAGACGCTCGACGCCGCCACTCGTCGTGATGAAGAGTTTGCCCTGGCTCTCCGCACCCGCTTCGGAGCGTCGGCCGAAGGTATAGATCCGTTAGTGGTGAGTGAGATGACGGATGCCGGCCTGCTCCACATTGAACCAGCACTGGACGCCACCAATGAGCGACTGATCCTGAGTCGCCGAGGCCGGTTATTGGCTACCGAGGTGACAGTACGGTTACTCGCAGAAAATTCTGCTGGCACTCGGTACGATGGAGTGCTAATCGATTTTGGGAAGGAACCAACTAGTGCCCGAGGGCAAGATATTGGATTACGAAGCTCCACTCGATGATCGCAAGGCGGCCATTTTAAGAGCCGTAGTTGAGGAATACATCGAGACCGCGCAGCCTGTGGGGTCGGTCGCTATTGCTCGTTTGGCGGGGTTGGGAGTTTCTAGTGCCACCGTTCGCAACGAGATGACTGTGCTCGAGCGCGAAGGCTATCTCGCGCAACCCCACACTTCGGCGGGACGAGTGCCAACCGACCGAGGTTATCGTTTTTTTGTTGACAACTTTATTAGTCAGGAAAAATTACCAATTTCTCAGCGGCGAGCAGTTTCAGATTTTTTCGCTTCTGCTCATCGCGCGCTAGAAGATCTTTTACACGAGACCAGCGGTCTTCTAGCACGCGTATCTCGCCACGCCGCGGTGGTAGTGGGCTCCGTTCCTGACGAGGCAACCGTGCGTTCGGCTCAGTTGGTCGATATCCAACCGGGAGTAATTTTAGCGCTCGTGGTTTTATCTAATGGCGCGGTCGAACGAGAAGTTCTTGAGTCAACCGAAACTTTTTCGTCCGACCAGATCCAATTGGCATCAAAGGTGTTCGACGCGCAAATGCAAGGCGCGTCATGGGGCGCACTCCCCACACCCCGCGTTACTGGTGATCACAAAGTCGACGAACTACTCATTGCGGCCCGAAGCAAACTTGCCGAAGCGAACGAAGAGCACACTGGTGCTGATCTTTACGTCGGGGGCGTTAGCAATTTGGCCGCCCAACAAGGTGCTTTCGCTACTTCCGAACGAGCCAGTCGTCTGCTCGAAGTTTTAGAGCATCAAGTAATGGTGGTCTCGCTAGTGCGAGAGTTATTGGGCCGCGGTTTGTCGGTGAGTATCGGCTCCGAAAATAATCTGGCCGATCTAAAAGATTGTTCTATTGTGTTGGCCCCTTACGAGATTGACGGTCATACCGCGGGAGTGGTCGGCGTACTAGGCCCTACCCGCATGGATTACCGCCACGCGTTGGCCGCGGTATCGGTAGTTTCCGAACAACTCGGTCAGCACCTTTCGTGAATCAAGATCCATACGCGCTGCTTGAGATCTCGCCGCAAGCTACCGACGCCGAGATCAAACGGGCCTACCGCGAACTCGCGCGCCGCTATCACCCTGACGGTAATCCGGGAAATCCGGAAGCCGAAGCGCGCTTCAAAGAAATCAGTCATGCCTACGAAATCCTTAGCGATCCTGAACAACGGCAGCGCTACGACCAATTCGGCGAAACCGGAGCTCGCGCCCACGCGAGCGGAGCGGATCCATTTGGGTTTGGCGGCTTGTTCGACGCGTTCTTCTCGGGCGACCCGTTCGCTAATCAATCGTCTTCGCGAGGGTCAGATCTTGAAGTAACGACCGAACTTTCCCTAGAACAAGCAGTATTTGGGCACACCCACAGTTTGGAAGCGCGTATGCCCGTAGCGTGCGCTACTTGCGATGCTTCTGGCTGTACGCCCGGAACATTTTCCGAACAGTGTTCAACGTGCGACGGACGCGGTCAGGTGCGCCAAGTACGGCGGTCGATCTTGGGCCAGATGGTCACCGCGGCCGCCTGTCCGAATTGTGACGGGACGGGCCAGCAAATTCCTTCACCCTGTCCGAATTGTCGGGGCGAAGGTCGAGTAATGGCGGTCCAAGCCATTGATGTCGAAGTTCCACCCGGAGTTGACGATGGTCAACAATTGCGACTCTCAGGGCGAGGTGCCGCCGCGCCACGGGGCGGGCCGCCGGGCGATCTCTACGTAACCATTCGCGTGACCCCTCATCCCGAATTCGAACGGCGGGACAACGATCTCTGGCACGCCCAAACCATTTCGATCACTCAAGCAGTTCTGGGTGCCACCGTCTCGGTTCCTACTCTCGACGGCGATCACGCTCTCGATCTCCCCGCGGGGACGCAGCCCAGCG
>JBCKKA010000056.1:0-4736 GCA_038904515.1 Acidimicrobiia bacterium | reverse complement strand
GGTCAGGAGAACAAGAACTTCGCTTATTTGAGCCGCCCCGCCACCGGGTTGCAACGGAAACCACGAGAGGATCGCTCGAGCGAAAAGAATGACGATGAAAATCGTTATTACCGCGCAGATTATCTCCACGAATAGATCAGTCGCGCCGATAGAGACCGCGTGCTTCGAGTCGCTCCTTCTCGGCTTCCGAGAGCTCGACATCAGTTGGTGAAATCAAGAACACTGCTTCAGCTACTCGCGACATAGAACCGCCAACCGCATACGCCAAACCGCTGGTAAAATCGATTAACCGGCGCTGAAGATCTTTCGGAGTTCCCTGCAAATTAATAATGACTGCCTGGTTCGATTTAAGCCGATCGCCAACTTCTTGAGCGTCATTAAAACTGCGCGGATCAACGACATGGACTTTCCCTGGCGCACTCGACGCGGGGCGCGCCACGGCAGATCGAGTTGTTGATACTCCGCTGGGTTGATCGACCGAGGCAACTGGTCGCACTGAAGACTCCGGGGGTCGCGCTTCGTTGGGGCGAATGGTGCGTATCCCCCCTCGGTACGAATCGGAATACGGACCATTTTCGTCGTAATGATCATCAAAATCTCCCGCATTGCCGTTCTCTAATCCTGAACGCGACTCGGGTCCGGACTGATCCGAAAACTGGGATTGCCGCGGCCCGCGTCCCGATGGGGCTGGTGGAGCGTTGTAGTCGTAACCATCATCTTGCAAGCCGAGATACAACATTGTTTTTTGCCATAGGGAAGCCATGATCAAATCTTACCGCCTCTGAGCATCGAGTTGAGACCGATCTCCAAATAGACCGCGCCCGACTCGCACCATCGTCGCCCCTTCACTAATTGCCAACTCGAAATCATCACTCATTCCCATTGATAGTTCAGCTAAATCAAGCGATTCGGCCAAAATTCGTAAAGCGGCGAAATGGCGAACGGGATCGAGTCGAGCCGGCGGTATCGCCATCAACCCTTCCACTATGAGCCCCAGTCGACGCAGCTCATTTACCAAACTCGGAACCAGTTGCGGATCACACCCCGCCTTCCCTGCTTCACTAGCCAAGTTGACCTCGACTAGCACCCGCGCGGTCGGAGCCACCCGAGCCAATGTGGCTCCTAGCTCGATTCGGTCAACTGATTGCCATAAATCAATCCAAGGGACGAGGGACTTGACCTTATTGCGCTGCAGCGCACCAATAAAGTGCCAGTGGACATCCGGGTGATTCAAACCATTAAGCAACTCTGGAGCTTTGGCCAGTAACTCTTGGGCTCTATTTTCACCCAGATCGGTTACGCCTAGTTGAATTACTTCCGCGATTTGATCAATTGAAGCCGATTTAGTGGCCGCAATTAATTTAACCGCCGCGGGGTCGCGCCCCGCTAAACCGGCAGAGGCTTCAATCCGGCTGGTCACTTCGTGCACTCGATCGGCGATAGCACTCATTTTTACAATTTCCTCACAATTTATTTTTACTCCCAGTTTAATTTTTACTCTAGGACCGCTAGCAGCACTTGGCGACCGGTTATCCCGTCGCGACGATAAGAAAAATAATCTTCTGATGCTGCAGTGCAGATGCCTACATCGGTGAGATCAGATACTCCTTCTTCTATCAGTGCCGCCCGCACTGCCGCGGGTAAGTCGAGCGCGCGTTTACGGGATTTTGACACTCCTGCCACCAAATCTCCAAAACGGTCGGTGAGTAACTTGAGTTCGGGATCACCAAATTCGTAGTAGGCGGGGTGGATGCACGGACCAAGAACGGCCTTCAGGTCGGTTTCGCCGCACTCGCGTAACTTAGTTACCGCACTATTGACGATTCCCGCGAGTAGTCCCCGCCAGCCCGCGTGAACGACAGCCACACTGACCTCACCCACAATCGCTACTGGGGCGCAATCGGCCGTCATAACCGCCAATACTTGACCGCCAATACTGCTAACCGCGGCATCAGCTTCAGGGCTCAAGATTGGGCCGGCCGGCCGCGCGCGAACGCCCGTCACTTCAATCGTCTCGGCGCGGTGCACCTGACTTAAAAATTGCCAATCCGCGGCGTCACCAAGCCCCAACCGTTCGCCTAACTGTTGGCGGTTGCGGACGACGGTATCTAAATCATCACCAATACCGAACGCCATATTAGCAGTGGCGTAAGGCGGAGAAGAAAACCCGCCGCTACGGTCAGAAAAAATTATTCGGGCGCGACCGAGTTGAAGTTCAATCAGCGTAAGAACTCGGGAACATCAAACTCATCATCCCCATCATTCTTGGCCGATGAACGCGACCCGCGCGTCGCAGGGGAGTCGTCTTCATCAACGTTGATGTCTATGGCCGAACGATTCATATCGGGTCGCTCCGCTTCAAAGCGATCAAACCCTGCAGCAATCACCGTGATACGAATTTCGTCGCCCAAAGAATCATCGATGGTCGTTCCGAAAATGATATTGGCATCAGGGTGAGCGGTTGCTTTAATAACTTCCGCGGCTTCAGTAGTTTCGCGCAGGCCGAGATCAGACGGTCCGGCCACATTGAGCAATAGGCCGCGCGCGCCTTCGATGCTGGCTTCGAGGAGCACACTCGAAATCGCACTGCGCGCCGCGTTAAGCGCTCGACCGTCGCCAGCAGCTTGACCGATTCCCATCAGTGCGGTTCCGGCATTCTGCATAATCATGCGCACGTCGGCAAAGTCGGTATTGATTAGACCCGGCGTAGTGATGAGGTCGGTTATTCCTTGAACACCTTGGAGAAGAATGTCATCGGCCAGCTTGAAAGCCGAGAGCAGTGAAGTTTTCTCGTCGCTAACATCAATGAGTCGATCATTGGGAATAACGATCAGGGTGTCGACTTTTTCGCGCAGTCGAGCAATTCCGGCTTCAGCTTGCACCGCACGACGCCGACCTTCAAAGCTGAACGGACGAGTAACGATTGCCACGGTCAAAGCCCCTAGATCGCGCGCAATTTCCGCGATGATCGGTCCGCCACCAGTTCCAGTACCGCCGCCTTCGCCTATGGTAATGAACACCATGTCGGAACCTTTAAGAACTTCTTCAATTTCGTCGCGGTGATCTTCGGCGGCTTGACGGCCCACGTCGGGATCGGATCCGGCACCGAGACCGCGGGTGAGCTGGCGACCAATATCAAGTTTGACATCGGCGTCACTTATTAATAATGCCTGCGCATCGGTATTAACCGCGACAAATTCGACACCTTTTAGCCCCGCATCAATCATGCGGTTAACGGCGTTACCACCACCCCCACCGATACCAACAACTTTTATGACGGCAAGATAATTTTGCGGATCACCCAACATCTGTTTTGACTCTCCCCTCGGAGATTCTCCTTGATCCAACTCCGTATCGGCTGGCGGCTCGTTAAATATGGAACTTTCGGGTTCCTCGAAATACTCTTCGGAACCATTTTCCATTGAAGCGATAATAGGTCACAAAAGGCTAAGGGCGTGGCTTTCTCAAGCTAACCGGTCACCGGCCCGCTAGGAACCCTTACATCGAGATAATTAAACCCACTGGTACCGATAGCCCCCAGAGTGGCCTCGGTGGCCCGAACTTTTTCGCCCAGCCGATCAAGGCCACCAAAGCGGACTTCAGGGCCGGTCGTCAAATACAGCGTTACCATTTTGTCAACCACCACCAAATAAGCCACTCGGGCCGCCAAAGGTCCCAGAGCGGCGGCCACTTTTGCCGCCTCGGGGGCATCCACGACCGCTCCCACTGCAGGAACTGGGCCTGGGGTCTTGATCTCAGGAATACCCACCGGTGCGGCCGCGGCGGTTTCAATCACAATCCCTGACGCGTCGACGAGTCCGATCGCCCCGTCCGGACCTTTAACAAACGCGACCGGCACCCGCTTTTTAACAATTATTCGCGCCGTTCCTGGCAATTTTTTATCGAGGCGCGCATCGGCGACCCACGAAAGTTCGGCCACTCGTTCGGTGGCACCCGAGATACTACCTATCAACAACGGGGTGCCGATCTTGATGTCAGCTTTATCGAGTACCTCTACTTCTCGGCCGTCCGCTCCCACTACTACTACGCGATCTACGGCAAGAAAAGGAGAAAAAACTGCTCCAACTCCTAAACCGATTACTACGACAACAACTAAAACTAGATACAGGAGACGGCGACGAACGGGGGTCATTTATTTAATTCGCTCCGATGAGAATATTCATTTCTCGGTTGCGTCAAAACCAACCGTATGGAGCTCGGATTCTAAAACTACGCCGGAAACTTCTGATACGCGCTTGCGAATTAAGTTCATCAACTCATACACGTCGCGAGCAGTGGCGCCGTCTTCGGCTTGTAAAAAATTTGCGTGCTTCTCGGAAACTACTGCCCCTCCTATACGAGTCCCTTTTAATCCTGCTTCGTCAATAAGCCGGCCCGCGGAATCTCCCGGTGGATTCTTAAAAGTAGATCCGGCATTGGCGCCACCGGGTTGATTTTCGCGCCGCCACTGAACAATTTCGTCAATACGTTCACGGCACTTTTCGACAACATCGACCCGAACTCGTAGCCGAGCCTGGATAACAACTTCATCAGTTGTTAATCGAGAAGCACGATAAGAAAAATTTAGATTATCCGCGGCAAAGTTATTAATCGATCCATCAAACATATTCATAACTCGGACTTGTTCTAATACGGTACTAATCTCACTGCCGTGTCCGCCTGCGTTTGTCCGCACTGCGCCGCCAATCGAGCCAGGGATACCGACTAAAAACTCG
>JBCKKA010000055.1:0-4856 GCA_038904515.1 Acidimicrobiia bacterium | reverse complement strand
CTACCCGACCAACGCCCGTTGGTTCGCGACGTCCGATGGCGACACCGATCCCACTTCCGACCCGACGATCGTCTCGGTCGCGACAGGCCCGGGCACGGTGCAGTCGCCAGGCACGATCCTTGACTGTCCCGACACCGACTCGCTAGCCGAGAAGTCCGCCAAGGACTCCGCCGGTGCCACCGAGACGCCGACGCCCGACGTCGTCGCGACCGGCTTCCAGTTGGATACCGATGACTTCACGTACCACTACAACGTGGCGATCCCGGCCGGTGAGACGCGGTACTTGATGGTGTTCTGGTCGCTGTACGAGACCATCGCCGAATCGGTGGACGCAGGGCCGGCGTGGGACACGAATCCGACCGCAGGGTCCGAGGCACTCGCGGGCCTCACCTCCGCGCAGCTCGCGCTGATCGTGAACTGGGCGTTCGCGCCCGAGCCCGCGCCGCCAGCACCGCCGATCGAGCCCACGCTGACCTTCACCGGCTGAACCGCGCACCCTCCGCGCGACGCGCGCGCAGACGATAAGTATGCCCGTTTCGGTGAACGCGATACCGCGCCCACCTTGACTTTGCCCAGGCGTGTACGGCGGTGAGTGTCGGATTCCTCGTAATGAGCAGGTCAGGAGTTCGAATCTCCTTCCCGGCTCCACCCTTATAGGACAAGGCTAATCGAGGCCTCAGGCCTCGGCGGGTCCTTGTACGGCGGTGCCCCAGGAGATAACGTGAACTTGCCCCGCGGTGCTCAGTTTCACCGGCTAAGCCCCCCGCGCATCAGAAATAGCAGGGTATGAATATCTGGGATGTGGTATGCGCAAATTCGTCTTATTAGTAATCGCCATGATCGGGTTATTGGCGGGTTCGCTAGTGAGCCAAGGGGTGACGCCTTTAAGCGCAACTCCTACTTGTAGCACCAAGGCTTACGTCACGAACCAAGCTGGCGGCGCGGTGTCGGTAATAGATATTGCCACCGGTGCGGTTAGCGCCCCTATTCCCGTTGGCACTAATCCGTACGAGGTGGCAATTACTCCCGACGGCACTAAGGCTTATGTCGCGAACCTTGGAGCCAACACGGTGTCGGTAATTAATGTTGCCACCGGTGCGGTTAGCAGCACTATTGTCGTTGGTAATAATCCGTACGGGGTGGCAATTACTCCCGACGGCACTAAGGCTTATGTCACGAACGCTGGTAACAACACGGTATCGGTAATTAATGTTGCCACCGGTTTGGTTAGCAGCACTATTGTCGTTGGTAATGGTCCGTACGGGGTGGCAATTACTCCCGACGGCACTAAGGCCTACGTCGCGAACGCTGGTAACAACACGGTGTCGGTAATTAATGTTGCCACCGGTGCGGTTAGCGCCCCTATTCCCGTTGGCACTACTCCGGTTGGGGTGGCCATTACTCCCGACGGCACTAAGGCTTATGTCACGAACATAAACGGCAGCTCGGTGTCGGTAATTAATGTTGCCACCGGCGTGGTTAGCGACCCTATTCCCGTTGGCACTAGTCCGCGCGGGGTGGCCACCACTCCCGACGGCACTAAGGCTTACGTCACGAACTCTAACGGCAACACGGTGTCGGTAATTAATGTTGCCACCGGCGTGGTTAGCACTATTGCCGTTGGTGATTATCCGTTCGGGGTGGCCATTACTCCCGACGGCACTAAGGCCTACGTTGCGAACAGAAACCCGGACACACCTGTCGGTACGGTGTCGGTAATTAATGTTGCCACCGGCGTGGTTAGCGCCACTATTGACGTTGGTGATGGTCCGCGCGGGGTGGCAATTACTCCCTGCGCCGCGGTGAGCGGAACCGTTTCCACCGATGGCCGCACCGTAACCGTTAGCGGTAGTGGGTATGCACCTGCTAGCACCGTTACCGTATCGATCGCCTCTACTCCGCTCACCCTCGGCACCGCCACCGTGGCCAGTAACGGAACTTTCTCGAAATCGTTTACCGTGCCTTGCACCGTTGCGTCCGGAGCGCACACCATTACCGCTACCGCGGGTAGTGGGTTAAGCGCCAGCACCGCAGTTACTCTGGGCGCTTGCGCGGCGGTACCGGCGGTGAGCGGAACTGTTTCCACCGATGGTCGCACCGTAACCGTTAGTGGTAGTGGGTTTGTTGCCGCCAGTACTGTTACCGTATCGATCGCCTCTACTCCGCTAACACTAGGCACCGTCACGGTGGCCAGTAACGGAACTTTCTCGAAATCGTTTACCGTGCCTTGCACCGTTGAATCCGGAGCTCACACCATTACCGCTACCGCGGGTAGTGGGTTAAGCGCGAGCACCCCAGTTACTCTGGGCGCGTGCGCGGCCGCACTCAGTTTCACGGGCTGAACCCACCCCACCAACCAAGAGATGGCGCACCCTTCCTCGTTTGTCAATCAAGTCAGAATGGCTTAGTCGATCCGATCATAAAGTTAGGGTCCGCGCGCGAATCACTTGCGCGAATTGTCGGGTCTGATCGTGCAGTTTCGTTCTCCGTGCCAGTCGTGGGGCACGAGGGGGACCGCGGCGAGTTCCTGGTCGGTGATCTTGATGCCACGCGGGTAGTCGCGCGCAAACGCTACTAGCGCGTGATGAAGTTCGGCGGTGGTGGTCGCGTTCGTTTCTGCCCCGCCGTCAATCATTAGATTTTATTTTCAGCTACGTGATTTTCGACGACTCGCCGTACATAAACTCCGACGCGACCGTTGGCGTGCGCGTCAGCGAGACCGCTCAGATAGTCATAAAAATCAGCGCGTAAAACGCATCTGCGCGCCGCGCGCGCTCAGACGATAAGTATGCCCGTTTCGGTGAACGCGATACCGCGCCCACCTTGACTTTGTCTAGGCGTGTACGGCGGTGAGTGTCGGATTCCTCGTAATGAGCAGGTCAGGAGTTCGAATCTCCTTCCCGGCTCCACCCTTATAGGACAAGGGATCCCGTCAGGTTTTCCCAGGATCGAAACTTGATCAGGATCAGGATCGTGCTAGCATCATCGTAATTATTTTTTAGTCGACGGGCGCGAGCCAAAGCGGTCATCCGGAGATGAAGATGAGCAAGTTTTTGCGAGTGAGCATTGTCGGAGTGATAGCGGCCGCCGCGGCCTTCGGTGGTGTGGCCCGAGCGGTTGACACCCCGTTGCCGACCGAGTTCGAATCGGGTGGCGTCAACTGGTACCAGTTCCAGAACGAGTGGCAAGTCTGTGGGGACGGCGGCTTCGTCATGGGCGAAGCCCTTCTGATCGCGACGAACCAGGGCGACCCGTTCGACGGCGCTGGTCTGGTGAACGTCGCCGGCTCGTACTTCGAGGTCCCGGAACCCGATACCGTCGACCTCACCGGCGCGACACTGCAGACCCCCACCGCTACCACCGGTCCCCTCGACGTGAACGTGCAGTGGCAGGGCGCGGGTCCGGGGACCATACGTGAGCTCGTGAGCCTGACGAACACCGGTGTGAGCGACTTCGAGCAAGAGATCATCATCGAGACGAACCTCGGATCCGATATCAGCACATGGCTGCAAGCGGCGAGCACCGGCGACATCTCGGGCTACCCGGCCAACGCCCGTTGGTTCGCGACGTCCCAGGGCGATACCGATCCCACTTCCGACCCGACGATCGTCTCGGTCGCGACGGGCCCCGGCACGGTGGAGTCGCCGGGAACGATTGCCGAATGTCCCGACGGACCCGAACCGACTGCGGCTGCGAAGAAGGCCGACTCCGCCGAGACGCCGCCGACCGACGTCGTCGCTGCCGGCACCCCGTTGGGCGCCGAAAACTTCACGTACCACTACAACGGAAATAGGGGCGCTAACCGCCTCGGTGGCAACATTAATTACCGACACCGTGTTGACTCCATTGTTCGTGACGTAGGCCTTAGTGCTACAAGTAGGAGTTGCGCTTAAAGGAGTCACCCCTTCGCCCACTATCGACCCCGCCAATAACCCGATCACGGCGATTACTGATAAGACGATTTTGCGCATACCGCACCATAACTCTTTTTGATGCGCGGGGGTGTCAGCCGGTGAAACTGAGCACCGCGGCCAAGTAGGCGATGATCTGGTGGGCCCGCGTCGGTGTAGTTCTTGAGATCGTCTTGGGTGCCCGACGAACGGCCCGCAGGGACCGCGCCCAGGACTTCACCTAGGGCACCGCCATACTGGGACCCGCTGCCCCTGGGAGGCCTCGATTAGACTTATTCTATAAGGGTGGGGCCGGGAAGGAGATTCGAACTCCTGACCTGCTCATTACGAGGAATCCGACACTCACCGCCGTACACGCCTGGGCAAAGTCAAGGTGGGCGCGGTGTCGCGTTCACCGAAACGGGCATACTTATCGTCTGAGCGCGCGCCGGGTGCGCGGAAGGGTGCGCGGTTCAGCCGGTGAAGCGCAGCGTGGGCTCGAGCGGCGTGGGCGGCGCGGGCTCGGGCTCGGGCGCGAACGCCCAGTTCACGATGAGCGCGAGCTGCGCGGAGGTGAGGCCCGCGAGTGCCTCGGACCCTGCGGTCGGGTTGGTGTCCCACGCCGGACCTGCGGCCACCGCTTCGGCGACGGTCTCGTACAGCGACCAGAACACCATCAGGTATCGCGTCTGACCGGCCGGGATCGCCACGTTGTAGTGGTACGTGAAGTTCTCTTGTTCCAGCGGGGTGCCGGTCGCGACGACGTCGGGCGTCGGCGCCTCGGTGGCACCGGCGTCCTTGGCGGCCTGCTTCGCAGTCAGCGATGTGATGTTTTGACAGTCGAAGATCGTGCCCGGCGACTGCACCGTGCCCGGGCCCGTCGCGACCGAGACGATCGGCGGATCATCCTCGGTACTCGGATTGTCGTACTCGGATGTCGCGATCCAACGGGCGTTGGTCGGGTAG
>JBCKKA010000054.1:0-5007 GCA_038904515.1 Acidimicrobiia bacterium | reverse complement strand
GCGCTGTCGTGGTGGCGTGATCTTGGTCTAGGTCGCAGCATTCTGTGGGCCGGTACGCGCGCGTTGGTGCAACTAATCGCTATCGGTTTACTGCTCCAAGTAATTCTTAAGCCCGAGGTTTCAATCTGGTGGGGTTGGTTGTGGGTAACAATAATGATTTTTATCGCGGCCTTTACAATTCGGTGGCGGACTCCCGCCGTGCCAGGGATATTTGGGCTATCACTGGCGGCATTAATCGGCACCGCCGCGCTCACGCTGGGAGTGTTATTCGGGCTGGGAGTTTTTGCCCTCGATCTCCGCAGTCTTATTTCGTTGTCGGGATTAATGATTGGAAATTCCATGGCGGTGAGTGTGCTTGTTGGTCGTCGGTTAGTTGATGAACTCAGCGACAAACGTGACGAAATTGAAGCTCGACTAGCACTAGGTGCATCGTCGGCCGAAGCGGCCCAACCGTATTTGCGCGGATCTTTGCGCACGGCCCTGATTCCGCAGATTGAAACCACCAAGATTGTCGGTTTGATCGCACTGCCGGGGGCGATGACGGGTTTGATTCTGGCGGGAGTCGCCCCGCTCGACGCGGTGCGAGTGCAGACCGCAGTGATGTATTTAGTGCTGGGCTCAGTTACTACCACGGCCACGATTTTGGCCTTAGGAATTCGTCAGCGATTATTTAGTTCCGATCACCGGCTGCTCGCACCGGCCCGCACGAGCGAATAGTTGGCGCCTTGCGCGAACTGATTAGGAGCGCTGATTAGGAGCGCTGATTAGGAGCGCTGATTAGGAGCGCCGGCCCGCGTTGGGCTTCTTGCCGTGGTTGGCTTTGTTGCGCCGGGCTTTGATTTTCCGCTTCTTGGTTTTCTTGGACACGATGACCTTTCGTTGCGAGATTTGGTTATTTTCTAAAGGGTAAGCAAACAGCATAGACGAAGCCGCGTGCAGGCATTTATCGGGAGCTTTCTGATAAACTGGTTGGTCTTATGGTTTCAATTCGCCTCGGTGTTCCAATTCGTCTTAGTGTTCTAGGCCCGCTAGCGGTACTGATTGCCGCTTGTGCGCCGGTAACCAATCCCGCGCCAATTCCCACCACGACCACCACTCGGGCGGCGGTGTTGTGCCCTATCGACGCCTCCACTAACGCGTACGCCGCTTATGTCGATACTCCTAGCGGTGAATCTGAAGTAGTGACCTTTACCGCCAATACTCCCGCGGCGGTCGACGCCAAAGTGGCGCAACTAGAAGTTGCTGGTGATGTTGTTGCCGTTGGTCCCGACCGAGTCGTAAGCGCGCTGGCGGTGGTGGATCCCACCGACGACGATTTTTATTATAAGCAGTGGGGAAACGTCGGTACCATTGAGGGCGTCGGTGCCACTCCTGTGGGCTATGCCCCCACTAAAACGCAGTTCGAGGCTGCGTGGGAAACACAAAATGGCATCGGCATCACCGTGGCGGTAATCGATACCGGCGTGCAGGCCGACCATCCTGATTTAGCGGGACGGGTTTCGAGTGAGCGACAAGATTTCGTGACTAATCCGGAAGGCGAGCTCGGACGCGCGACCGACCTGCATGGCCACGGCACTCATGTCGCCGGAATTATTGCCGCGGCCGATAACGACACCGGCGTAGTGGGCGGGGCGCCGCAATCAACCATCTTGGCGGTACGCGTTCTCGATTCGAGTGGAAATGGTTTCATATCGGCGGTAGCCAGGGGCGTGGACTGGGCGGTAGCCAACGAGGCCAAGGTAATAAACCTGAGTTTAGGAAGTACCAGTAATTCTCCTGTCCTCGAAGCTGCAGTCAACAACGCGGTCGCCGAGGGCGTGGTCGTAGTGGCCGCGGCGGGTAACAACCCGACCTGTCTTGTCTCGTCGTATCCCGGCGCGTATCCTCAGGCGATCAGCGTGGGCGCCATCAAAGAATCGGGTGCCATCGCCGATTACTCCAACCGCGACGCTTCAGTAGATATTGCTGCCCCCGGTACAAACATTTTGTCAACCCTGACAACGCATGCTTACGGACCAAAGTCGGGTACTTCTATGGCGACTCCGGTAGTAGCGGCCAGCGTCGCGTTGTTGTTACAAAAATGTCTGGCGCTCGACCCCCCCGTCCCACTCGCTCCCGCCGCCGTACGCACTCGTTTGCGGGCAACCATGTCGGCACCGGTACCTGGTTTCGCCGCCGCTCCCTATGAGGTTGGCGTAGTACAACCCGGAACACTGGTTGCGGCCGACTGCCCAATTTAGGTTCTCGGGAACTCGCCGTCGAACCACACTGTTTGTTCGAAACGGTTATTAATACGCCAACCGTTGGCGGTGCGGGTTAGTTGGTCGTGGTATTCGCCTCCACAAAAAAAGTACGCGCGAGTTCCGTCGGGCCGATCGTGGCCCATGGGGTTGTAAAACGCCGAACGCGCGGTGGCACTATCACCATTAAGGGTTACTTCCGTATTGGTTATCAAGTGTTGGTAGGCCGGAAATCCTGGCAACACTCCAGCGAGCCACTCTTTTACTTCGGGGTAGGCGCCTTTAATTCCCCCCGCCGTGGTGTAGTCGAGCACCGCGTCGGGAGTAAAAACTTGGTCAAGTTCGTCAAAATTGCCGTGATCGATAGCCCACGCGTATTTACGCATCAAGTCTTCGATCTCAAGCCGATCGGTAATGGTTGGTAACGACCACTCGCTCATGGTTCCTCCCCGTACTGCGGTTGACGATTATTCCCTCAACGCTCCCTCAATACTCCCTCAATACTCCCTCAACACTCCGGGGTGCCTCCCGACACCGTATTCTCATTACCTATGGATCACCTCGGACTTCTCGGTCTCGCCGATTCTGGCCACGCGGGGCTTTTCGCGGCCCTCACTGGACTCGACGCAAGTATCGCATCGGAAAAGGTACTCGGTGTAGTGGCCATACCCGACGAACGCCTCAACCAGTTGGCGGCGATGTCGAGTTCGCGCAATGTAGTGCCGGCCACATTTCAGATCGCCTATATACCCGGCCTATCTACCGAAGCCGGCAAGGGATTGGGTAGTCGGCTGTTGGGGGGAGTGCGTGACTGCGACGCATTAATGATGGTGGTACGGGCCGACGCGGGACACGATCCCGAGCAAGAGCGCGTCGCGATAGAAGAAGAACTAATCCTCGCCGATCTCGGCACGGTCGAGAATCGTTTAGCCAAACAACAGCGGGCATCGAAAGGTGATAAATCTTTAGCTCCCGAAATCGCCGCTCTCGCGCGCGCCGAAGAAATCCTGTCTAATGCTGATCCGCTTTACCGCAGTGACCTAACTGCGGCCGAGCGCGATCTTCTTACTCCGGCATTTTTACTCACTAACAAACCGACTCTTATTGTGGTCAACATCGGACTCGATCAGTTATCCGAAGCCGATTCACTCGCCGCCGCAGTTGCAACCGGCGCACTCTCGGTGTGCGTCGAACTCGAAGCCGATCCCGATGTAGTGGCTACTAGCGGAACCGAACGAGCCGAACTGCTCGCCGACCTCGGCGTGCCCGAGAGCGTGGTGCCGCGTTTGGCTCGTCGCGCGCTCGAGTTACTCGGTCGTTCTACTTTCCTTACGACCGGAGAAGAAGAATCCCGCGCTTGGACTTATCGCACCGGTGCGTCGGCCCCCGAATGCGCGGGAGTCATTCACTCCGACCTCCAGCGGGGATTTATTCGGGCCGAGATAATCGGTTGGCAAGAACTTCTCGAAATCGGGTCATGGACCAAGGCCAAAGATGTCGGTAAACTTCGTGTCGAAGGTAAGGATTACGCGGTTCTCGACGGCGAGGTCCTCGAGATTCGCTTCAACGTTTAGCGATGGCAACGCGTGGTTAGTGCGCGCCGGAACCGTAATTTCGCCTATCACGGTGGCCACCAGTCGGTCGACCCGCCGCCGCGGATTGCTAGGACAAACCCGTATTGCCCGACCACTACTTTTAGCCCCCGCGAAGCAAGTCCATACGGCGGGTATGCGGTGCGTGATTGATGTGATCTGGTGTCGAGCCGATGGCCGTATCTTGCGCACCGCGCGCGTGAAGCCTCACCGAGTGACACGGGTCGTAGTGCGCGCGGCGTTCGTCATTGAAGCCGCCGCGGGGTCGTGCGAGCAGTGGTCGTTACACGCGGGTGATCAAATTGAGGTAGTCGATGCCTGACGGGCGTTTAGTGGTGGTGGCTACTCCGATTGGAAACTTGGGCGATCTTTCGGCGCGTGCGCTCGAAACATTACGAACGGCCGATGTAATTGCCGCCGAAGATACTCGCCGCACGCGCGCTTTGCTTACTCATTCTGATATTCCGTCGGGTCGGCGCTTGGTGGCGTTACCGGCTCACAACGAACGGGCCCGCGTTCCTGGATTAGTCAAACGCATCGCTAGCGGTGAAGTAGTCGCGCTGGTTACCGATGCGGGAACGCCCGGAATCGCCGACCCAGGTATGTATTTAGTACAAGCGTGCATAGAAGCCGATTGTTTAGTTGAGGTTGTGCCGGGCCCGAGCGCAGTAGTGGCGGCGCTAGTGCTCTCCGGTCTCCCTACCGATCGATTTGTATTCGAAGGCTTTATTCCTCGCCGGGGCGGTTCGCGCACGCTCGTGCTAGAAGCGGTAGCAGCAGAAACTCGTACCGTAGTTATGTACGAAGCACCTACTCGCGTAAGCGCGTTACTCGCTGATTTATTAGTGAAGTGTTCCGACGATCGGCCGGTGGCGGTAGTGCGAGAAATAACCAAACTTCACGAAGAGGTAGTGCGGGGAACGCTACGCGCCGTGGCTGCTGCGGTCGCGTCCGCTCGGCCGCGCGGTGAATATGTTGTGGTGCTGGGTGGAGTCACCAAGCCGAAGGAGCCCAGCGCCGACGATCTCCAGACTCGCGTACAGGCCGAATTAGCCCAAGCGCCCGCGGGCACCACCACTCGAGCAATCGCCGATCGAGTAGCTAGCGAAATGGGAGTATCTCGTCGCGCGGCTTATGCCGCGGTATTGACCGAAAAGCGGCGAACCGATGCCGGC
>JBCKKA010000053.1:0-5202 GCA_038904515.1 Acidimicrobiia bacterium | reverse complement strand
TGCGAGACGCTGCTCAGGATCGGATCCTTGTAACTGAAGCCGTAGGCCAGCGTCTAGGATTGCAATATCGCCAAGACGGATTAACAACTACCACTAACTAATTATTCGACTCTGCGACCAACGCCAAGCCTTGGCCTCGTACGTGACGACCATCAGCAAGCATCTCGTTGGTCCACCATGCTCAATTCGGCGCAGCCGCCCGCCGAAAGCCATGCGCCCCTAGGCGTTACATTTATTAGATGACCGATCCGACCCGCCGCAGCTTCATCCGCTCGGCCCTTGGGGCGGGCGCCGGCCTTCGGCTTGGTTTGATCGGCGCAGCCATCGGGGGCGTCGGCGCGAGCATGAGTAGCGCGGCGGCGACGCCGAGCGAGCAGCTCACTGATCTGGCCGCCACCGACATGCCCTACCGTCAGGACGATCCGCGCTGGGGCGACCATCTAATGTGGAATCGCAAGCTGGTAATCAAGGCCGACACGACCCTCAACGGCCAATCGCGTCGCGATGCGGCCGCACTGCTCTACCCCTACAAGGGCGGCAACACCATCGCCCACGAGGGTTGCATGCTGACCTGCTTGGCGATGATAATGCGACTGCTGGCCCCGGCCGCTAAGCCCATCTGGACGCCCGCGACGCTAAACCGCGCTGCGCAGGACGCCTACTATTACACGCTCTCCGGACTGTCGATGGTTACGCTCTACCCCGACCTGGTGGCGGAGATGACCGAAGGTAATGTGCAGCTCGCGATCTCGCAGGATTATCTACCGGCGATGCCATCTTGGCCGGCGATGTTTGCCAATACCGCGCCACTGATTCGCGCTTACCGCTCGCTGGCTCCCGCGCAGCGGACCAACTTTCTCGTAATGATAAAAACCGGCACCTACGACGACACCGCGGCCAGCCACTACGTGCTCCTCAACCCCAACGCGGCCGAGTCCCCCGATAGCGACGACGCCGAAATCCTCGATCCGGCTGAGCCACTGGATCGGACCGGCCGGTGGAGTCTGCGCGACTCCGCCCGATGGATCACTCAGGAGCCCCAGGTCGCCCGCGCTTGGAAGCACGACGGGATCCAGCCGACGCAGATTGGTGGCGCCTGGGTCTTTGCTCGCTGGAACTCTGACCACAGTGCGCCGGCGATCGAGCCGCTACTCGGCGCCTGGGCGGAACAGACCGCGGCGGCACGAACCTTATAGGTAGCGGCGGCGACACCATGGGGCCTTGGACCCTGGTTCTGCGGCTGGCGTCCGAGGATCGTCGGTAGGGTAGGTACGGAGGTGAGCGATGCCGTTCCGTGATCGAGTGGACGCCGGCCGAAGGCTGGGACAGGTGCTGCTGCCGCTGCGAGGCGGGCGGGTTGTGGTGTTGGGGCTTCCGCGTGGCGGTGTGCCGGTGGCCGCTGAGGTCGCCCGGGCGCTATCGGCGCCGCTTGATGTGATCGTGGTGCGCAAGTTGGGTGTGCCTTCGCAACAAGAGGTGGCCATGGGGGCGATCGGCGAGGGGGGCGTGCGGATCGTCGACGAGACCGTCGTGCACGCGGCCGGCGTGACCGCGTCCGAGTTCGCCCGAGCGGAGGATGTTCAGCGCGTCGAGTTGGATCAACGCGTCCGGCGCATCCGCGGCAACCGCACCCACGTGCCCCTCACCGGCCAGACGGCGATCATCGTCGATGACGGGGTTGCGACCGGTTCGACGGCCCGGGCGGCCTGCCAAGTGGCACGTGCCCTCGGTGCGCGCCGTGTCGTGCTGGCGGTGCCGGTGGGTGCGCCGGAGGCGATCGAAGAGCTGCGCCGGGTCGCCGACGACGTAGTCTGTCTGGAGACGCCCACCTTCTTCAGCGGGGTCGGGAAGTGGTATCAGGACTTCCGCCCGACCACTGACGCAGAGGTGGACCGGTTGCTGGCCGAGAGCTCGGGCGCAGCGTCATCGGGCCGCACGGTGGTGCACCTCGACCGGACTTCGGCCGTCGAACCGCTCGAGCCCACGGCGCTCTGGGACGTCGGGGAACCACCGGAGACCTACCCCACCGGCCTGTAGTGCCCGAAGCTCTTTTTGATAACGCCATGCTCGATGTCTACAGATACGCCAAGTCGGAGGTGGGTTACAACGCCACACGCTTCTTGCAAATGCTGAATGAAAACTGTGGTCTCAATACCGCCCGTCGGCACCGACAAGATTTGGCGTCAACTTGCGCACCGGCTCACGGTACAATAAAAATAAAACCATGAGTACCACCGACGATTTTTTAAAAAACGCCGAGGTTTACGCCGCCGCTTTCGACCAGGGTGGCCTGAATAGTCCCCCCGCCCGCAAAGTGGCGGTCTTGGCCTGCATGGACGCGCGCCTTAACCCCCAAGGCATTCTGGGTTTTAGTGAAGGTGACGCCCATGTAATCCGCAACGCCGGCGGTGTAGTCACCGACGCCGAGATCCGTTCGCTGGCCATCTCCCAGCACCTGCTGGGCACCGAAGAGATCATCCTTATTCATCACACCGACTGCGGAATGCTCACCTTCACCGACGATGAATTCCGTGAGCGAATGTTGCGCGATGCCGGACAAGAGCCAACTTGGGCCGCCGAAGCCTTCACCAACCTCGAAGAAGATGTGCGCCAAGGAATCAACCAGATTAAAGCCAGCCCCTTTATTCCCCACACCGACAACGTGCGCGGGTTCATCTACGAGATCGAGACCGGTCGGCTAGTTGAAGTAGAACTCTAGAACCGCCAACCGCGGGCGGGGCCACAAAAGTTTGGCGCGCTACCCCGTCACGTTTGTATCTTCGCCGCTGGTATCGGGGGCCGCGGGTGCGGGTGATGGTGCGGGCATAGCCGGCGGCGCGGTCGTAGTGGTGGTGGACGATCCGTTAGGTACGGCTTGATCATCAGCATTCGCCGGGCACACTGCCACTCCGTACGGACCGGTGCCGACGGTGATCGACGTTACCTTTCCAGTGGCGATATTGATAACCGATATCGTGTTACCGCCAGCACGACGGTAGTTAGCTACATAAGCAACAGTGCCGTCGGACGAGATTGCTAATCCGCTCGGACCCTTCCCTACCGTGATCGGCGTTACCGTGAAGGTGGCGATATCGATAACCGACACCGTGTTACCACCGTTATTGGCCACAAAAACTTTGGTGTCGTCGGGAGTTATGGCAATACCGATCGGACTCTGGCCTACGCTGATCGAATCGACCGAGTTATCCGCAGTATTAATTACCGATACGGTGTCACGCCCGTTATTGGCAACAAAAACTTTGCTGCCATCACGACTCACTGCTACTCCGGCCGGTCCGGTATCTACGGTGATAGACGCGACCGAATTGTTAGCAGTATTAATTACCGACACCGTATTGCCCCGACCACTGTTGAAGTTGGCAACATAAACTCTCGTACCGTCGGCCGTTACCGCTACTCCAATCGGTCCGGCCCCGACCTTCACCGACTTAACCGTATTGGTAGCAATATCAATAATCGACACCGTGCCGTCACCCACATTGGTAACAAAAGCTTTGGTGCCCGCTAAATTAATTGCTATTCCGATCGGGCTATCGCCCACCGCCAGCGACGAAATCATGTTGGTGGCAGTATCGATAATCGAAACCTTATTGTTCGAAAAGTTAGTGACGAAAACTTTCGTACCGTCGGGCGTTACCGCTACTCCACTTGGATCCGAAAATCCGGCCAGCGGTGTAACGGCATTAGTAGCAGTATCGATAATCGAAACGCGGTTACTGGCTTGATTGGTGGCGTAGATCAGCCCCGCACAACTACCCGATGCGTTCGCGCGCGGTGTACTCGCGTTGCTCGATGCGCTCACCACTACGGCCATGGTGACGCCTATCACCACTGCCCAAAACCGGTACGGATGCTTCATGATTTCGAGATGGGCGCAGGCATAATGATGCGACAATAACCCGCCCCCCGCTGTGGTCAAGGACCATCAGTGGGTCAGTTTGAATCAGAGAGTTCCAGATCTCGCCCCGACCTGCGCGTAGTCCGTGTCATCACGCAGGTAGTGGAACCAGTCGCTTGTCAGCCGGTGGCACCAGATTGAGCGGCCTTTGGGTCGCAGCGGGTGCCCCGGTTGATGGTCCGGCCACCAGACAGCATTCTCGACCTTCTTGCCCACCCCGATAACCCTCTCGACGGCGGGCAACAGATCCGTATCGCCGGACACCAAGACCGCAACATCGAACGCGTCGTCAATAGCTCCGACAACCATGTCCAGTGCAATGAGTACGTCGATCCCCTTCTCTTCGCCGGAGCCCCAACGTGTCGGCCGGCCCGTGGGGTCCCAAGCTATCGGCAAATATCGAAGCGGCCGCGTGTTCACCTTCAGCATCGGTTCGCGTTTCCAAGACTCGACCTGGCGCTGGAACGCCGCCTGGAGCGTCGGGTGGGCTTTCTTCGTGACGGGCTCGCCTCGGTAGATCCTCACCTGCGTGAGCGTCCGACTATGGCCTCCATCTTCCCCAAGTTGCTTAAGAAGCATCCCGAGCCTCAGGGGCTTGACATGCCCGAAGCTTGGTGGCTCGGTGCATTTGCCGTTCGCGTCGTGTTGGCCAAAGGCCTCCCGCGCGCGGTGGTAGACGTTCTGGTAGTCGATGAAGACGACCGTCCGCTGCTTCATTCCATCCCGTCCGAAAAAAAATAGCCCCGCCATTCCGGGTAGCCCAGAGGCCACCGCGAAAGGCGGGGAAGAATGACTGCAGCATACACTTGTGCCCTTGCGAAAGCAAGCACAACCACAGATCTCAATCACAAATCTATGGATAAATGTCCCACGCCGCGTTTACCCTGTCGTTAACTATCCAGCTAATCGCCCGCAAAAGTCCGATTAGCGGTAGCCCGAACGGAAGGATCAAATGGAATTTTGGGACGGACTAGGCAATTTGTTCATACTCGTTATCGCGGTTGTGGTCATAGCGTTTGGAATAGCCGTTATCTTCTAGCCCTTGGGCGATTTTCCCTTGGGCGATTTTCCCTTGAGCGATATCCCTTGCGCGATGTTCTCAGGCGCCAAGAGGCAGAATGGGGAGATGCGTTTTTTCAAGGTAGCGATGTTAGCGGTAGCGGTGTTAATGGCCGCGGCGTTAACGGCTTGCGGTACGAGCAAAACCAGTTCATCGCCCCAAGCCCCTACGACCACTCAAGATTCGAGATCCGCAACAACAACTATCGCAATTGTGGGCGACT
>JBCKKA010000052.1:0-5309 GCA_038904515.1 Acidimicrobiia bacterium | reverse complement strand
TGTGAATGGCCTCCACGCCGGCACCGATCATCTCAACTCCGTGGCGTTCTAGAATCCCCGCATCATGAAGTTCGATGGCTAGGTTCAACGCCGTCTGACCGCCAACTGTCGGTAGCAACGCGTCGGGTTTCTCGCGCACAATAATCCGTTCAATTGTTTCTAAGTCGAGCGGTTCGACATAGGTGGCGTCGGCGAAATCAGGGTCGGTCATGATGGTGGCGGGATTCGAATTCACCAAAATCACTCGGTAACCCTCACTACGCAAAACTCGGCACGCTTGAGTTCCGGAATAATCAAACTCGCAAGCTTGACCAATCACAATCGGGCCACTACCGATAATCAGAATTGAGTGGATGTCGTCACGACGGGGCAATTTCTATCCTCTTCCTCTGGCAGTAGTCATTAAATTCGTAAACTCTTCGAACAGATAAGCGGCGTCATGAGGACCGGGGCCGGCTTCAGGATGGTGTTGAATGCCGAAAGCGTCGGCGCGGGCCACGCGAAACCCTTCCACTCCTCCGTCGTTGAGGTTGACATGGGTCAACTGGGCATCGGTTGCCGAATCAATATTGATGGCGTAATTGTGGTTTTGACTAGTGATCTCAACTCGCCCAGTTTCTTCATTACGCACCGGATGGTTGCCACCGTGGTGACCGAACAATAGGCGTTCTTTAGTTGCGCCAATAGATAATCCAAGGATTTGATGGCCCAAGCAGATTCCGAATATCGGTCGCTGGCCTAAAAGAGACCGCACGGTTTCGACTGCGCCCGGCGCCGCTTCCGGATCGCCCGGACCGTTGGAAAGAAATATGCCGTCGGGATTGCGAGAGATAACTTCATCCGCAGAAGTTCCGGCCGGGACAACTTCGACTCGACACCCAGCAGAGACAAGTCGGCGCAAAATAGTGCGCTTGATGCCGTAGTCGTAGGCCACTACAAAAAATTCTGCCGCATCGGAGCCGACCGTATAAGGCACATCGGTACTTACTCCCGAGACGAGATCGCGCCCTTCGGTACTGGGTTCGATTTTTGCCCGCTGCGTTACGAGTTCTTCATCTTGACCGAAAGCGCCGGGTATCGCTCCTACCGTGCGTAGATGTTTAGTTAAGCGACGAGTGTCGATACCGGCAATTCCAGATATGCCACTTTGCTCCAAAAACTCATGCAAACCAGTTTCGGCTCTCCAGTTACTTGCCTTACGCACCAGATCGCGTACAACGATCCCCCGGCAATGCGGTGACCGACTTTCGGAGTCGAGTGGAGTTACTCCGTAGTTGCCTATTTGCGGATAGGTGAAGGTAATGATTTGTCCGGAGTAAGACGGGTCGGTAATTATTTCTTGATAGCCCGACAGCGCGGTATTGAAAACCAGTTCACCGGCCGCGGCTTGTCCATCGAGATCGGCCCCCACCAGATACCCTTCGAACCGCTCTCCGTCGGCCAGAACTAAAACGCTGTCGTTTAAAAGCACTGTTCATCCCTCATCTAACTGCCTGGCCATCGATCACTACCGCTTCGCCTCGGAAAATCGTATGGCGATTTTTTCCTTTTAAAGCGCGTCCACCTAGGGGCGTGTTTCGCGATCGACTGGCGAGTTTTGTCAGATCAAGAACCCAAGAAAGGTTCGGGTCGATTACGCAAAGATTGGCGGGAGCACCTTTTTCTATGACGACACCCTGGTCGGGTATGCGTGCGAGGTTCGCGGGGCTCCAAGCCATAACCGCGAGCAGTTGCGCCAAGGTCATAACTCCGGTATCCACTAATTCGGTTATACCTAAAGCCAACGCCGTCTCCAGCCCCAGCATCCCAGGCGGAGCTTCTTCGAAAGTTCTTTCTTTGGTTTCGGTGGGATGAGGAGCATGATCACTCGCAATTACATCGATAGTTCCGTCGGCTAATCCTGCCTTCACTGCGACGATGTCGTCGGCGGTACGCAAAGGGGGATTCACTTTGAATAACGGATCAAAAGATGCACAACTGGCATCGGTGAGAGTGAAGTGATGCGGTGCGGCTTCCGCGGTAACAGGAATGCCGCGCGCTTTGGCCGCCCTAACGATTGCCACCGATCCGGCCGTTGACAAGTGCAAGAAGTGAACTGGAGTTCCACTTTGCGCGGCAAGAATACAATCGCGCGCCACAATAATTTCTTCCGCTTCCGCCGGACGCCCGGGTATTCCTAACCGGCTTGACCACTCACCTTCATGCATATGACCAGTCGCAAGAGTTTCGTCTTCAGCGTGCTGGGCCAATACTGCTCCTGGCAATGACTGGGCGTACTGCAACGCGCTGCGCATTACTCCGGCGGAAGCGACGCACGCGCCGTCGTCAGTAAAAACTCGAACCCCCAAGGAATACAACTCCCCCATGGGCGCCAGTTCGAGTCCGGCCCGACCTTTGGTGATGGCGCCAGCAGGATGTACTGAACAGAGCGCGTCGGCCGCACGAGCCAACACCGAACGAATAATCACCGGATCGTCCTGCGCGGGTTCGGTGTTGGGCATTGCGATTACCGCAGTGAACCCTCCTAACGCAGCCGCTCGTGATCCGGTCTCGATAGTTTCTGCTTCTTCCATACCCGGTTCGCGTAAGTGAACATGCATGTCGACTAGCCCAGGGGCAACCACGCAACCAGACGCGTCGAGCTCGCGGTCGCCTTTCAATTTCGTACCAACTTCAACGACTTGTCCCGATTCAATCAAGACATCGGCGGTCTTCTCGCCGGTACTGTCGATTACTTGACCACCCCGAATAACGATTGACTTAGGCAACTGCAGCTCCCGATCCAAGTAGGTGATACAAAACGGCCATTCGTACCGCTACTCCATTTTCAACCTGTTCAGTAATTACCGACGCGTCGCTCTCGGCGACTTCTGGAGCAATTTCAACTCCTCGGTTCATAGGACCCGGATGCATAATTAAAACTTCAGGACGGAGTCGATCCGCGCGTTCTCGAGTAAGTCCGTAACGTTCGGTGTATTCCCGCAGCGATGGGAACGCTAAGGAGTCTTCTCGCTCGTGCTGGATGCGCAGCAAGTAAACCAAATCAACTTCAGGTAGCACTGAATCGAAATCACTTGACGCGATAACCGGCCATCCCACCAAGGAATCCGGCAACATGGTCGGCGGAGCCACCAAAGTGATTTTGGCTCCGAGTTGCGCAAAAGCTTTAGTCGTGCTGCGAGCAACTCGAGACCGGCGGATATCGCCGACGATGGCGATGCGCGCACCCGACAAGTCGGCTCCTAGGTGGCGTCGAGCGGTGTAGACGTCGAGTAGAGCCTGCGTGGGGTGTTCGTGCCGACCGTCACCCGCGTTAACGATCGAGAGATCTACCCATGTCGCCACCCGGTTGGGTGCGCCGGCTCCACTATGCCGGATGACCATTGCGTCAACTCCCATTGCTTCGATGGTTTGGACCGTATCGCGCAAAGATTCGCCTTTTTTAACTGACGACGACGACATGTTCATAGTCATTACATCAGCGGATAAACGCTTGGCTGCGGTCTCAAAAGAAAGCCGCGTGCGCGTCGACTCTTCGTAAAAAACTGATGCCACAGTTTTTCCGCGCAACGCAGGGACTTTAGGAATATCGCGATGGGTTACGGTCAAGAACGACTCCGCCAAATCGCATATTTCGATTATTCCGGAGCGGTCGAGATCGTCGATTGATAAAAGATTCTTCATCATTGGCTTTCGGTAATCGCCGGGTCGAAAGGTTCGTCAACTGGGCCCCAAAGTTCGATGCTGTCGTCGGCCCCATCAACTTCGGTAAGTCGCACTCGAACATCTTCAACTTTTTTAGTCGGTAAATTTTTACCCACCGAATCGGCGCGAATAGGTAGTTCGCGGTGGCCCCGATCGACCAAAACTGCCAGTTGCACCGACCGCGGCCGACCTAGTTCGGTTATGGCGTCCAAGGCCGATCTCACGGTGCGGCCGGTAAAAAGAACATCGTCGACCAAAATAACAATGCGGTCACCTATGTCGACCGGCACTTCAGTAGCCCCGAGCGGAACTACTTGTCGCAGCGAGATGTCGTCGCGGAAAAACGCGACATCAAGCGCGCCCACCGGAACAGTGACGTCTTCAAACGAGGTAATCGCCTTGGCTATTCGATGCGCAATCGCGACCCCGCGCGTGTAGAGACCGAGCAGAACCAAATCTTCGGCTCCGTGGTTTCGCTCAACGATCTCGTGGGCAATGCGAGTTATCGCTCGCCGGAGGTCGTTGGCATCGAACACCTTGGCCCGAAAAACGAAATGCCCGCCATCGGAAAAAAGAACTTCCGGACGGGCCTCGGCTTTAGAATTTACAACCCCGCTAGGGGCCTTGTCTCCGGCGCGCATTGCGTCGGCCATAATTCCTCGATTCCGTAGAAGCCTCACGGGACTTCAGTAACGGTCTGTTTATGGTAGCAGATTTAGCTAGGCCCGTCTACTCATTGGGTTTATCTCCGCTGGCCGCGGCTTGGGCCATTGCTTCGAGACGATCGAGCATTCCCATTCTTTCTTGACCGAGTTCATCAAAGCGTTCAGCAATTTCTTCGGGAGTCCAGCGTCCATCCTTGATGATTTCGCGCACCTCTACGGGCTGATTCCATACGGCCAGCTTGCCGCCGTTAGCAGTAAAAACTTGACCCGTTACTGAACGAGCGTCGTCGCCCAGCAAAAACACCACCATCGGAGCGACATCTTCGGGCTCGCCCATCTCGATACCAAAAGGAACATTTCCCGACATTCGGCTTTTAGCCACCGGCGCAATCACATTGGCGGTTACTCCGTATTTATGCATACCCACTGCTGCGCTGCGGGTCAACGAAACAATTCCGCCTTTGGCCGCGCTGTAATTGGCTTGTGCCACACTCCCGGCAAAGGCGCCGGAGGTGAAGCCGATCATGGTTCCGGATTTTTGCGCTCGCATGTGAGGAGCCGCGGCGCGAAAAACAGTGAAGGTTCCTTTGAGGTGAGTTTCGATTACTGGATCCCATTCGGCTTCTGACATATTGAAAAGCATCCGCTCTCGCAAAATACCGGCGACGCAGACCACGCCGTCAATCGACCCGTAAGTGTCAATCGCCGTTTGGACGATGCGCTCGCCCCCCTCCATAGTGGTGACGCTGTCGGCTACTGCCACCGCTTTACCCCCCGCGGACCGGATCTCAGCTACTACCTCGTTGGCGATTTCACTACTGGGGTCATTGCCATCGATGCTCACGCCGAAGTCGTTTACGACCACATTGGCGCCGCTAGCCGCACAAGCGAGCGCCACCGCGCGACCAATGCCGCGTCCGGCTCCGGTAACCGCAATCG
>JBCKKA010000051.1:0-5396 GCA_038904515.1 Acidimicrobiia bacterium | reverse complement strand
AGACGGGCCCGCACTGCCCGACATGACCACCACCGGCAGGGACTACACGCTCGCACCCGGCGCGATCAAGAACCTAGTCGTAATCATCACCGACAACGCCGGATCAAACCTCGGCGCGACCCGAACCGCGACCTTCACCGCCCGCTCCCGCGCCCAAACCACCAAGACCGACCAAGTCGCCGTAATGGCCATCCGCATCTAGCGTCCGGCGGCAGAAATAGATCGCGTTATTGTGTGGAGTGATTCATACTCCGCCACTCTGCGGCTGCTCGTCTCATCCAGGCCGGGGGCTCGCCCAAGGCCGTCCAGCCAATCCTGGGGCATCGCTCGGCCGCGTTCACGCTCACTGTCTACGGACATCTGTTTGATTCCGATTTGGATGATTTGGCTGCGCGCCTTGAATCTCCCGCGAGACCCACGCGGGACGCGCAGTCGATCCCGCCTCGTGACGTCGGCGAGTTAAGCGCCTGACCTGCGCGTTCACGGTGGGGTCGGAAGGGATGCGGCATCTCCCGAGCTCAGATGGTCGCCACGACACGTCGCGCGATTACGACGATCTGGGTTGCCGCGCGTACTGCCTTCGTCGCGGTGGACTTCGACACGTCGTCGGGGTCGTACTCGGCGCGCGTCTTAAGCGCCAAGAGCTGGCCGAGGTGGCGGGCCGCGGCCTTGCCGTCCGCGCCGGTTCTTCGCATCAGCGATCCGCGCGCATGGTGATCCGTCCGAGGTGGTGACCGATCGGGCTGCGCCGCTGGGTGTGGTGATCGATGAACTCCTACCAGGCGCGTTTCACAACACGGAGCAGTATGCGAACAATCGGATCGAGAACGATCACGGTCGACTGAAAGCGCGGCTCCGTCCGATGCGCGGCCTGAAACGCGATCGGACCGCGAGCACGATCATCCGAGGGCACGCGTTGATGCAGAACATCCGCCGCGGCCACTACGAACTAGGTGTCGACGCGCGCATGCATCGTCGCGTCGCGGCCGCGTTCACCGAACTCGCCCGAACCATCTGACCTACGGGAGTGGCGCATCAACGTTCCCGCGCGTGCCGGTTCGACCTAACGCAACAGAGCCGGTAAAACTTAAAACCAGGTGGATACCGCAAGCCCGACCCTGTCGAGCCAGTAGGGCAGGAATTTCTTTCATTATTTTTTGCTCTTCTTTAGAAAAGCCAAGACTGCTAAAAGCCCTGGAAGTCGTGGCCATCGATCTGGGGGCGGGCAATCTGGGGGCGGGCGCTCATGCTGCGTCCCAGGTGACAGGCAACGCGGTCGGGTGCCGCAGCACGCCACCGACGGGTGTCGTGCCGGTTGGATCTGCGAGCCGCAGGCCCGGGAGCCGCTCGAGGAGTACCTCGAGCGCGGTTAGGAGCTCACGGCGCGCGAGGTGCGAGCCAGGGCAGAACTTCTGACCGAAGCCGAAGGTGACGATCTCCTGTGGCTCGCGACTGGGGTCGAAGTGGTCGGGGTCGCTCCAGACGCGCGGGTCGCGGTTGGCCGACGCGATCCCGAACAGCAGGAGCGTGCCGGGTGGGAAGGTCTCGTCCCCGAACTGCGCGCCCAGCGGCGCGAGGCGCGGCAGGTTCGCGACCGGGCCGTCCCAGCGCAGGAGCTCGTGGACGACGCCGGCGCGCAAGCGCTCGTCGGTCCGGGCGCGCTCGAGCACGTCGGGCCGATCGAGGAGCGCCGAGAGCATGTTGCCGAGCGCGTGCGACGTCGTCGTCGCGCCGACGGTGAACATCAGGCGCACGGTCGAGCACACCTCTTCGCTGTCGAGTGCTTCGCCGTCGACCTCGGCCGCGAGCAGCGCGGAGAGGAGGTCTTCCTCGGGAGCGTCGCGACGGGCGTCGAGGAGCGGTTCGAGCACCTCCGAGAACGCGCGGGCAGCGCCGACTGCACCCTCCGGGTCGGAGGGGTACGTGAGCATGCGATCGGCCCACGTGCGCATCTCCTCGTCGGTGGCGCGGGGCACGCCGAGCTTGCGCGTGATAGCGTAGTAGGGCAGCACGTTCGTGAACTCACCGACGAGGTCGGCCTCACCCCGCGCGACGAAGCGGTCGACGACCTCGTGTGCGAGAGGGTTGAGGGCCTCTTCGTCGAACCGGGCGACCGCTCGGGATCGGAAGGCGGGCGTGGCGAGCTGGCGGTGCCGATCGTGCTCGGTGCCGTCCATGCTGATGAACGTGCGGCCGACGACGGGCTCGGTGTGCATCTGGTACGTGGAGCCACCGGGCAGGTGCTCGTCGTCGCGGAACGCCTCCTTGACGTCGTCGAAGCGGGTGACCAACGCTGCGTCGGCCCCGAAGAACTTCACCGGTGCCACGCGGTGGGCCTCCCGCAGCTCGCCGAGCACCGCGTGGAGCTCTTCGCCGGGGAGCGGGTCGAGCCCGAGATCGACCGCGGCGGCTGTGCTCATGGGGCCGTGTCCGGGCTGGTCACTGGACTGATCACCCCGCCGGCACGCAGCGCGTCGAGCTCGGCATCGGACAGCCCCAGCTCGGCGTGCAGGATGGCGTCGGTGTGCTCGCCGATCCACGGCCAACGCGTCTCGGGACCCTGTGCCACCTTGGAGAGCTTCACTGGGTTGCCCGGGATGAGGATGGGCTGCTCGACGTCATCGGTCCGGGGGAGCTCCCCGAGCATGTCGCGCGTGGCGACGTGTGGGTCCGCGATCACGTCCGGCGCTCTGTTGTCAGGCTCGTCGAGGCGCCGCGCTACGAGTCCTTGGAGCTCATCGTCCATCGTCCCCGCCTGTCCGTCGCCTCACGGGTCACGATACCACGCGGGCTTCGCCCAGGGCCAGAGCACCTCCGGCAGCTCGAACCTGCGTTCGCGTCAATACACGTGAGAACCGTGACGTCTGCGCCGTCGTTCACAACCCAGGTACGGCTGAGCATTGTGACCAGCACAGCCGAGGGTCTTCAGGATCTCTGTCGCCAGCTTGACGAGGAGCCGCTGCTCCATGCGTCGCTCGGCTCCAAGGAACTCTTCCACTCGAACTTGATTGCTTGGTTCGTCGACAATCACCAAAGCGCTGCCTTCACCCTCACGGTGTAGGGACACATCTTCGAGACCGACCTCGACGATCTCGCAGCCCGCCTTGATGCTCCCGCGGCCCCACCGCGGCCCGGCCTTCGCGCCGTTCGAGAACAGTCGCTTGGTATCGACCTCTGACCTGCGACAACGATGGTGGGGCCGGAAGGGATCGAACCTTCGACCGAGGGATTATGAGTCCCCTGCTCTAACCACTGAGCTACGGCCCCCAGAGCATCGCAGACAAACCGTAATTGGTTTGGTTAACGATTGTTGAATCAAATTAACGCGATTACTAAGTAACCTCCAGGTAGTCGCGCAAGCGCTGTGAACGAGCGGGGTGACGCAACTTGGCCAGCGTCTTCGACTCAATCTGGCGAATGCGCTCACGAGTTACATTGAACTGCTTGCCCACTTCTTCAAGCGTGCGCACCCGACCGTCGTCAAGACCAAAGCGCAGACGCATAACTTCTTGCTCGCGTGGTTCGAGGTCGAGTAACGCTTGTTCGATCTCGAATTTAAGCCGTTCAAATTCGGCAGCCGAGTCGGGAGAAACCGCACTTTCGTCGGCCACAAAGTCGCTCACACTGCTATCGCCTTCGAGCCCAACTGGAGTTTCTAACGAAACCGGTTCGGGGGCAATGCGGAAAATCTCACGAACTTTGTCGGGTGAGAGATCTACTTTTTCGGCCAGTTCTTCAATACTGGGCTCGCGCTCTAGTTCTTGGAGCATCTCGCGTTGAGTGCGGATGACTTTGTTCATAGTTTCGACCATGTGCACAGGAATGCGAATGGTGCGCCCTTGATCGGCGATAGCTCGGGTTATGGCCTGACGAATCCACCAAGTGGCGTAAGTAGAGAATTTGAACCCGCGAGTGTAATCAAACTTATCGACCGCGCGGATTAAGCCCAAGTTTCCTTCCTGTACTAAATCGAGCAAAGCCATGCCCCGTCCGGAATAACGCTTAGCGATCGAAACTACGAGTCGTAAGTTGGCGTTAGTGATTTGCTGCTTGGCTAATTCACCGTCGACTAATGATCGGATCTGAAGCGCGCGGGTGTGGGTGAGAGTTCCCGCTTCGAATTTGTCGACGAGATCGGTGGCAATGAGGATCACCTGAACAAAACATTCGTCAGTTTTAGTGGCTAGCGGACCGCCAGGGAATCCCCCTCCGAGTGGCCGAGGAACCAATTTGGTTAATTCCAGTTCGAGCAAGTCGGCGGCTCCGGCTAATGAGGTTTTAGCTTGACTACCAATCTTCGGTTTCTTAATTAAATCAAAAACTAATGCTCGGGCCCGTTCGAGCGAACTGCGGGTGGACTGGCGCACCACAAAGTTTTCGGCAAACCCGCCGGTGTCGTGGTCGTCGCCGGAAGTTAGCGAATCGGAAGTTAGCGAATCGGGAGTTTCTTCGATGGTGCCAAATTCGGATGTGGTAACGGCGAAGGCGCGGGCTCCCGCTTCGATGCGTCGAGCAAGGGCTCGCTCGTCTTCGGCCGACAAAAGTGCGACTTTGCCGATCTCTTTGAGATACATGCGCACCGGATCAAAACTTCCACCTTCGCCTTTACTGCGGCCGGAGGCAATTGCCGCGTCAAGTCGATCGGCGGCGCTACGCCGTGAACGGGTTCGAGCTAGGTCGCTACTTTCATCGGCCCGCGGTGTTGTGCCAAGGTCGGTGGCGCTACTAGGCGAACCGGCCGACTTGCTAGTTGATTTGCCGGTTGATTTGCCGGTTGATTTGCCGGTTGATTTGCCGGTTGATTTGCTGGGCGATTTGCTGGGCGATTTCTTGGTTGGTTTGCTGGTCGATTTACCCTTCAATAGCTTCCCTACTCCGCGGCGGTGGTCTCAACGACCCGAGAATTCTCTACGACTATCCAAAGTAGCAACTCGCGCGCAAGACTTTGCGCACTTACCCACTCTCCTAGTTCTCGAGCGTGAGCGAGCGAATCGAGTTGAGCCATGGCCGCGCTCGCACCATCTTCGCCGTTGCTCTCGGCGCGGGCGATAAGTCGCTTAGCGACGGGGGCAACGGTATTAACCATAAGCCGAGCCCCCAAAGTCTGGGGTTCGTCATCGGCTTCGGGCTCTTCCACCGCCAGCCGTTCAAGAAGATGACGAGCGTTGCCGTCGGCGACCGCGATGGCGTCGTGCAAGTCGGGGTGCGCGACGAGAAGGTCGAATACCGACCGCGCGGTGGGGTCGAGAAATAAGGAGGCGTCGATCCAGTCCGCAACGAGAGCGGGGTCGTGAATTACCCAACGCAAAAGATCTATCTCGCGCCGGTTTACCGGCGGCGGTGGGGGTGGGGCGACGGCCTCGGTGGGTTCTTCATTGGGAACCCTCCGCATTGTG
>JBCKKA010000050.1:0-5803 GCA_038904515.1 Acidimicrobiia bacterium | reverse complement strand
GGGTGGGCTTCAGGTCAACTTGGTGTCTTTTGGCTTCAAACACGGAGTTCCGTTAGGCGTCGATTTACTATTCGACTGTCGCTTCCTGCCCAATCCTTACTGGGACGATAAATTGCGACCGCTATCCGGCCAAGATTCCAAAGTGCAAAAAGCTGTCTTGCGCCATCCCGAAGCTAAAGCATTTTTGGCCGAGTTGAACCGATTACTGGCGATCGTGCTACCGGCTTACGCCCGCGAAGGCAAAGCCCATCTTTCGATCGGTTTGGGTTGCACTGGCGGTCGGCATCGCAGCGTGGTGCTAGCAGGTGAGGTCAGTAAAATACTGAGAAAACTGGGTTACCCTGCGCAAGTCCATCATCGCGACATTGATCGCGACTAAACCGGTAACCTGCCAACACGATCAACGGTTTAGACCAACCGAGAGAAGAGTGGCCAAGAGAAGCATGGAGATGTTTGCATGAGTGTAAAAGTTGGAATCAATGGTTTTGGACGCATCGGACGATCTTTTTGTCGAGCGCTATTGGCCCGCGGTGAGTCTGACGTCGAATTGGTGGCGGTAAATGATCCAATGGGAGATGCCGAAACTATGGCATTTCTACTCAAACACGATTCGGTGGGCGGAACTTTGCACCACGATGTTCAAGCTTTAGCTGACGGGTTCTCGATTGACGGTAAAGAAGTTCGCAAACTTGAAGTAATGGACCCCAGTGAGATTCCGTGGGGCCAATATGACATTGATGTAGTAATTGAATCTACCGGAGTGTTCACGTCGCGCGATAAAGCAGCTGGGCACCTCAACGGCGGCGCATCTAGGGTGATCATCTCCGCTCCCAGTAATGACGCCGACGCCACTATTTGCATGGGCGTTAACGACGAAGTGTTCGATCTCAAGAATCACACCGTTATTTCTAATGCTTCGTGTACCACGAATTGCTTGGCTCCTATGGCGAAGGTGCTCAACGAAACATTCGGAATCGAACGCGGACTTATGACCACGGTCCACGCCTATACCAGCGATCAATCACTTCAGGATCTTTCTAAACCGACTCGATCGGGTAAGCCCGACCTTCGGCGCATGCGCGCGGCTGCACTTTCTATCGTGCCTAGTAGCACCGGCGCCGCTAAAGCGATCGGTCTCGTGCTCCCTGAGTTAAAAGGAAGACTTAACGGAATTGCACTGCGAGTTCCCACCCCCACTGGCTCGATCACCGATCTATCAGTGGAATTGGCTATTGAAGCATCAGCAGAAGAGATCAACGCGGCATTTGCGGCAGGAGCGAATGATCCGCGTTACCGCAATGTATTGGTATACAGCGAAGAACCGTTAGTGTCAGCCGACATAGTCGGTAATGGCGCCTCTTGTATTATTTCTGCCCTCGACACTATGGCCAACGGTCATCTGGTCAAGGTTTTGGGTTGGTACGACAACGAGTGGGGTTACTCAAACCGGCTAGTCGAATTAGCTGCTTTCGTCGGACAACCCGCAAGTTAGCGGGGAAACTGGGTGCAACTTCCAAAACTAGACGGTCTCCGCGTAACGCCAGGGACCCGAGTCCTAGTCCGTATCGACAGCAATACACCCATGCAAGACGGAGTAATTACTGACGATCTCAGGTTGACGAGCGTTATTCCCACCATTAAATCGTTGCAAAGCCGTGGTGCGGTCGTGGTGCTCGCAGGTCATTTAGGTCGACCGACTGGCGTTGATCAGTATCAGTTCAGCTCGGCATCGGAATTTTCGATGGAACCAGTAGCGAATCGATTGAGTCAATTACTTGACGCCGATGTAGTGCTTGCTCCAGGGATAATCGGTCCGGCAGTAAAAGAAGTAGTTAGTAATGCGACCGCAGGATCACTAGTAATGCTTGAAAATCTACGCTTCGATTCGGGAGAAACGACTAATTCAAATCAATTCACCTTGGGATTGGTTGACTTGGCCGACGCGTTCGTGAACGAAGCGTTCGGCGCTTCGCACCGAATTCATGCATCAATTGTGGGTCCGCCGGCTTTCTTGCCGTGCGCCGCGGGCTATCTTCTTGAACGCGAAGTTAGCGAGCTCGGTCAATTGTTAAACGATCCGGCACAACCTTTTGTCGCGATTCTGGGCGGATCGAAAGTAAGTGACAAGCTCGGCGTTATTGAGGCTTTGCTCAACCGTTGCGACACGATTCTGGTTGGTGGAGCCATGGCCTTTACTTTCGCGGTCGCAATCGGTGGTCGAGTGGGGAATTCACTGGTAGAAACCGAAATGATCGAAACCTGCTCCCGATTAATCAATACGGGTCGACTCGAGATACCAACCGATGTGATCGCGGCTTCGACGATGAGCAATGATGCCGAGATGACAATCTGCCCGATCATGGCGATACCGGAAAACATGAGCGGTTTCGATATCGGTCCGGCCACTACTGCCGAGTTTGCCCACCGCATCGGTGAGGCGAAAACTGTTTTATGGAACGGTCCTATGGGGGTGTTCGAGTTAACATCTTTCGCCAACGGCACTCGTGGTGTAACCAAAGCGGTGGCTGCGTGTTCGGGCCACACGGTCGTAGGTGGTGGAGATAGTGCTGCCGCGGTTCGCCAGATGGGGCTGGCCGACCAAATAGATCATGTGAGCACCGGAGGCGGCGCCGCTCTGGAGTTTATTGAATTAGGCGACCTGCCGGGATTAGCGGCCCTGCGTGATGCACCAACGTCTAAATAAAATTTCTAATGAGTCTTCTAATGAGTGAGGAGTAAAATAATCGTGGCCGACTTGGCAAACACTTCAGCAGACTCAGGGCGGCGCCCAATTATCGCGGCGAACTGGAAAATGCACCACGATCACTTAGTCGCGATTCAAGTGATGCAAAAGTTATCGTACCAAATTAAAAAAGATGATTATGAAAATTGTGACATTGTGGTTTGCGCGCCATTTACCGATCTGCGCACAATGCGAACTCTGATTGAAGCCGACCAGATACCGGTTTATCTAGGTGCTCAAAACTGCCACTGGGAGAAAAGCGGTGCCTTTACCGGTGAAATAAGCACGGTAATGCTAAGCAAACTCAATGTGAGTTACGTGATCGTCGGTCACTCCGAGCGCCGACAACTATTTGGCGAAACCGATGCGGAAGTCAACCGCAAAGCCAAGGCGGTGCTTGCTAGTGAAATGACTCCAATTATTTGTGTAGGGGAAACCATTGAAGAACGTGAACAAGGGCGCACTAAAGATGTAGTGGGTAGCCAGACGCGAGCGGCATTCGCCGGAATCAAATCGGCCGACGCGGCTCGTTGCGTTATGGCCTACGAACCGATCTGGGCCATTGGCACTGGGCACACCGCCACCAGCGAAGACGCCAATACTACCGTGGGTGAAATCCGAAGTGTGTTGCGGGAGTTATATTCGACCACCGCCGATGCAATACGAATTCAGTACGGTGGCAGCGTGAAGCCAGGGAATATTGCCGAGTTGATGGCGATGCCGGATATCGATGGAGCCCTCGTTGGTGGCGCGTCGCTCGATCCTGACGATTTTTACCGCATAATCGCTTACCGCTCGTAGTTCTAATCGCGAGGCAGTCGATTTCGATCACCAAAGAACGACCGTCAAAAGACGAGATTCTGTGAATGGTCGTCGAGTGAGGCTGGCAATAGCATCCGGGCACTAGTATTCGGGCGTGACTATTAACGCATTCCTTATCGGGCTCACCGTTTTATCAGCAGTGGTGATGATCTTCTTGGTCCTGCTTCACTCCGGCCGCGGCGGTGGCCTCTCCGATATGTTCGGTGGCGGACAACTCGGCGGTTCTACTGCGGGATCTACTGTTGTCGAACGCAATCTTGATCGGCTTACGATTATTACTGCAGTAATTTTTGGTTTCGTAACGATAATTTTGGCTATTCGACTACAACCGGCATAACTGAAGTAATCCGGCAATAAAATCCGGCAATAAAATCCGGCAAGAAATTTTAGGGGGGAAGTGAAAGTCAAACTTCGCTATTGGGCATTGAGCGGGCTATTGAGTTTCGGATTACTCGGTGTAGCGTTCCAAGGCGGGCCCGCGTCATTTGCGGGTACTCGTTCGCAGTCCGCATCCGGAAGTTTAAAAATCGCCGCTGAGCAAGAGCCGGGCTGTATGGACTGGATCGGAAGTTGCGCCGGTTCATCTTGGGGTATTTGGGCGGCTGGGGTTCAAACTATGCCCCAAGCACTTACGGTCACTCCGGCGGGCGATTACGTTCCGAGTGCGGTTCTTGCGGGCGAACCCGTGCTTGAGATTGGCCCGCCGCAAAAAGTTACTTACAACATCAACCCCGCCGCGATTTGGAGTGATGGCACCGCGATTACTTCTGAAGACTTTGCCTACACTTGGAAAGAAATCACGACTGGTAAAGACATTTACGACAGCACTGGCTATACCAATATTGAATCAATTGACACTACGAATCCAAAAGTCGCCGTAGTTATTTTTTCTAAGCCTTATTCCGCTTGGCGCGATTTATTTGGCGGTCTTAGTTTCATTCTTCCTAGCCACATACTGGAAGGTAAAAATCGCGCTAAAGAAATGAAAGATGGCTATTCCTTCTCCGGCGGTCCGTGGAAACTTGATGGTGGGAAAAAAGGCTGGAAGAAAACTAAGAGCATCACCTTGGTGCCAAATGAAAAATATTGGGGCGATAAACCTCTGATCGGTAAAGTAATTTTTCAGTTCATAACTGAATCAGCTTCCGAAATACAGGCAGTTAAGTCCGGCCAAGTGGCCAGTGCCTATCCTCAGCCTCAGATCGGCGCACTTGAGCAGATCTCTGAAAATCCGGAATTGAAATACGAAGTCAGTTTCGGCAGCGTATTTGAAGCATTTTGGTTAAACGCCGCTAAGTTTCCTATGGACAGCCTCGCCGTTCGCCAAGCTCTAATTTATGCCACCGATCGTCAAGCCATTGTTGATCAAATTGTCAAACCTTCAGTCAATGAGGGGCGCGTGTTGCAAAGTTTCATCGTCCCTACCTTTCCGCAGTATTACGAACCGTCTTTCGCCATTTACGGCACCACCGCTAATCTCGCCAAAGTCACCGAACTGATGACGGGCGATGGCTGGAAAAAGGGAAGTGACGGTATTTGGGCTAAAGATGGCCGCAAGGCTGCGTTTGATGTCCAAACCACCGCCGGCAACGAAGCTCGTGAACTCACTGAGCAACTTTGGCTCAGCCAACTCAAACAGGCTGGCTTTGCTCTGACCATAAAAAATCCCAGCGCGGACGTGTTGTTTGGAGTGAACGGTCCGAAAGGACGCTTTACTTCGGCTCTTTACGCTCAAGTCGGAACTCCCGATCCTGCCCTCTGCTCAATATTCTGTTCGCAAAATATTCCTACTAAGAAAAATGGATTTGTGGGCAACAACTGGACCCGACTTAAAAGCGCAGATATTGATGCTCCTTGGCAGGCCGTCGACGACGAACTCGATGTAACTGCACGTACTGCTTCGGTTAAAGCGGGACAAAATGCGCTCGCCCGTGAAGCGGTATCGATTCCGCTGTATCAAAAGCCCAATATTTTTGTATGGAACACGGCTCAAGTCGGCGGACCGATTCAAGACAACCCCACTATGGGCCCGTATTACAACTTGAATCTTTGGTACCTGAAATAAACCGCACACGAATTTGATGATTCCGTAGGGTGCGGTGACGCGGTACATAGGCCGCCGCATTCTGGCGGCTATTCCGGTATTGATATTGGCGTCAATGTTAGTTTTTGTTTTAGTTCGACAGTTTGGTGCCGATCCTGCTCGCACCCGTTGTCAACAATCGCGCGACTTGCAGT
>JBCKKA010000049.1:0-6345 GCA_038904515.1 Acidimicrobiia bacterium | reverse complement strand
ATTCAGCGACGCGTGGTTCTTTGCAATCAATTGAAAGTTCATAATCAGTTCCGCAAATCGAATAAAGTTCGCCTAGTGTGGGTATCTCAAAAGCAGCCAATTCTTTAGCAGTTTTTTTGCTCACATTGATTTTCCAGGGTAAAAACCCTGCCCGTTTGACCCAGTTGTTTTGATCGTGCACGAGAACAACCTCACCGTCCTTACTGGACCACGCATCGGTTTCTAGCCCTATTGCTCCGTGGGCAAGGGCTCGCTTAAAAGCTCGCAGCGTGTTCTCGGGATGGTCGGCTCGACCGCCCCGATGAGCGAAAGTGATTGTCATTATTCAATCCTCAGTACTTCAATGATTTGGCGTTTCGACGGTAGCATTAGCCCGAACTCGACTGGAAGGAATGCTGTGCAACTCGGTCCCGCCGAGATACTCGTGGTCTTGATCATCGCTTTATTGGTATTCGGTCCGAGCCGCTTGCCTGATATGGCCCGCCAAGTTGGACGTGCCGTACGCGAACTGAAGAAATTCCAACATTCGATATCGAGCGATATGGGAAGCATGTTTTCCGAAGACCATTCCGAGGCCGCGACGCCCGCGCCATCGTTGCCTCCGCTCAGTACCGGAGCCAAGAAATCCGGAGCCAAGAAATCCGAAGCCAAGAAAACGGTTAAAAAAAAGCCGACCAAGAAATCCGGAGCCAGGAAAACGGTAGCCAGGAAACCGGATGGTTAAATTATTACGCAGGAAAACTGACAAGGGCTCGACTAAGCACCACATGTCGACATTTGATCATCTATCCGAGCTGCGTCGGCGAATAATTATTTCGCTGGTCGCCATCGTCGTAGCGGCAGTTTTTTGCTTCTGGCAGTCGCCGAGAATTATTGAGTTTTTTCTTGATTATTACCGTGATGCCACCAACGGCACCCGCAATAGTTTCATTTTTACGGGCCCACTCGACGCATTCGCCACTCGTCTAAAAGTTGCCACCTACGGGGGAATTGTCCTCGCTTTGCCGGTATGGCTATGGCAGCTGTGGCGATTTATTACGCCGGGATTAAACCCGCGCGAAAAGCGCTACGCGGTCCCGTTTTTGGTCGCTTCATTAATTTTATTTGCCGTCGGAGCCGCGGCGGCACTCTTGACCTTGCCGGAGGCACTCAAGTTTCTCCTAAATATTGGTGGAGAACAACAACAACCACTGTTAACCGCCGATAAATACATCGGGTTGGTGGCGATAATGTTGCTGGCTTTCGGCTTGTCTTTTGAATTCCCAGTAATCCTCGTCGCCTTACTTATGGCTCGAGTGATAACCACGGCCCAGCTTCGAGGTTACCGACGCTGGGCGCTCGTGCTGGTATTTGTATTCGCAGCAATCATCACTCCTAGCCAAGATCCGTACTCATTATTCTTAATGGCACTGCCTATGTATGCTTTCTATGAGATAAGTATTGTTATCGGTCGAGTGATGAAACGATGAGTCCGACAAAAGCTTACCAACCGCCCCGCCCTCGACGCGAAAAAGTAATAGCTATCGGTTGCGTGATCGGAATTTTATTAAGTACCGCAATCCTGATTTGGTTTCTTCGTCCTCAGCCTGATGCTGGCCCTAATTTCAATCCAATCGACGCGCCTTCAGTTCCGATAATCACCGCTACTAGCGGTCCGGAGATTATTCCGCCGGTTACTGGGGGATGACCTTACGGTCCGACTTTGTCGCGGGTTTAGATTTCGCGCTTGACGATTTCCAAGTCCGCGCTCTAGACGCTCTAGACGCTGGTCGTTCGGTATTGGTCGCCGCGCCCACGGGATCCGGTAAGACAATCATTGGTGAATACGCCGTCGCCCGAGCACTAAGCAGAGGCGGGAAATGCTTTTACACCACACCGATAAAAGCACTGTCTAATCAGAAGTTTGCTGACCTTCGCGAAAAATACGGAAACGAAAAAGTTGGCCTACTCACGGGCGATAACTCAATAAATGGTTCAGCGGCGGTAGTGGTGATGACGACTGAAGTATTGCGCAACATGATCTACGCCGATTCGGCCGCATTAAGAGGACTCGAAGCAGTCGTTCTTGACGAAGTTCATTACTTGCAAGATCGACACCGCGGCTCGGTCTGGGAAGAAGTGATGGTGCATCTTCCTCTAGAAGTGGACCTAGTTTGTCTTTCGGCCACTGTTTCCAATGCGGAAGAGTTCGCCGAATGGATTGAGACCGTACGCGGTTCAACTACCGTAATAATTGAAGAGAAGCGGCCGGTCGATTTGCGCCATCGTTATCTCGTCGCCGAACGAGGCGTCGACGGCTTGATCATGCTTCCCACTTTCGTCGACGACAAAACTTCTACTGTTCCCAATCCTGACGCGCTGCGACTCGATCGACGGTCGGGGAGAGGGCCGCGCGGAATGCCTCGACCAGCTCGTCGCCTCGCACCACCACGGCGGCCTGAAATGCTCGAACGCCTTGAACAGGAAGACTTACTGCCAGCAATCGTATTTATTTTCAGTCGAGCCGGATGCGATGATGCGGTCCGACAATGTGTGGCGGCACAACTCTCGTATACGACTTCCGACGAACGGAAAGAAATTGATGCGTTAATAGAAAAACATACCGAAGGATTGAGTGACGATGACCTCATGGTGTTGGGCTTTGGCCCGTGGCGAGCCGGGCTAGAAGCGGGCATTGCGGCCCACCATGCTGGATTAGTTCCACCGTTCAAAGAAGCCGTAGAGGAAGGATTTACCCGCGGTCTGATCAAAGTAGTTTTTGCTACTGAAACTCTCGCCTTAGGGATCAATATGCCCGCACGAACTGTGGTGATCGAGAAATTGACGAAATTCACTGGCGATCACCACGAGTTTTTGACCCCTGGTGAATACACTCAGCTAACCGGTAGGGCCGGAAGGCGCGGATTGGATGCGGTTGGCTACGCCGTCGTTCTCTGGAGTCCGTGGACATCTTTTGAACAAGTAGCTGGGCTCGCGTCGAGAAGAACCGATGCGTTGCGGTCTTCTTTTCGATCGACTTACAACATGACGGTTAATTTAATAAATCGATATTCACCTGAGCACAGCAAGAATTTGCTTAACCTATCGTTTGCCCAGTTTCATGCTGACCGCGAAATAGTGACGATTGAACGACAGTTGACTCGTCGCCGCAAGTCGTCAATTTCCGCCACCGAGCGAGCCGTCAGCTCGTATGGAGATTTAGACGAATACCGGTCTTTACTTCAAGTAAAAAAAGCAGAAAAAATTAATAATCGCAAGACTAAATCTGGTGCCGAAACTCGCTCGGTGCTCGGACACCTAGCGCCGGGTGACATCGTCTGGATGGGAGGTCGGGGCGGAGACGTTTTGGTGCTGTCGCAGCAGACTAAACGTAATTCAACGGCGTTGTTCGTAATGTTGTCGTCGGGACGGACAGCCCGATTGCGAGCAGGCGACTTCAGAGACCACCCTGAAACAATCGGCCATATTGTATTGTCGACTCCTTACGCACCCCGTAACCAGACTTTTCAGAAACACGCGCTAAAAGAACTGCGAAAATTTTCCGCGTCAAATAAGCAAATAAGGACGCGCAAAACTCAAAAGGTCGATAATTCAACGAAAGATACTAAACAACATCTCGCCGCCGCCATACGAAATCATCCAGTAGCTCAAGACGTCGACCTGAAGGAATTGATGAAAGCGGCCGATGAACGAGATCGACTGAATGATGAAATCATTCGCCTTGAGCGGCGCGTATCAAGTCGATCAGATTCTCTTGCCCAGCAATTCGAACGGGTACGTTCACTTCTTGACCGCTGGGATTATGTATCCGGTTGGAGCCTAGAACCCCGCGGGCAAATTTTGGCTCGGCTCTACAGCGAGAGCGATCTTTTGCTGGCCGAATCGATAGCCCGAGGCGATTTAGACGGTCTGGATGCTCCCGAACTGGCCGCTCTTATCTCGTGTTTTACTTACGAATCTCGCAGTCGTGATGACGACTCCTTTAGTTACCCCGACTGGCCCACTAAAAAACTTGGGCAACGGATCGCCAATGTCGAAAAAACTGCTCAAGAAATCTTGGCGGCCGAATTAAGTGGAGGTTTACTTAAAAGCCGACTTCCGGATTCAGGATTTGTGGGGCTGATGTACGACTGGGTTTCGGGACGCGACCTATTCGAAGTGCTATCGGAAAGCGACCTCGCGGGTGGCGACTTTGTTCGGTGTGCCAAACAATGTATAGACGTACTGCGGCAGTGTTCATTAGTGGCCCCAATAGCTCAAACTCAAGCGGCGGCCACCGAAGCCGCTGATATTGCTCAACGAGGAGTGGTCTCGGCGCTAGGGGCAGTGTCGAGTTGAAACCTTTTGATCGGAGTTGGCCGCGCGAAAATAAACCTCCCGAGTTGGAACCAATATTAGTTATCGGAGATGACGCCGAACTCGGACGCGCAGTAACGCGAGCCCCCGGTGGTATCTACCTATTCCAGCCCGATCGCAGTTCGGATCTCGCTCGCAACTTAGGAATTAGATCAACGGTAGGGGAAAATAAATCCAGTAGCGCTGATTCGAAGGCCTTGAGCATGGATGCGCTCTTAATTAGTGACGATACGTCGCCAACCAAGAACCTGACCGCGGTCAACATGATTATCTCGGGAACCGCTCCCGACCGGTTGCGGTGGTGGAGTAGAAGTAGACCAGTAACCGTAAAGATTGACGGTAAGGAAATCTACGCTGGTCACGCGGCCGGTGTTGCGATTGCCACGGGACAATTTATGCGAGGACTAGACCTATTTCCGCGCGGTCATCCGGGCGACGGAAAGATAGAAGTGCAGATTATTCACATCAGGCGAAGCCAGCGGAGAAAGTTGCGCACTCGACTGGCAACCGGGAGTCACGTTCCTCACCCCGAGATTTTGGAGCGATCGGGGCGAGAGGTGGTGGTCTCTTGGGCCCAACCGAACCGACAGGAGATCGACGGTCAAACCCGCAAACCGGCGGCGATTGTGGCGATAAATGTTTGGCCGGAAGCCTATTGGATTGTGGCTGGAAGCTAAACGGCTATCCGCATTTCTCCTGGAATCTCTCGGTACCATCAGAGCCTGACCCGATTTCAGAATTCCCGATTGCCGAATTCCCGATAGCAGGATTAAGGATATTGATGCATTACGTAAATGAGGAGTTCTCTGACGAGGAACAGGCGATACTCCGACCCTATTTTACGAATTTGGACGGACCGGTATTCGCCCTTGTCAATCTCCCCGAGGTAGTAAAGGGCGCACTGTTCGCTCGGTACTCACGAACTCCTAAAAGTTTGCGGCGACTATTCCTCGATGAGTTTGTAGGCGATCTTGATTTAACTGGCGATCTCACCGTTGACGCCAGTGTCGGCTTGAAGCGAGCCGAAGAGTTGTACGACAAAGTTTTTCTCGAATACGGCGATGATTCGGTTGCTCAACTTGGCGGGGTTCACTTGGCCTGCGAACAGGCTTCCAATATTCTCACCAAAATTCTTGAGTGGGGTCGGCTTATGGCTTACCTCGAACAATCCACTCGGTATATCGCTTACGACTCGCGCTTCGGTGGTTTATACCGGTACGTTCGGCCGCCGAGTGTGCTTAAGTCTCCTCTCGGTGCCCGCTATGTAGCCGACATTGATTCCTTATTCGACGATTACGCAGCTTGTCTACCCTTGTTGACCGACTGGACTCGCGAACGCTTTCCCAAGAGTCCGGAAGACTCGGATTTTATTTACAAACAGTCGATAAAAGCCAAGGCTTATGATCTGGCACGGGGAATACTCCCGGCGGCAACGGTTTCTAATGTTGGTATCTACGCAACCGGGCAAGCCTTTGAGAGTTTGCTACTAAGAATGCGAGCCCACGTCTTGCCGGAAGCTCGTAGCTACGCCGACATGATTCTTACTGAGCTGCGCAAAGCTATTCCGTCATTTCTTTCACGCGTCGACATTCCTGATCGCGGCATTGCTTGGTCGGCTTACCTAGCTGAACAAAATCGAGCCACCGAAGAAATAGTGACGCGACTGTTTCCCGAGGAACCTGTAGTTCAGCAAGACGCGGTAACCATGACCGACTTCGATCCCGAAGGTGAAGACAAAGTTATTGCGGCGGTATGTTTTTCCCATCTCGACCTTCCCGATGCGACCATACGAGAGCGAGTTGCTCAACTCGGAACCGATGAACGAGTTTCGTTACTCAAGGCTTACGTCGGCGATCGACTAAATAGACGGCATCGACCCGGACGGGCGTTTGAAAGAACCGATTATCGATTCGATGTGGTTTGTGATTACGGTGCGTTTCGCGATCTTCAGCGCCATCGCATGCTCACCATTGAGTGGCAAAAACTTTC
>JBCKKA010000048.1:0-6350 GCA_038904515.1 Acidimicrobiia bacterium | reverse complement strand
CAGGCGAAAAGCGCGCCGAGGAGGATCAGCGAAAAAAGCATTTCAGAATCAGTCGCCGCCGAAAACGAGTCGCCCATGAAGGATTCCGTGCCGGGCCCGCCGAAGAGGCTCGGCACGAGATTCCTCGTGAACGGACCGAGGGCGAAGTTTGCGAGACGCTCGAAGGTGAAATTGAGTCGCGACGCGGATCCACTGGTGAAAATCATGTAGGAAGTCACGTAGGCGATCGCCGCCGCGGTCATTGCGATCAACGGCTTTCTTGCCTCTCGCAGACGGCCAATCCATGAACTTGCGGAATCCTTCGTGAATGGCGTCAACGCGCAAAGGACGATGACGAAAGGAACGACCGTCAGGGCCTTTTCGAAGAAGAGCGTGGCAACGAGGGCCGGAATCGCGGCGCCCACCGCGGTTCCGAGGGCGGGGCGTTTGATATAGCGCTGAAGGATCAGGATCGTCGCGGGAAAAGCGATCTGCATCGGGAGGTACTGGATCGCCGCGATTGCCCACATATTCGTGCCGAACGTCAGAACTGACGCGGAATAAACGAGAAGCAACAGGACCGCGATCGGTCTCGATCCGAAGAACGACCGCAGCACTCGCCAAGTCAGGTAGGAGGCCGCCATCTGCGCGCCGGCGATGACAACGACGAAGGGCCACCATTGCATGCCGAACAGGCTCCGGAGAATCCAGAACGCGCCGGTGACGCCCGGAATCAGGTGGCCGATGTGAACGGTAAACAAAGACCCCGGGAATCCACCCTCCGCCGTCGTCCGGTATAGCAGGACGAAGTCGTCCCGTTTGAACCACGTGTTCGAGACCGACCAAGCCAGGAACGCAACCTGCGCAACGATGACGATGGCGACGGCGATCCGGACCGAAAACTCGGTCCGGTCATAGCGGGCGGCATCACCATCGACGTCCGCCACGCGCGCGTTGATCGTGATTCCGCCCACGGAACAACCCTAATGCTGCGTTGACTCGCGACCGATGACGAGATCGCGACTGCTTCCGCCATAAACCGTTTCGAATCTATTACTTAGTCCTCGGAAAAGTCGCCCCATTCCGCAAGGATGCCTTCCGCGTCCCAGTGCATCTCATGACCTCCGCCGAGACCGGCCGTATCAATGCTCAGAACGGGAGATGACCGCGTGGGAATCGGTGCCTTGGAGGCATCATGACTCGGGTTCGGGTTCGGCGCCGAAGAAGTTTGCGATCAGGTGGTCGGCGGCGGCGGAGAAGGGGCGGAGCACCGTGACGGGGCCGGCTTCCTGAAGGACGGTGGCGTCGTGTTCGCTGTGGGCGGTGAGGACGACGGTGCCGCGGAAGTGGAGTCGGCGGAGCTCTTCGAGGAGCACGAGGTTGGCGGCGACTTGGGGGATCGTGCTCAGCACGGCGCGTGTCGACGCGAGTGGAAGCGCGGTGATGAACGCGGGTTCTTCGGCATCTCCATAGAGCACGTCGACGCCATGCTCTCGGAGCTGCGCGAGGGCGTGAGGATCGAAGTCGACGGCGAGTACCCGGCGCCCGGCACGGGTGAGCGGCTCGATGATAGAGCTGCCGAATCGGCCGACACCGAAGATGATCGCGTCGTACTCCAACGTGGCGTCGGACTCCTCACCGTGCGCGGGGTGCGGCCGTTCGAAGACGCGAGCCCACGGAGCGAGGTATCCGTAAATGCGCTGCGAGTAGACGATCACGTAGGTGGAGATGCTGATGGTGATGACACCGACCGCAGTGATCAGCGCGACAGTTGATCCGCCGATGTGTCCGAGCTTGAGGCCGAGCGCAGCGAGGATGAGGGAGAACTCGCTGATCTGCCCGAGGGTGAGTCCGGTGCGGAGCGACACGCGGGTGCGGTAGCCGAGCCGACCCATGACGACGAGCACGATGAACGGCTTGATCAGGAGCACGACGGCCGAGAGCACAATCGCAGGAACGATCTGGGATCCGATATCGCTGAACTGGAGTCGTGCGCCGAGGTCGATGAAGAAGAACAGCAACAGGAAGTCGCGGAGAGTCACGAGTCGCGCGCCCACCGCTTCGCGGTAGGGAGTCGACGCGAGCGCGAGGCCGGCGACGAAGGCGCCGACTTCCTTGTTGAGGCCGATCCAGTCGGCTCCGGCGGCGACGGCGACCGCCCACGCGATGCCAAAAAGCACCAGGAGCTCAGGCGAACGGGCGAGGCGGTCCAGCAGTCTGGGCAGCACCAGGCGGGTGATCGCGACGATTCCGACGAAGAAGCCGACCGACCTGGCGACGAGGCCGGCGACTTCGTCGGTGAGAGCACCCTCGCCCCGTCCGAAGGTGGCCAAGGCGACCATGGCGAGGATGACGACGATGTCCTGGACGATCAGGACTCCGACCGCGATCCGTCCGTGCAGTTGCTCGAACTCGTGGAGGTCGGAGAGGAGCTTGACGATGATGATCGTGCTCGAGAAGGTCACCGCGGCCGCGACGTACAGCGCCGGCGTCGTGCCGAGCCCCAGTGCGAGCGCAATCCCGAACCCCACGGCCGCCGTGACGATCACCTGCACGGTTCCCGTGACGAGGGCGACCGGGCCGACGTTGCGTATCAGATGCACGTCGAGCTTGAGCCCGACGAGGAATAGCAGTAACGCGACACCAACTTGGGCGAGGAGGTCGATCTGATCGCTCGTCGTCACCCACCCGAAAGCGGCCGGGCCCACGATCACGCCCACGACGATGAACGCGATGATCAGCGGCTGTCGGAGCGCGACGGCCAGAGCGCCGGCGGCGACCGCGAGCGCCAAGATCACCGCAAGCTGGGCAAAGTCGCTCTCCACCTAGCGCACTCTATCGCCCGGTCGTGCGACGGTGCCTGCGGGTGGAGATCCTGCGCCGCACTAGCTTGTGAACCTCTTCGATCAAAAGGCGCGAGTTGTGCAGACTCTGGCGCCGCGACGCGAACCAAGGTACCGCCGAGTCATGCAACTCCGCCGCGGCTCCAAGGCCGTACGAAGAGCGGCAGTTCGCAGCGCGGGCGGGCGCGCCCAGCGTCGTCGACCAGATCTTCGATGATGTTCGCCGCCCACCCCACGGTTCTCAGCCCACTCTCGATGCGACGACATAGAGCAGGGGGATGCCGACCACCGCACCGCCGGCGACACTCATCACCGCGCACTGCGCGAAGTGTGAACCGATTCGTTGGCATCCTCCAACTGCCTACAGCACCGCACGCTGTACGACGACCACACCGCCTGGGAACACCGACTCGCCGGAGCCGCTTAAAACCAAGCACCCGTGGGCTGCCTAGCCCAGAATCGAACAAAACTCAAGAGCGGTTGGCCCTCCTGCTGGCGCGGGATACGCGGGAACTTCGGCACAGCGTCGCGTCGGGTCGACCTCTTCGAAATCAGGCATCGCAACCAGAACCCACTCAGATCCCCGAAGTTCGAGGATCTGAACTCGCGGCGGTTGGTTAGCAATGGGCTCAGGCGACACAAAGGTGTAACTCGGACTGCACCCCGTGACGAGAAACGGCGGCGGGTCGTCGCCGAACTGAAGAGCGATGGCATCAAAGATTTTGCGGTTCAGACAACTTAACCGAAGGCGATCGCGGTACTCATCGAAGAGGACGACAACGAATCCAGACGAATCGGCCTCAAGGGTCTGGTCATCACTGAGATCAAGCGCTAACCTTGCTACGAGATAGTCGGTGTCAGCGACTCGCCACGCGTAAATGCCTGGCGCGGAGATACAGCCGTCGTGCACAACTCCGTCGATCGTCAGCCGCAAGCACTTGCCGCGGACCCCCTCGGGTGTGGGAATCGCGTCGACAACTGGCGTGGCTCCGTCCGACCGAGGCGAGCGTGAAGCCGAAATACGTGGACCACCCCCGCCGATGTCAAACGCAAGCACGGCGACGCCCACCCCGACCATGACCAGCGTGAACACGGCCACAATCGGGCTTCCGCGAACGAGTTTCGACGCCCACCTAGGGCGCTGGTCCTTCTCGGCGGCGGTTGCCACTACTGCCTAAGGCCGGTCCATCATCGGCCAGCGCGACGCGTCGCGCTTGAGTGCGCGGTGAAACTCCGATCGGATTCGCCCTTCATCCAAGGTTATTCCAATCTCCACCTAGGACACGTCTCAGTTGTCCGATTGCCCGAGCCGTATGCTTCTTGATCGAACCCTAGCTCACTTCAAGCCGGGCTGCGTGACCTGCAGGTTTGTGGTGGGCGGTAGAGGGTTCGAACCTCCGACCCCTTCCGTGTCGAGGAAGTGCTCTACCACTGAGCTAACCGCCCGCTTTGTAGTGAGGCTCAATAGTAGTGGAAATTATTTTTTGTGGTGTTTAGAGTGCGCCGATCGATAGCGACGACGGCGCCACGCGACGACACTCACCAAGAGGGCTAACACCGCCGCCACTGCCACGACAACCGCCAACCAAGTCGTATCTGATTCGGTCGAGGGTTTGGTTTCCGGCTTGCTGCCGTTAATACTCGGTGGCGATGACGCCGAAGGTGCCGGCTCGCCTAAGTATTGGGTCAGAAAAGACAAAGTCTGGTTCCAGACCGTGTCAGCATATTGCTGGGCGTGAAGAGAACCCGGAATAATCACCACATCATTAGCAACGCTCTTTGCTGAGAGCACCGCTCCCATTGCTTGGGGCTGAGCCACTGGCACTAATTCGTCATCAGAATTAAACATATACATCGGCGTGGTAATACCGGTTACGTGGTTAACCGGAGATGCCTCGGAAAATTGGTCCGGACACGCATCGATATCGCAGCCGGTTAGATCTTCAAATCCGCTGGGGGCGAGTTTGATTAAACAATTCGGATCGTTATCACAACCAGACGGCAATTCGCCTTCTTGGCGCGGCTGCAGAGTGGTCAAATCAAAAATCCCTGACCAGGTGACCACAACAGAAATCTTGACTGTATTTGAACTAGACGTAGGACTCGGGCTTTCTCCCAGCGCGTATTCATCGGTACCTAAAGTCGCAATCATTCCGGCCAGCCAGCCCCCCGCCGAAGCGCCCAGAATCCCAATCCGGTTTGGATCGACACCAAAGGTGTCAGCATTGCTCGCGATATAACGAATAGCTTCTTGGACATCATTGATGGGATCGTTCCACGGAATTCCGTGCTCTGGGGTTTCTAGTCGATAGTCGATAGTGAAGGCCGCAAACCCCGCGGCCGCAAATCGAGCTGCTTCGGGCGCCAAGTCGGTGCGCGAACCGGATACCCAACCCCCACCGTGAATAAGTATTACCGCGGGCGCGCGCTTATCGCTCGGCGCGGGTAAATAAGCGTCGAACAGCTCGGGCGTACGCGCGTCAGATTCATCTACCCCGTACTGCAGTCCGCTTTTAAGTACCACACCGGGGGCAAGTTCGACTGGAGTGTTAGTAGGAGGAGTGGTCACGCCCGGGATATCAGAAATTTGAGTTTTAGAACTGGCACCGGCAAAGTTAGGCAATGCCAGTAAAAAAGTTACAAAAACCAGTAAAAAGACCTTTAACCAACCAGTCATGCGGCAATTTTCCTTACTTTTAAATAACCCGCTTTTAAATAACCGGCTTTAAAATAACCGGCGCAGAAGTGAACATTTTATTTCACTTACGGGCACTACGCTTGGCACTCGATGCAAGGGCGTGTTCGTTATCTCCCCGCCTTAGACGGTATACGCGCCGCCGCGGTGCTGGCGGTTCTTTTTTACCACGGCGGCCGAAGTTGGGCGGCGGGTGGATTCCTCGGAGTTGATGCATTTTTTGTCCTTAGCGGATTTCTGATTACCGTATTACTCCTCGCCGAATGGGAAAAGGAGAACGGAATCGGTTTGCGGGCTTTCTGGGCTCGTCGGGGCCGGCGGCTTCTCCCCGCGCTGTTTTTAGTAGTCGGTGCAGTCGCGCTCTACGCGGCCGCGGTTGCCGGAGCCGATGAATTGCGTCAAATTCGCGCCGATGGCTTAGCCACTCTGGGTTATGTAGCTAACTGGCGATTCATTATTTCCGAACAATCGTATTTTGATCAATTTGCAATTCCGTCCCCGCTTAGGCACATGTGGTCACTCGCCATAGAAGAACAGTTCTATTTGGTTTGGCCAATGGTGGTTTACGGAATGCTGCGCTGGCGCCGAGGACGGATTCTTCCGTTAGCGATAGTGTCCACCGCAATCGGCGTGGGGTCAATTGTGCTGATGTTTGCGCTCTACGACTCCACCAGTGATCCGTCTCGGGTTTACTTCGGAACCGACACTCGCGCCTCCTCGCTTATCATCGGCGCCCTGCTCGCGATGCTTATTCATGTACACCCAATTTCAACCCATAAGTCGATTCGTTATTCACTCCACGCGGCCGGAATAGTGGCGGCCGGAATTCTGGG
>JBCKKA010000047.1:0-6591 GCA_038904515.1 Acidimicrobiia bacterium | reverse complement strand
GCGGTTACTGGGCGGTAGTTTGCCCACTGGTATTTCGATAATTTAACTTTGACCTGGGACATTTCTGGATACCAGCATTTTGGATAACCAAATTGTCACCGAAGGTGTCTACAATGGGATCGTCTTCAATAAACCGTATCGGCCTCTGGAGGAAATAAAAATGCCTGCTACCGCACTCAAAGCCCGCAGCAATCCGATCGGTGAGGCCATTCGGGCCGCTTATCGCGGTCGACTTACGCAAACTGAATTAGCTAAGCGCTTAGGCGTCGCACAAAATACGATCAGCCGTTGGTCGACCGGCGACGCATCGCCGTCATTTGATGATTTAGCCGCCCTTGAGCGCGCGTGCAATCTTCCGTTGGGTTGGGTTTTACGATCGGCGGGTTACGTAACCGAAACTAAAACTGCCGCCGACGCCATTGCGGCCGACTCCAACATCGATGTCCCTCGTCGCGAACTCTTGCTCGCTACTTACCGAGCGGCAGTTAGTCAGTCGGCTAAAGCTTCAAGCGCAGTGGCGGCCAACAAAGCCACTAAGCGCCGTAAACGATCAAGCTGATCTTCTAGGTTTTCGACCCGTTGGGTTAAGTCGGCTGAGACAGTCGAGCCAATGTGAGAAATAGCCGCCATTTTTTCTCCACCCCCCTTTTCATAATTTTCTTTCATGAGAGAACTATCCAACACGAGTGGGACACGCTCGTACCAGCCGATAGCGAGCCGATAGCGAATAAGACCAAAACCCTGACACGCATGTCAGTAAAACCCGCGGAATGTTTACTCATTAACCAATGTCCCACCCCTTCGTCATACTGGCTTCATGACCAATTCGTCGATTCCCGACCAAGAAAAGCTGCTAATTGAGGCAAGCCCTGTGTTCTTTGACGCATTGCTAAATGTCATCGACCGTTGTTGCACCGGAACCGACCGCATCGTGATTCTTGATCTGGAAGAAGCGCTTCCGGTTGTTGAAACGGCTTCTATCTCACCAATTAATAGCAAAGTCGCCGAAGCCAGGGCTCTTCAGACTGTCTCTCGATACCTACAAGTTTTGGTCGACCCCAACGGAGCTCTTCAGGTTGAAGCCCGAGCTAACTACGAAACTGAGAAAAACCATCTCAACGCCGCTGACGAATTAGCCATGCTCCACCTCGGCTGGCGCGCGCCTAGCGTCCACTCGCCCAACTGGCACCGAGTTTTTCCCGATCCCTGGCCGTGGCCATCGCCGGTTGCGACTGAACTCGTCGTTCGTACTCTGCTCGATATATTTCGGGCCCAAGGAACGACCTTGTGCATAAGTTACATAGAAGCGAATCGCAGTCATGCCATAGATCGCTGCACCCAAGATTGCCTGACGGCCTAGGATTGTCTAGCGGTCTAGCCGATTTATGTAACAATTCTACCCGCCTCTAGATGTAAATACATCCGGAGCGGAGGGGGATGTAAATGTTTAGCACTGCGGCGCGATTTTCTAAACCGCGCTCACAAGCACGGGTTTGGTTACTTACGATTGCGATTACCGCCGGCCTGATTGGCGCGAGCCAAGGAGTCGCGCTCAGCGCACCCGCGCCCGACGGATTGCCCGCGTTCTATAAAACTCCCAGTTCGCTGAGCGGCAAAAAAACCGGCACTCTGCTTAAATCAGAAAAAGTTTTAGCGCCCACCGTAAACGGAACCGTCTACCGCGTGATGTACGTATCAGAAACTGTTAACGGTAAGCCGATACCAGTAACCGGATTAGTAGTAGTTCCCAATACCGCCGCGCCCAAGGGGGGATACCCCGTGGTCAGTTGGGGACACGGCACTAACGGCATGACCGATAAGTGCGCGCCGTCGCTAAAGCCCGAAAAGATAGACGCGCTAGCCAATGGCCTACTCGCCGATAATTGGCTTATTACTGCCAGCGATTATCAGGGGGAAGGCACGCCGGGACTGCATCCCTACATTGCCGGAATCGCGGCCGCGCAAAACACCATCGACATCGTGCGGGCCGCCGCGCAATTGCCCAAAGTACAAGTAAGTAAAAACTATGCGGTTTGGGGTCACTCGCAAGGGGGTCAAACGGCTATGTACGCCCACGCTATTGCTCCTAAGTATGCGCCCGAGCTAAATCTTAAAGGGGTGGTTGCCGGTGCACCGCCATCACAATTCGATCTCATTTACGACTACCTCAAGACCAGCGAATTTCGTTACTACCTGCTTATGAGTGCCGGTGGACTCAACGCCGCTTACGGTGACAAGAAGGCACCACTAGATAAAGTTCTTACTCCTAAGGGAATCGCGTTGCTAGATGAACTCGAAAAGGGCTGTTCGGATTATCTCTCCGACACGCTGGGCGATATTTCGATTGAAGAAACCAGCTTGGCTAATCCGTTTGAGGTGCCCGAATGGAAGAAACTTTTCGTAGCTAACGATCCGAAAAATATCGATACGACTAACAACATACCGCTGCTTATTATTCACGGTGGGGAAGATGAACAAATACCTACCATCTCTAGCCAACTGCTCACCAACAAACTCTGCGGAATCGGTCAAAAGATGCAACGCTGGGTTTATCCGGGCCAAAGCCATAGTGGAGTAATCGCGAGCTCGACCACCGATATGGTCGGCTGGATTAAGGCTCGCTTTGCTAACGCTCCCGTTGCTAGCGGAGCGGCTCCATCCGGACAGAGTGATGTTGAAGTTACCGGCTGTCCTTAACTATTACCGGAACTATTACCGGAACTATTACCGGAAAACTCAAAATAGTAACTAGTGGGAAAGTCCGCTTACCTTTAGTTTAACTTTCATCGTGACCGCCCCACCCAATTCTGTCGTGCGGTTACCGGTCCAAACTCCGGCACCCTTAGCCTGAATAAATCGACCCGACCCGCCGATCACCTTAAGTGTGGACTTAAATTTAGCTTCGGTGCCGGGTGAAAATGGGTCGTGTTCAAGTGACGCCGTCGCCTTACCGGTCATTTTTAGCGCCAAGGTGGCATCGGGCTGGGTAATAGTGACAAATCCGTAAAAAGGACCGCTGCCTTCGTTGTAGTCAACATTACCGAGCATTTCGATGTCGCTCAGAACACCGTCAACTGTGGCGGTGCCGACCAGACGATTCCAACCGTAGGTGAGCGAATTATTGACTCCGACGTTATAAAGAACTTTTTGGTTAGAGGTAATAACGGCTGTGAATATAATCGTGGATGCTTTTTTTTCGGCGTGGGCGCCAGCCGGAGTAGCCCCTAGAATCAGCGCGAACCCAACCAATACAGAAGCCACGACAGTTCTAATACGCGAATTGAACACTGTTCTCCTTCGGTTGATTTAACACCAAAGTGTAACTTTAATTAACTTTGGCGCGCCACTGCGAACCGTGGCAGCATGGGAAGATGCGTGCTGCTATGTGTCGAGAATACGGACCTCTAGAAAATGTAATAATTGAAGATGCTGAAGTGCCTACCCCTGGTCCGGGCATGGTTGTTGTTGAAGTGCACGCCAGCGCGGTTAATTTTGCTGACTCATTACTAATCGCTAACGCCTACCAAGTTTCGATGCCGGTACCGTTTATCCCGGGTAGCGAACTCGCAGGAGTAATTACTGCGTGCGGAGAAGGAGTCGACACATTTCGACCGGGTGATCGGGTTTACGGAAGCGCGTTTTCCGGCGGCTTTGCCGAATACGCCCTAATGCCGGCAATAGCTCTCCGCCCTATGGCTGAGTCGTCGACTTTCGCCGAAGCGGCTGCGTTCGGCGTGGCCCACGCCACCTCGTATCACGCCTTACGCAGTGTGGCCGATGTGCAATCCGGAGAATGGGTGGTGGTGCTCGGCGCGGGTGGTGGCGTAGGTATGGCGGGAGTTGAACTTGCTCACCTTTTGGGGGCCCGAGTAATCGCCGCGGCTTCAAGTGAAGAAAAACTCGCGGCGGCGAGAACTAAAGGGGCCCAAGCCACCATTAACTACGAAACCGAAAATCTAAAAGAACGCATCAAAGAAATAACCGGCGGTGGCGCTGACGTGGTGCTCGATCCAGTGGGTGGCGACTACTCCGAAGCGGCTTTGCGAGCGACTCGTTTTGGTGGTCGGTTTATCGTATTAGGCTTCGCGTCGGGAGCCATACCTCGGATACCCTTAAACTTGGTGTTGCTTAAAGGCATGATTATTAAAGCGCTCGATATTCGCACCTTTGCCAGTAACGATCCGGCGTCCGCCGAACGCGATGAGCGCGAGCTTCACGAACTGTTTGCTGCCGGACAAGTGCATCCGTTGGTTTCGGAACGGTTCACCCTCGATCAGACAGTTTCGGCTCTGCGTATGGTTGCGGACCGAAAAGCGATAGGAAAAGTAATCGTGGAGCCGCAGTTGTGACTGAAGAAAATTCTGGAGTTAGCCCGACCGAACGAATTCTTAACTTGGCGGCCTATCTTAAAAAGTGTAAGGAAGAAAACATTGCTGCAAACCTTGACTCGATAACGCTAGATGTTGAAGGTTACGATCACGAAAAGGGCCGCACTGGTAGTGGTGATTTAGCGAGTGAAGGCCCTGAGTGGGAGTCGCTCCGACGATTAGTGCGCCGCGACTTAGAAGATCTCGACAAGGGTTTCGGAATAGAAGTGACTTTTAACGAGAGCGACCACCGTTACCGATTAGCGCCGCCATTTTTTAACAGCAACGAACGCACCGCTTTGATTAGCGCCGCCACGGTCATAAACATAGAAGGCATTGAAGGTGGAGCCGGCCAAATCGGCACTGGTGTTAACGACGCCGAAGCCGAAATCGTTATTCAAGTTCATCCGTTAGTCGCAATTCTGCGCGACGCTATTTACGACGGTCAGGCAATTGAGTTCATGTTTGAAGGGACCAATCGATTCATCCAGCCGTGGGCGCTAGGTAAATGGCGGAAATGGTGGTATCTCGCCGGTTGGGACCCTGATAAAGAAGCTATTCGACGCTACCGACTTGATCGTATGGAAAATGTCAAAGGGGTCGGGTCTACCGATGCGTTCCTTGTGGCCGGCTGGTTTGATGCCGAAAAAGCGTTCAACCTCGACCCCAATGCTTGGGGCCGCGACCCGCTACTGGAAGCTCGGGTAGGCGTTGACCGCGACTTTGTCGCGGCATTCGTAGAAGAGTTTGGTGCCGAAATCATCGGTGACGCGAGTCCCGACGGCGACACCATCGAAGCAGTATTTAAAGTTCGGAATTACGACTCAACTCGAGTTCGTCTTCTGGCTTTTCGTGGTCACGCTCGGGTGATTTCGCCCCCGCAATTACGCGATTTGATTCGCGATCATCTAACTGCGATTGCCGGTGCTAAATAATGGCCACACTTACTAAGCAAAAGCAGTTTGAGATTCTCCGTTTAGTTCTCGGAATGGTCGAAGAACAAAAATCGGTTTCCCTTAGCGACTGTGCCGCGGCCGTCGAAATAGATGAAGAGACCTTGCGTTCAGTTCTCGACGCAGTCCTTTATCTGAATTACCACACCAGTCGTGAACATTTATTTATAGACGAGAGTGCGGCTTTTCTCCTTGATGAAAACGACAGAATTTCACTAACTGCAGACCACTGGTTACGCGAATTGGAGGCGGCCGCACCCGATCGTGATGGAGCGCTGCGATTATTAATCGCGGGGCAAACGATGCAAACCCTCTTGTCTAAACCGGATCCCGCTCTAGACCGAGCCGTAGCCAAACTGCGAGACGAAGTCGCGATAGAACTACGAATACCGGTCGATGTGCCCCCCGCTCTTGCGATAGTTCGTGAGGCGATGATTGCGTACCGTTCAATTAAAATTCACTATCGACGCGACGGTTCTGATTCGACTACCCCCCGCGAACTGTTGCCATTTCGGGTCTGGTCTCGCTGGGGAAATTGGTACCTAAGCGCCCGCGACCTAACTGAAAAAGAAACTAAAACCTTTCGCCTTGATCGAATAATCGATGCCGAAATTGGTGAACAAGAAATGGATCAAATACCGTGGACCGAAGTTCCGGAATCGTTTGTACTTATTGATCGCACTCAAATAATCCGCATTGCTATCGCCGCCGACGCAATAGATTCTCTGCCTTCAACAACAGGACGAGACGACCAAACTGATATCGGTAATGGTCAAATCGAAATCGATGTAACCGTAAGTGGCGAACAACAGATTAATCACCTGCTTATTAGTCTGCCTGCTGACGCCGAAGTTATCTCGCCGCCAGAATTTGCAGCTCGGCGACGCGCGCTAGCGGTCGAGCTGCTAGCCGAGCTCAACTAACGTGCTCCATCACCCATTCCAATAAATTGGCCACAGGTAAGCCAAATTACGACCACCGCCCGTCGAACCGATAGATTTCATGAACTGTCGTTTACTCATTTACAACCAAAGATCGGATGAAACCATAAATGGAACATCGCGTCAGAGGAGGTGACCCGCGTGATCGAATTGGGTTTACCTCCGAACTAGGTTGTTCGGTCGTGGCCCAAGGTGACACGCTGGTCGGACGGGGTCGGATTGTTCCCGAACTTTGCTTGCCCGGACGCGATTTAGTTAGGCCGTCGGTGTTGCTCACTTGGGCCGACATCGTTACTGGGTCGCTCGCCAATCAACACACTCAACCTAAGG
>JBCKKA010000046.1:0-6746 GCA_038904515.1 Acidimicrobiia bacterium | reverse complement strand
GGCGGTCACGATCAACGGTTCCGCGAGGTGGGGTGCCGCGGTAACTAGCGCAGCAAATTTTGATGAGAATTCACCCAACACTGCGTGCTCGCTGCGTTGTTCGATTAAACCAAACACGGCGGCATCCCAAAACGCCGTCGCACCTCCGCCGCCGAGCATCACTTCGTAACCATCAGGCAGTGAAAATAAATCGGTAAGCCCGCTACGAATTTGACCTACAACTGTGCGTACGGTGTCGCGCCGATGGCTGGTTCCGAGAAAAGTGCTGCCGGTCGCGGCTAAGCGATCTACCGCTTCGGTTCTTACTTTGGCCGGGCCCGAGCCAAAGCGACCGTCAATAGGGCGCAAGTCGGGAGGCAGAACAATTTTTTGCGGATCAATCGCGGCCGAACTCATCAGTCGAGACTACCGCCGCAAGCGCGAAAATGCCGAGGTTAAAAATTAGGCGCCGTATTTTTGTAGTCGACCCGCGTTGGCGAGCATGAGGGCCATGAGATCTTTGAGTGGGCGCATACCCAAGGCGCCCTGAAGGGCCCAGCGCTCGCCGTACTGGCTGACATCGTCGCGTCCGACGCGCTCACTCCACAACAGCGTGGGTACGGGGTGCCACGAGTGCGCGGCCATCTGGCTGGGAGTGGCGTGGTCGCCCGACACCGCAATTACATCGGGGCCCAATTTGCGCAACGCGGGCACCGCGGTGTCGAGCGCTTCAATGGCGGCAATTTTGCGAGCCCGATCACCATCTTCACCCGCCGAGTCGGTGCCTTTGTGATGGAGAAAAAAGTAGTCGTAGTCGTTCCAGGCGGAAGTGAGAATAGCGATCTGATCGTCGAGGCTGGTAGGTGATCCAATTACATCCATACCGAGTAAGTGCGCGATACCGCGGTACATGGGGTACGCCGCGATCGCCGCGGCTCGTACTCCGTAACGATCGTGCATCGACGGTAACTCGCGGTGAGTATCAAAACCGCGCAGGAGAATTCCGTTAGCGGGCGACTCGTCTTTTAGCAAGGTCACGACTTGTTGGTTTATGTCATTAATGATTTCGGCGGTGCGAGCAGCCGCCGCATTTTGCGCAACGGTCTTAAGCGGAGCAACACCAGTTTTTTGTGGATCGGTATCGCTTAACCCCGCATCGAGTCCGGCACCCCGTAGCACGAGCAGGCAACGATGCTCGCGCTCGTGGCGTATCAAAACTTCAATCCCATCGACGCGAATACCATCTTGAAGTTTTTTTATTACCTTTAGCGCGTCGGCATCGGCAATGCGACCGGCGCGACGATCGGTAATTATTCCGTTGGCATCAAGAGTGCAAAGATTTCCCCGCGCGGCAACATCACCGACACCGACGGTAACTTCTAAACCCGCCGCCGACAACGCGCCGCGCCCTAATTCGAATTCAGTGGGGTCGTAACCAAATAGTCCGAGGTGGCCCGGTCCTGAGCCGGGGGTAATTCCGGGTCCAACGGGGTCGAACATTCCCGACGCGCCCGCCCGCGCCAGTTCGTCGAGATGAGGGGTTGCTGCTTCTTCAAGCTCGGTACCGTTATTCTCGTCGGCGTAGCCACCTAATCCGTCCATGACCACTAACAGGATTTTGCTATCGGCGCTCTGCACTAGCGGGGTGAGGTCCATCACCACCACGCTACCCGTAGCCGTCTCACTTATTCTTCCCCGACTTCCCCGTTTTTCCCGGTGTTTTTCCCGCTGATTTTCTGGTCGGCTTCGGACTGGTGGTACTAGTCGTCGTAGTGGTTACGGGCGAGCCCGCTTTAGTAGTGGGCGGATTTTTCCACGACTCCAAGTCGAAAGTTTCCCCCATCGCTTTGAGCACCGCGTTGGCCACGAGATCGCCTCCGGCGCGAGTGAAGTGAATCCCGTCACCAGTTCGAACCTGCACGAATGTGTTGTCGGGACCCGGCAAATACTGCGAGTAACCACCACCAAAGATCGAAAGTACCGGATTGGTATCTACATAAACAACTTTTCCCGGGCGCTTTTCGGCTTCACTGCGCACAATGGCGTTCATAAATTGATAACGAGTGTCGTAGCGTTCGTTGTTACTCATAAACGGAACCCCGATCCAAAATAACTTGGTGCCTTTATTAGTAACCAAATCCATCAACCCACCAACGCGCCGCCGATACTCAGTTTCCCATTCGGGGCTGAGTAGGGGCCCGACGCCACCTTCGCCGGTGAGGGCTTGGTCGTCATTAGAGCCCAGCGTGAGCACGAGCGCGTCGACCCCACCACCCGCGAGTTTTTCGTTTAGATGTGCCGGCCAGTTAAATATTTCCGGTCGAGCCAAGCCGGTGCTGATGCGGCCATCGACTTCACCGGTCGGCAGTATCACGCCCGTACCCGGTGCCAGATTGATCAACGATTCGCCGGGTGTGACCGAAAGCGAGTCGCCCGCCACTGCCAGTCGCATGGGTTTGGTTGGACTAAACGCAATTTTTGGCGGTGGCCAAACGATGTCAGGATCGGCCGGACGCGTCGGGCTGGGCAAACTTAAATCGACATTGTCGTCACCACTGCGACCGGCGAGCACTTGTATTCCTGCCCGCGGCTCGCTGAGCAACAGCGTGGTGCTTACATCGTTGAGCCGGTCGGCGATAAATACCGCCACATCGCGTTGCCAACCCAGCGGTTGACCGAAGGCCGTTTTGCGCAAGCCCGGTGCGTTAAGCAGCGCGCCCACCAATAACGCGGTAACCATAACGATCAAGACTCGACCGACGGCCATAGTGTGGCGCGCGGGGTCATCGATTTCGTGGGCGTGTTGCGGTGTGGGTGGGAGTTTCTTAGTCGCGGGCATCAGAATTGGAAGTAGATAAAGGGCGCGACCCCGCGCGGCCCGAGAGTGTTAATGATCAATAGACAAACTCCAAGCACAGTTCCTTGCACTAATGGTGTCAAGTGAGAAAAACGGGCCATGGCTCGCGCCCACGCGTCACGCGGAATATATTGCTCGGCCAAACCCGCCGCGATTGCGAACAATACCATTCCCCCTATAAGAGGAGAAGCGTCAAACCAGTGTGCGGGAGTTAGCAACTGACTAAAAATATTTCCGGCATTTTCAAGCGATTCGGCTCGAAAGAACACCCAAGCCACGCACACCACATTGAAAGTGATTAGACGACTGACAATTCGACGATTACGGGTATCAACCGGATCGGGTAAACCTTTAGCTTCGCGTCGGGCGCGGCGAAAATGTTCACCGCACAGAAAGCTTCCGTGGATGGCTCCCCAAATCACAAATGTCCAAGCCGCGCCGTGCCACAAACCGCCTAGCACCATTGTGAGCATGAGGTTGCGGTAGGTGCTCCACTTGCCGCGCTGATTTCCGCCTAACGGTATATAGAGGTAATCGCGTAACCAGCGCGAGAGAGTCATGTGCCAGCGTCGCCAGAAGTCTTGAATTGAAGTGGCGGTGTAGGGGCTGTCGAAGTTTTGGGGGAACCGGAAGCCGAGCAACAAGGAAATGCCGATGGCGATGTCGGTGTAACCACTGAAGTCGGCGTAAATTTGTATCGCGTAGGCGTAGATGCCCACCAGTACTTCCAGCCCTGAGTGTTGTTGGGGCGACGAAAATACCGGATCCACTATTTGGGTTGCCAAAATATTGGCAATGACAACTTTTTTAAAGAGCCCGATAGTTATGAGGAAGAACGCTCGACTGGCGTCAACTCGACGAGGGTCGTGAGCCGCATCGATCTGCGGTATGAACTCCGCGGGGCGCACAATAGGGCCAGCGATTACATGCGGGAAGAACGAAAGAAAAACCGCGAAGTCGATGAGACGACCAGGCGTGAAGGTACCTCGGTAAGTGTCGATTACATAGCTCAATGCTTGGAAAGTAAAGAACGAAATCCCAACGGGCAACGCCACATTAATAATGGTGGGAGAGAAATCAATACCAAGTTGGTGAAGAGTATTGGCCGCGCTGCTAACAAAAAATCCGTAGTACTTGAAGTAGGCCAACATTCCGAGGTTGCCCACCACGGCCGCTATTAACCACGCGCGCTTGGTGCGCTCGTTCTCTGCTCTAAATACTGCAGTGGCTAAAACTTGATTGGCTACGGTCGCACCGGCAATAAGCAAGCAAAACCGCCAGTCCCAGTAGCCGTAGAAAAAATACGACGCGGCCAGAATAAAAAGTTTCCAGCGTTGGCGCGTTGGCATCAGTAGCCAACTCACGGGCAGAACGATCATAAAAAAGATCGCGAAAGTTACGGTAGGGAATAGCACGCTTTAGTATTTTCGCAGCCAGCGGAGCAAATATCGCGGCACTGGCGCGCCGGTGGTGCTACTGCTGAGTGCGCCCGTGCTCAATTACCCCTTGGCGGCGTTGTTCAAGCGCGGCAAAATCAATTCGGTAATCACGGAAGACTTCGTGCTCGTGTTCGAATGCCGCTCCCGGTGCAAGTCGAGAGTTATGGTCGTAAAGCTTTTTAAGGTGCCGCACAGTCGGGCCATCATTACCGGCGATTTCATTAGCTAAATCAATAGTGAAACTAAGTAATTCATTGTGAGGTACCACATGATTAACCAATCCGGCCGCGAACGCGGGTTCGGCGGCGAGAAAGTTTCCGGTGTAACTCAACTCCTTGGCTCGCCGCAATCCCACTGCCATCGGAAGAAATACGCTCATGCCCCCACCGGGAGTTACTCCAACCCGCCCGTGGGTATCGCCGAAAACTGCTCGTTCAGAAGCAATCAGAAAATCGCAGCCAAGGGCCAACTCAAACCCACCGGTAATGCACGCGCCGTTGATCGCGCCGATTACCGGCTTGCTGGTTTCCCAGACCGCCCGAATGGGGTTAGTCCAGCGCGCGTCGGTTTGTTCTCCGCGATGGCCGCCCGACAAATTGGCGCCCCCTTCGCCCAATTCTTTTAGGTCGAGACCGGCACAAAACGCCGGATCAGTTCCGGTCAGCACTATCACCGCGACGTTTTTGTCATCCTCGGCTTCGCTAAACGCGGCGGCCGATTCGCGATGCAGAGCGGTATTGAGAGCGTTGCGAGTCTCGGGTCGATTTAGAGTAATAACGCGTACGGCGCCGTGAGTTTCGGTAAGTACAATTTCGCTCATTACGCATCAGCCTTTTTATTGATTAGCAAATATTTGTATTTATGTCGGTGGTGCGGGCGGCGCGTGTCCAGCAGAAACTCATGGGCGACATAGCGTTCGAACTCAGCCTCAACCTCGGCGCGGGGAAATACCGTCATGGGCGAGCAGCCTACGCTTAATTATCGTGACCGTCTCTGAGGATGAATCAGTCTTTACTCCCGCCGGTGTAAACGGCGATGAAGAACTCTGGATCCCCAACGCTCTCGCGCGCGGACCGTGGTCGCCCGACGCCATGCACGGTGGTGCGCCGGCCGCCCTGCTGGCGCGTGCGGTCGAAGGCCACGATCCCGGTACCGCTCATTTTGTCGTGCGGCTCACTATTGATTTATTGCGACCAGTACCGTTAATACCGTTTAGCATTCGCACCCGCACTACTCGCCCCGGTCGCAAAGTTCAGTGGGTTGAGGCCGCCGTGATCGCCGACGGCGTAGAGGTGGCGCGCGCTCACGGCTTACGCTTGCGCACCGAACCGGATCTCAACCTTCCCCTTACCGCCCCGCCGCCCCCGACTATCCGCAACTGGCAAGAAAGTAAACCGTTCGACATCGTCATACCCGGCCGAACGCCACCGACTGATTCGGTGGGTTTTTGGAAAACGGTAGAAACGCGAGCGGCGCGCGGTTCTTGGACCGAACCAGGCCCGAGCACAATTTGGTTTCGTCTGCGCAGTCCGATTGTGACGGGAGAAATCCCATCACCGTTACAGCGCGCGGCCGCAATCGCTGATTTTGGTAACGGAGTCAGCCCCGAACTACCGCGCAATTCGTTTATGTACATCAATGCCGACTTAAGCATTAATCTTTTTCGCCATCCAATAGGTGAGTGGATCGCGCTTGATGGTGTTTCTAAGTTCAATCCGGCTGGTATTGGTATGGCTACTTGTGAGTTACACGACGAAACCGGTCCGTTTGGTCGTTCGGTCCAATCGTTGTTGGTTAGTAACCTCTAATCGTGTTATTCACCTTTGATCATGTTTCGGTCACGGGTGCAGGGGGCCCGCGACTAACCGACGCCACCGGTTCTATTCAAGAAACCGGAATTACTGCGGTGGTAGGGCCGTCGGGTGCCGGCAAGTCGACTCTGCTCCGGCTGGGTAATCGTCTCGAGCTTCCCGATTCCGGTACGGTGAGTTTTCGCGGCACCAACATCTCCGATCTCGACCCGCGAAAACTGCGCCGGCGGGTGGCCATGGTGTTTCAACGCCCGACTCCATTTGTCGGCTCAGTGTTGGAGAATTTGTGGGTAGCCGCGCCTGAGTTAACCGAAACTGCTGCTACCGATTTGCTTACTCGAGTGGGGTTGGACGAGCAGTTTCTTAATCGCGACGCGCTTCTGTTGTCGGCCGGTGAAGCGCAGCGGGTTTGCTTAGCGCGTGCGTTGGCCACTCAACCCGAAGTGGTGTTGATGGACGAGCCCACATCGGCGCTCGACCCGCCCGCCCGCGCCGACCTCGAACTATGGGCGCGCGCGTTGGCGGATTCCGGCGTTCCCTTAGTTTGGGTAACTCACGATCTGGCCCAGATGGAACGAATGGCCGATCAAGTTATGGTAATGATCAACGGCACGATCGTACATTCGGCTTCAGTAGCAACGCGTTTGGCCGACGCTCCGC
>JBCKKA010000045.1:0-6927 GCA_038904515.1 Acidimicrobiia bacterium | reverse complement strand
CATCACAGCGAGTGGACTCTCGGACTAGTTACTTTGTTTCACCGCTTCAACATTAAGGTCTTCGCTTGGGATGTACAAGAGGTCCGGAACCTGCGGTCCATGCTCGCGATGGGAATTGACGCGGTGTATTCGGATCATGTTGATCGAATGGTAAGTGTTGTCGCCGAGTGGCGATAAACGAGCGGCTAAAGAAAACCAAACTCCGACAGCGGCCAAATTCTCAGAAAAGCTCGGCCGATAAAACTCGACTGTTTCACCGGTCCAAATACTCGCGAATCTTTTGACGCTTGCCTATTGTCTCCCATCATGAACACTCGCCCTTCGGGGACTACGCAACCGTTGCCACCACTCGCCGGCTGTCCGCATCCCGAGGGAACGCCATTAAAAATAGTTTTTGCCCCTTTAGGAATGTACGGCTCTTTGATTGCTCGGCCGTCAACCAAAACGCCGCCTTCGGGAGAAGCAGTGATCGTTTCGCCGGGAAGGCCGATTACCCGTTTCACCAAATCTTGAATTTCTGGAGTGCGAGCCACTTTTGGAGCAAGGAATACGACTATGTCTCCCCTGTTGGCCTCATGGAGATCGTAAGAAAGTTTATTGACCAAGATCCGATCTCCGACTTGCAGCGTCGGGACCATCGATTCGGACGGTATGTAAAAGGCTTGGAGCAAGAACGACTTGACTAAAAACGCGATCCCCAAAGCGATCACAATCAGGACTACCCATTCGATGATTGTTCGAGCTATCCCTTTCCGCGGTTTACCCGGCCGCAGCCGCTTTTGCTTATCGTCGTGTGACGATTCTGTCGGCGCCAAAGCCGCTACGGGAACCGGAAGAGTCTCTTCGCGAGTTTCGTTTTCTGATGAGTTCATCGCTTAATTACCACAGACGGAGATCTTTACAGGTTCGACGCCGTAATCAGATACACGATTTTCACGATTCGTAATTGGCTAAAATGTGTTGTGCGCTAACCCGAAGAGCGGTGACAGCAGCTTCTGGCTCCAATACTCGCACTGCGGGACCGAGTCGCAGGAGAAGTCGGTGCAGAAAAGCCGAACCGCTGACCGCAATAACGACCTCCGTCTTGCCGTCGTCGCGGTCGACCGTACTTTCGATGGGTAAATCCTCAATCACCCACAACGCGTTCGGATCGAGTAGTAGCCGGACCCTTTCGTCGCTGGGTTGGGGATGGAAAACAGAATCAGAGTCGTCGTCACTCCTCAACATTGTTGCGGGCGTGCCCGTAAATCGGATTGACTGGATTCGGTCAATCCGGAATAATCGGGCATCGTTGGCTTGGTGACAAAAAGCCGCTAGGTACCAAGCTCCAAAAGCGTGAAAGACCCTTTGGGGGTCGACCAAACGCACCGAAATCTCATCGCGCGTAAATGAATGATAAGTCAACTCAACTTGTTCAGTTTTAGCAACGGCCTGTTGGAGATCAGACAAGTTGTCAGGCCCGTCGATTTCGACTGTTACCGATCCTCCTACCACCTTCTCTAATTTTTTTAGAGCAGTGGCTAGCGGGCCGGCGTGATCTGAACCAGGTACCGCTAAGAGCGCGCGTCCCGCGGCGAGCAATGCTAATCCTTCATCGGGAGTGAGTTTTAGCGGTCGTTTAAAATACTCGGCCATGCTAATGCTCACCGCGCCGTCGTCGGTTATCCAAACGTCGATTAATCGATCGGGAGAATAAGGCGGTAAACCACACATGGGTAAAAAGGCGAGATCGTTTTCTATTTCTTTAGGAGGCACTTCGAAGCGCACCGCCAATTCGTCAATAGTTACCTCAGGATGAGAAAGGATCCAAGGGACTAAAGCCAGCATCCGTTGTAACCTTTCGGCGGATTGCGGGCGCGGACTCATGCTGATTTTTCGACAGTCATGTCAATTACTGCTCGCAACCAAGCCACCATGTCGGTCACCATTTCTGGAGGCGACAGGATCGTGGCGTGTTCGAGTAAAGCCAGTGTCCAAGTTCGAAAAGCTTCCTTATTGACCACCTGCATGCCAATTACCACCGAGTCGTCATCACGCCGTTCGACCACACTCTCTTCACCAAGCTCGGCCACAACTATTGAAGACCGGCTGGGATCGACCAGCACCGTTACCTCGAACGGCTCATCTTCGCCAAAGGTGATTGGGTTGGCTCGCACAAAGGCAACGGGGTCGATCTGTTCGGGTCTCTCGAAGCTTGCCGGCTTTCCGATATTCACCGTTCCTTCGATTCGGTCTATACGAAAGGCGCGCGGCAAATCCTTGTCTAAATCAGTCCCCACTACATACCAGTTACTCAATCTGTTGACCACACCGTAAGGTTCTAAGTTTCGAGACTCACCTCGGTACGAAAAAGAGATGGGACATCGCTGGGAAACGGCACTAAAGCAATCCGGCAGCTGCTCGGGGATTTCGAGTCGGGTTATCATTTCTGCGGCCGGTCCTTGAGCACCTCCCAATTTGGTAAGCCCAACCCGAGCCGCGCCAGTATCCAACCGCACCGCAGTCACCGCCGCGTAAAGAGCCGAGCGCTCTTCATCGGTGAGACCGAGATCGGGTAAGTAGTAGTCCTCGGGAGAAATGCGATAACTCGACTCCGCGCTAAACGCTCCGTTGGTTTCGACTTTCAGCGGTATCCCTAAGTCTCGTAAAGTTTCTTTATCGCGTTCGAAAGCACGCCTGCGAGCAGCCTTATCGTCGGGGTAACTCGGTTCTAGGCGTTCCGCTATTTCATCAAGGGTTAACGAACGGGGAGTTGCTAATAAAGTTGCGGTCAAATTCATTAGCCGCTCAAGTCTTTCAGTCATTACTGATTCTCAAAGCATTTGACTGCCAATGCTCCGGCCGCGGCCGCGGCTTGAAATAAAACCGGGTCGGCAGCAGCGGGACGGCCCATAGAAACGATGTCGAGCTGGTACTCATTGAACAACTCCAATACATCGAGCGTTTCCACATCAATCAGTTCGTGTTGCTGATCTAATCCGGCTTTGACCAATTCGGAACGAATCTGCGCTTCTTTCGGTTCGCCTATTACCGGGACAGGAATCAACGCGCGACCGCTAGTGCCGATGCGTAAAGCCGTAGCGCTGTGATGCGATAACCCGTAATGGCGTGGCCGATGATCGGCAAACGAGATTCGCAATGCCGCTATCGGAATTCCGCCCAAGGACCTCACGGCATCGAGAATCGGCCCCACCTCCATACCGGAGAATCCGAGTCGGGTATTAGTTCCCACTATCCCCGGCCCCATCGCCACTACCGCAATATCGGCTTTGGCGATGTGTCGAGCAACTGCGAGAGCGGAGAAAATCGAAACCGCCTCAAAGTCTCCGCCAAAAGCATTACCACAAGTTACGGTCGCCGCGAGCAAATCGCGTTTATTGAGATCCGCTATGGTGTCAGAAATTGCGAGCGGCAAACCGGCCGCATCCGTCATGACATAAACCAATCGCGCTGATGGAGCCAGTTTTTTTACCGTTACCGCTACCGCAGGTACTTGGCTGTGGAGTGCCGCTACTACTACTGGCATGGAGTCGATCGATTCGAGATTATCCAATATTGAATTAGATTCCTCCGCGCTGCCTACATCAGACTGCAGACTGGTGTAACGACTCTTGATGATGTGCCCGGGACCTTTTTCGCTCCAATCGCTCCGAGCGAGATTCCAATGGACGACATGCCATCCTCCGGTTCCTAAGCCCAATTCGACTGCAGTGGTGTTGACCACAACTTCGTCGCCAACTTCGACCGTACCGGTTAACTGAGTTAATACATAAGCCCGTTCTGGACCGTGACCTAACTCGACCTCGACGCGCTGGAGACCGGCACGCTCTTCGAGCATTCGAATAACCGAACCAGTTTTAAATGATGGCACTTAAATCCAATCAGCTATAGAGAAGCGATCATGCGTTCAACGCGTTCGTCTCTCGATTTGAACGGGTCTTTACACAGAACGGTGCGCTGGGCTTGATCGTTAAGTTTTAAATGAACCCAATCAACGGTGTAATCGCGCTTTCGTTCTTTTGCTCGTTTTATAAATGCCCCTCGGAGCCGAGCCCGAGTGGTTGAGGGCGGCGTAGTTGTGGCAGTTTCAATCGAATCATCATCGACCATTCGTTCGGCCAGCCCGCGTCGTTGCAGGAGGTAGAACAACGAACTCGATTGGCTGATGTCGTGATAAGCCAAATCCAGAAGCGCAACCCGAGGACTCGAAAGCGACAGATCGTGGCGAGCGCGATAACGCTCAATGAGGTGATACTTCATAACCCAATCCACTTCAGTTTCAAGTTTCAGGGGATCGCTTTCAATGTGGGTCATGACGTGCTCCCACATGTCGAGCGCCTTTTGCTCCATTTCGCCTAACCGGTTCTTTTTGGCGAACTTAAGTGCCCGATCTAGGTAATAGGACTGGATGTTGCTCGCCGACAACTCTCGTCCGTCGGATAGGCGAACTGTGGTTTTACAGGTGGGGTCGTGACTTATTTCTCGGATCGCTCGAATCGGATTCTCCAATGTCATGTCTCGCCACGAACCCGAATCTTCCTCCAGCATGCGCAGGAGTATCGCGACCACTCCGACTTTTAAGAACGTCGTGTACTCGCTCATGTTGGAATCGCCGACGATGATATGCAGACGACGAAAGCGCTCGGCGTCGGCGTGAGGCTCGTCGCGAGTATTGATTATCGGTCGTGATCGAGTTGTGGCGCTCGACACTCCCTCCCAGATGTGCTCAGCTCGCTGAGAGACGGAATACATTGCGCCGCGAGCCGTCTGCATCACTTTTCCCGCACCGGCATAAATCTGACGAGACACCAGAAAAGGAATTAATACATCAGTAAACTTGCTGAACTCTCCTTCCCTCCCGATTAGATAGTTTTCGTGACAACCGTAAGAATTTCCGGCCGAGTCGGTATTGTTTTTGAAAAGATAAACATCACCGCGAATTCCCTCTTCTCGCAGCCGTTGTTCAGCGCTTTTAACCAAGCTTTCGAGGATTCTCTCCCCCGCTTTGTCGTGAATAACTAAGTCGCTGATCGAATCGCATTCTGGAGTGGCGTATTCGGGATGACTGCCAACATCGAGATACAACCGAGCGCCGTTTTCTAAAAATACATTGCTCGACCGACCCCACGAAACCACTCGGCGAAACAAATATCGCGCAACTTCATCGGGACTCAATCGTCGTTGCCCTCGAAGGGTGCAAGTTACGCCGTATTCATTTTCGAGACCAAAAATCCGTCTTTCCACTTCGTCAGCGTACCGTTACCTCGCTAGCCTTGAGCACCAGGTGGACACCCACGGGCCAGAACCAAAAATGAGAATGCTGACTTGGGTGGGCGGGTCGTTTGCCGCCCGAGTGCTGGCCGCTCGACTAACCAGCGAAGGGATAGCCGTACAACTAAGAGGGGCAATCGACGGACCCTACGGTTTCACTATGGGCGACATGGCTCGAGTCGATCTCTGGGTTCTTGAGGATCAACTTGAAGAAGCGAGTTTGTTGTTACTCGCTGACGACATCGAGACCGCTTTTGACGACGAACTCGAAGGCTAGTTATTTAGCGGTGAGTATCTTTTCGAGATCAGGAGCACTTAGCCGTTCGAATGTTCGCCGAGAACGAGTTCGGCCCATAAAAGCCACTTCAAGTTGAGCCGCACTTAAGGGTTCAGAATCAGGGCTCGACAATGCCGCCGCGGCCGCTTTAATGGCCGAGTCTCGACTCATGCTCAAACTGAAATTTCCGCCTAATGCTTCTGCTACTTGTTCAGCTTCGCCACCGAGAACTGTGAAGTCGGATTCATCCATCACCGTGCCGTCGTAGAGAATATGAAAAAGTTCATCTTGAGTTGCATCTAATCCAACTTGGGCCACCAGAATTTCCACCTCGTAAGGTTTCATCTCGTGAGTGAACACTTGACCCAAAGTTTGGGCGTACGCGTTAGCCAATGAACGAGCATTCACATCGGCGCGAGCGAACGAAAACCCCTTGAGGTCGGCTTGTCGCACGCCGGCTATACGCAACATTTCGAATTCGTTATATTTTCCTACTCCCGCAAACGTAATACGATCGTAAATCTCACTAATTTTGTTGAGTGTACGAGAAGGATTTTCCGCAACGACAACGACTCCGCTACTGATACTCATAGCGATGAGGCTCTTGCCGCGGGCGATGCCTTTACGCGCGTAATCAGCGCGGTCTTTCATCACCTGCTCGGGCGAAACGTAGAACGGCATCGTCATAATCCCGCTCCTTCTTCTCGGCCACCAATTTCCGTTTCGGCCTGGGCGGCAACATCTTCGTCGGGGACCGCGCGGTAACCGTCTTTATTAATCACTGCGACTGTGGGAAATATCTTTCTGACTAGATCCGGACCACCGGTGGCGGCATCTTCATCGGCCGCGGCAAAGAGTGCTCGCAGAGCAAGACCGATAGCGGCTTTTACTTTTAGATCTTGGCTCCATTGCGATTTAATCCAGTTGCGAGCGTGCACCCCGCCCGATCCATTGGTTTGGAAGTCGCCTTCTTCGTATCTTCCACCAGTGATGTCGTAGCTAAAGACTCGACCTCGGCCCTGATTATGATCAAACCCCGCGAACAACGGGACTACCGCTAAACCTTGCATCGCTACGGGAAGATTGGTCCGCACCAGCAAGCTCAGCTGGTTGGCTTTCCCGTCGAGCGACAAAGTCTCGCCTTCGATCTTTTCGTAATGTTCTAACTGGGTCTGGAATAACCGCACCATCTCTACTGCGGGTCCGGCCGCACCGGCGATTGCTATTCCCGAGAAGTCGTCAGCCGGAAACACTTTTTCTATTCGCCGGTTAGCAATACTGAAACCCGCGGTGGCCCGACGGTCGCCCGCCATGATCACGCCATCGTTGTAGCGAATAGCCACCACAGTGGTTCCGTGAACAACATCTTCGCGGGTTGG
>JBCKKA010000044.1:0-6982 GCA_038904515.1 Acidimicrobiia bacterium | reverse complement strand
CGACCTGCTTCTCGACCTCGGCAACAACATCGTTCCCGGCCTCAATGCGCCCTTTGCCCAAACCACTATTTGTGCATTAGGACCGTCAACCATGAGTCATGTGGTGAGCCTCGACCGCTGCTTTGGTGCCGAAATCAGAGAACGACTGCAAAAAGATTCCGGCCGGCGGCGTTCGTTGGAAGTGTCATCAGTATGAGCTCTATCCCGATTAGCCAGTGGCCTTCGACGTATCGCTATTCGGCGCCCGTTGCCGGGGACGCCGAACTAGTGACACTTACTATCGACGGAGTTGAGGTTGAAGCGCGACGCGGCGAGCTGCTAATAAAAGTTGCCCAAGAGCACGGCACTTATATCCCGCGTTTTTGTTACCACGAACGCATGCAGCCGGTCGGCATGTGCCGAATGTGTTTGGTAACCGTCGAAGGCATGCGCGGTTTGCAAATCAGTTGTGCAACTCCGGTAACTGAAGGAATGGTCGTTATCACCCAGTCGCCTGAAGTCAAAGGGGCCCAAGACGGCGTGTTGGAATTTTTACTTATCAATCACCCTCTCGATTGCCCAGTTTGCGATCGCGGTGGCGAGTGTCCGTTGCAAGACCAAACTTTGGCTTTTGGTCCGGGCGAGTCGCGTTTCGTAGAAGAGAAGCGACACTTCGAAAAGCCGATCCCAATTAGCGATCTGATATTGCTCGATCGCGAGCGCTGCATTCAGTGCGGTCGGTGTACTCGGTTTGCGGTCGAAGTAGCGGGCGATCCGCTAATCGATTTCGGGGGACGGGGTGCGGAAACCGAAGTAATTACTTATCCTGGCAAACCGTTCTCGTCGTACTTCTCGGGCAACGTGGTGCAGATATGTCCCGTCGGCGCGCTCACTGCCCGCTCTTACCGTTTCAAGGCGCGGCCGTGGGATTTAAATGCAGTCGAGACTTCGTGCCAAACCTGTTCGGTGGGTTGTCGGGGCGTACTCGATTCGTCTTCGAACCGGTTAGTGCGATTTCTTGGGGTTGATTCCGAACCGATCAATCACGGCTGGCTGTGCGATAAGGGTCGTTACGGTTACGAATGGGTTCACGCTAAGGAACGCTTTACTACTCCGCTAGCGGCGCGCGGTGGCGGTTTGGTCCCGGAGTCGTGGCCCCAAGCGCTTGATTCCGCTACCGCGTTAATTCGTAGCGTTTTTGATAATCACGGTGCCGACGCCATTGGCGTGTTGGGCGGTTCGCACGGCACCAACGAAGACGCTTACGCCTGGGCGCGTTTAGCAAAAGGGGTAATCGGCACCGACAATGTTGATGCACAAATGGGCGACGGCTTGCCGGCCGAAGTGGTTCTCGGCATGGAACGCGCCACCATCGCCGACCTTGACCGGGCCCGCGCCATCGTGTTGTTGGGTCCCGACCTGAAAGAAGAACTGCCGGTTCTCTACTTACGGGTTCGGCGGGCCGTGGTCGATCTGGGCGTACCGTTGGTCGACATCGGTGCGCGCGACACCGGACTTACCCCTTACGCCACCGCGGTGCTGCGACATCTGCCCGGCGATCCGGAAGCGGTAACCGAACAGTTGGCGGGAGCATTGGCGGGGCAACCCACTCGCCCCGAAGCACTGCGCCCGCTACTCGAGGCCATCGACCTGCGGGCCCAGCAGCAAAAAGAGGGACCGGTAGTGGTTATTTTGGGGCGTTCTTCACTAGCCGAAGCGCCCGACGCCACGGTGCGGGCGGCGGCGATCTTGGCTCAGGTAGGGATTTCGGCCAAGTTTCTTTCGGCTTTGCCCTCTGCCAATGTGCACGGCGCGCTCGATCTCGGACTTACTCCGGGCTTCTTGCCCGGCCGAGTCACCTTGGCCGCCGGTGGTGAGCGGTTGGCCGACAAGTGGAAACGGTTGCCGAAAGAAACCGGTCTCGACACCGCGGGAATATTGCACGGGGCCGTCGAGGGAAAAATTAAATTACTGGTCCTTTTGAATTGCGACCCCATCTCCGAATTCCCCGATAGCAATTTGGCCCAAGCCGCGTTAGCCAAAGTTGATCATGTAATTAGCCTCAATACTTTTGCTAACGCGAGCATGCGGCACGCCGAAGTGGTATTTCCGCTCGCGGCGTGGGGTGAACAGCGGGGGAGCATTAGTAATCTCGAAGGTCGAGTGTCGCGTTTGGGTCGCAAAATAGCGCCCGACGGAAGCACGATGGACGGCTGGCGCATTGCGGCCGAACTTGCGGCCCGCCTCGGAATGGATTTCGATCTCGAATCGGTAAATGAAGTGCAAGACGAAATTGCTCAAGTGGCGCCCGCATTTGTCGGCGTCGACTCGAAATTGATTAGCTGGGCGATCGATGGAGCCGTATTGCCGGTGGCCGACCACGCGGCCGACATCACTTTTGCGCTTAGCGCCCTCGACCAAAATAAACGCGCCGCGGGGGTTTCGTGGGAACCCATTCCCACTCGCGCGGAAAGCAGTGAAGGTCAATCGGCCGGAGAGTCGAGTAACGGAGAAGTGCCGGCCGCCGCGGTCTCACCTCCTCGTCCCGACCTTCCGCTCTACATCTGGTCTCAACAAGCACCTGAACGCACGGCCGCGTTGACCGATTCTTATTCGCTTCGACTGGTAGCGAGCGCCACGCTTTACGGATCGGATTTGATTACTACCCAGACCCCCGCGTTAGCTCGATTGGCGAATACTGTTGCCGAACTGCGAGTTAACGAACACGAACGAGATCGACTCGGCGTAGTCGACGGTGAGGTTGTGCGAGTGATTTCGAGTCGAGCGTCAATCGAGCTGCCATTAATTGTCGACCCCAGCGTTCCTGAGCGGGTTGCCTTCGTAGCGGTAAACCGCGTGGCTCCGGGTGCGACCGATCTGATCGACATCAGCGATGCGGTTACCGATTTACGCATCGAAACTTTGCCCAAGCAGTCGGGCGGGGCGTAATCATGATTAACTTCCTCGGCGCCGACCCGCTATTGAGTGGGGACATCGACCTCACTGTGGTCTTAATCGTTATCGTCAAAACGCTAATCATTTTCGTACTGCTATTAGTTGGAGTAATGCTCTACATCTGGGGCATGCGCAAAGTAATTGCCGACATGCAAAACCGCATTGGTCCGCAAAAAGCCGGACCTTTTGGCATCTTGCAGTCCCTCGCCGACGGCATCAAACTATTTTTCAAGGAACAGTCGGAGCCCGCGGGTTCGGACCATCGGGTTTACCTTCTTGCGCCCTATCTCTCAATTATTCCGGCGTTTTTGGCCTTCGCCATCGTACCGATTGGGGGAACGGTTTCAATTGCCGGCCACATGACCGAACTTCAACTGGCCGATCCCGAAATTGGTGTGCTGTTTCTATTAGCCATGTCGGGTATTGGGCTCTACGGAATAATGTTGGCCGGTTGGTCGTCGGGTTCGAAGTACCCACTCCTCGGTTCGGTGCGAGCCTCCGCACAAATGTTGTCGTACGAAGCCGCGCTCGGATTAGCGATTGTTGGCGTGTTGGTACATTCGGGCACGCTCTCAACCCGTGCCATCGTCAATCAACAAGCGTGGACGGGCATTGGTTCGATATTCACCGACTGGTTCTGGTTGCCGGCCATCGGCGCATTCGTAATATTTCTTATCTCGGCGTTGGCCGAAACCAATCACCCACCGTTCGACTTGGCTGAGGCCGAACAAGAACTGACCGGCGGGTTTAACACCGAATACACCGGTATTCGTTTTGCGCTCTTTTACTTGGCCGAATTTATGAACGTGATCACCATGTGTGCCATCGCAGTGACACTGTTCCTCGGTGGCCCCAACGGTCCGGGATTGGGTTTTGTCGCCAGTACGAGTTGGCTCAACACTTGGTTAATGCCGATCTTTTGGTTCTTCTTAAAACTAATGATCCTTCTTTACGCCACGGTTTGGGTGCGGGCGTCGCTGCCGCGTATGCGTTACGACCGACTGATGGATTTCAGTTGGAAAGTTATGATCGAGAGCGCTTTTTTGTGGGCCATGGCCACTGGCGTCATCGTTGTTGGCCGCAACGAGGGCTGGAATCTCTGGATTGTCACTCCCGCCGTAGCGATTGGCGCGTTCGCCATTTACTACTTGCTAATGGCGTGCGTTCCGAGCAATAAAGAACTTGAGGAAATCCGCTAATGGGTAAATTCAGCGGATTCCGAGTAACTATCGCCCAAGTTTTCAAACCAAAACTTACCGGCAATTATCCGAAAACTAAGCGCCCTAAACCCGAACGCTTTCACGGTCGGCATGTCCTCAATCGTTACGAAGACGGCATGGAGAAGTGCATTGGTTGCGAACTATGCGCCGCGGTGTGCCCGGCTCAGTGTATTTATGTGCGGGGGGCCGACAATCCCCCCAACGCGCCGGTATCACCGGGCGAACGCTACGGAATTGTCTTCGAGATCGATTATCTGCGGTGTATTCATTGCGATCTTTGCGTTGAGGCCTGCCCGACCGAAGCGATTACCGAAACAAAATTATTTGAGTTCTCATTTACTAATCGTCAAGACGCGATCTATACCAAACGCGAACTCTTGGTTGACGACAATGGTCGCGCCCAACGTCAGCCGTGGGAGCTATGGCTGGGCGACGAAGATGACCAAACCAGCGGCTGGATGCGCGCTACTGCTTCGGCCGGCCAAGCGGCGTTTGAGGGGCAAGTCGGTTGGTCGGGCGAGTTGGGCGTGGGAGTAAGAGCACCCGAACCCAGTCAAGACAAGACTCGCACCGCGGAAGCGGCGGACGACACTGAAGAGGTGGCACTCGGATGACCGTAGTGCTGTTCTTTATTTTCGCCGCGAGTTCGCTAGCAGGTGCGGGAGGAGTAGTGCTAGCCCGCAATCCCGTTCACTCGGCACTTTTTTTAGTGCAGACCCTGCTCAGCGTGGCGGTGTTGTTTTTAATGCAAGACGCCGAACTGCTCGCGGCAGTTCAAGTGATCGTCTACGCCGGTGCCATCGTGATTTTATTCTTATTTGTAATCATGTTGATTGGTGTTGACCGTCGCGAAGTGCTGACCGAAAACCTTCGTTTCCAACGGCCGATAGCGGTTGCCCTCGGCGCATTGGTATTGGCGCAAATTATTTTTCTCACCGGCCACACCTGGGCCACCGGCGCGACGACTTCGAGTGGTGTTCCGATAAATGGATCGAGCGGCGGCGATCTCGGTAACAACATTCAGCGGGTGGCTCGAGTCCTATTCACCGATTTTCTTTGGCCGTTTGAACTGACTGCGTTATTACTGGTAGTAGCGGTGGTGGGCAGCGTGGTGCTCGCGCGCGGCAGCGGCGATTCCGCCGCCACCGATAGTGATGCGGGTGCCAGCGCCGAAGTGGAGACACAATCGTGATTGGGGATTTTCAAATAACCGACACTTACTACCTCGTGCTGGCCGCGTCGCTGTTTTCAATTGGCGCGGTTGGCGTATTGGTGCGACGCAATGTGCTGGTCATGTTTATGAGTATCGAGTTGATGCTTAACGCGGTCAACTTAACTTTTGTCGCCTTCGCTAAATCGCTTAACGACACCAGCGGTCAGGTAATTGTTTTTTTCACTCTCGCAGTCGCCGCGGCCGAAGTTGCGGTTGGTTTGGCCATCATCGTGGCGATTTTTCGCCGGCGGCGGGGGATGACCGCCGACGATCTGCGGGTATTGCGCGGATGACGGTTAAATCATGAACGCGCGCGATGTGCTCGATTGGATTGGCGTCGTTCCCGCGCTTCCACTTTTAGGCGCCACCATTACGCTGCTAGCGGGTCGGCGCCTCGGAAACGCGCGTTCGGCTCGTCTAGCTACTGCGCTTATGGGTTTAGCCTTCGTGGTTTCGTTGGCGATGTTTTTTGCCCTACTGAGTCTGCCGGCGAGTGATCGGAGTCAAGTAGTAACGGTCTTTACCTGGATGCATGTAGATCAACTCCGCGTCGGCATGGGCTTCCTCGTCGACCCTCTATCGGTTACTTGGATCCTGTTAGTTACTGGCGTGGGTTCGCTCATTCACCTTTACGCCATCGGCTACATGCGCCACGACCCCAACACCTCGCGGTTCTTCGGCTTCTTCAACTTGTTCGCGGCCTCCATGCTTATTTTGGTGTTGGCCGACAACTTCTTGCTGACTTTCCTCGGGTGGGAAGGAGTGGGGCTCTGTTCGTACCTGCTTATTTCGTTCTGGCATCAACGGCCAAGCGCCGCCGTAGCGGGCAAGAAAGCATTTATCTACAACCGCGTCGGCGATGTTGGTTTTCTTATCGCCATGTTCTTGATGATCCAGCAATTCGGTTCGCTTGATTACGGAGTAGTCAATCAATCGGTGGTTGACGGCTCAGGAGTCGCCACCGCGATTGCGCTGATGTTGTTCCTCGGAGCAATGGGCAAGAGCGCGCAAATCCCGATGTTCCCGTGGCTAACCGACGCGATGGAAGGCCCCACTCCAGTGTCGGCGCTAATCCATGCCGCCACCATGGTCACCGCCGGCGTGTTCTTGTTGGCGCGCGCGCACCCAATCTTCAACGCCAGCAGCACTGCGCTAACAGTGGTTATGTGGGTGGGAGCAATCACGGCCCTCGTAGCGGGAACTATCGCAGTATTTCAACCCGACCTCAAGCGAATACTGGCGTACTCCACCATCAGCCAGTTGGGCTACATGTTCTTAGCTTTAGGAGTCGGCGGCTATGTCGCGGCCATATTCATGATGCTCATGCACGCGTTCTTCAAGGGATGTTTGTTCCTCGGGGCGGGTTCAGTCATCCACGGCGACGCCGAGAACCAAGATTTGCGAATCATGGGCGGCTTCCGCAAATTCTTACCGGTTACCGCTATCGCCATGATGGTCGGTTGGTTATCTATTGTCGGCATTCCGCCGTTCGCGGGTTTCTGGGCCAAGGACGGAGTGTTGGAGTCGGTTTACGAAAACCAAAATTATGTTCCTTGGATAATCGGATTAGTGGCCGCGATCATGACTGGCATTTACATGACTCGCCTTATCTTCT
>JBCKKA010000043.1:0-8426 GCA_038904515.1 Acidimicrobiia bacterium | reverse complement strand
GGATGCGAAGCCAAGCAGTAGTTGAGTGAGCAGCGAAAAGAAATCGGTGACGCTCTTGCTTTGACGCGCCGCAAATGCCTTAGCCGTCACCACCTCGTAATCGCCACGAAGTGAATTTGTAATTTTATTTTTTAACTCAACTGGAGATGCGTCCGAGTCAGCCACCACAAAAACTTGATCCACCTCACCCGGAGCATCAAAAACTCGTTGCGCGGTAGCCATATCAAAAGCGGCAAAAGTCACCGCGAGAGGTTCTTTGCGATCACCAAAACTAAATAAACCCGTGATACAAAAGCGTTCTTTAGGACCTTGTAATAAAATGTCAATCTCGTCGCCGACGGCGAATTTATAAGCCCGGGCAGTGCCGATATCCATCGCCACTTCTCCGTCGCGCTCAGGTGCTCGACTCGGACCGCTAAGACAACCGTTACTCTTAACTTTTCTTGGCAGTATTTTTAGTGGACCGTCGTTGCCTTTTTGTGACCAAGTCAGACCAAATGTTGGTGCCCCGCCGGTCTGGATACTGGTCCCCGACTTATCGACAAACTGGGCGTAATCCTGAAGGAAGCCGTAAGCCGATTTAACTCCGGCCACTTGGCGTACCTCGTCCACAGTTGAATCGGGTACTCGGTTGCGATCTTGATCACCCACAAACGCGCCGGGGCGCTGTACCACCAAATCAATCCCCGCCACTTTTTGTTGAAAAAAGCCTTGAAACGACTGGTCGAGAGTGTCAGTAAGCACATAAGTTCCTGAGACAAAGGCCACGCCTAATAAAATTGCCAGCGCGGTTAGTGCCAAACGAACTTTGCGAGCCAAAAGGCCACGCAGAGTGACTCTCCACATATTTTTACTTTCGACTCAGGGGAGTTTGGCGGAGAGTCCGGCCGCTACTAAAGCATCGATAATTAGCGTTGCCGATTCGTCAACGGAAAGCGTGGTTCCGTCAAGAGTGAGATCGGGAGTAATTGGTACTTCATACGGATCGTCTATTCCGGTAAATCCGGGTAACTCCCCCGCGCGCGCCTTGGCGTACAGCCCTTTGGGGTCGCGACTCTCGCATATCTCAATTGGAACATCGACAAAGACTCCGATAAACGGTAGTTCCGCGGCCCGGTGAATATTTCGAGCGTGCTCTCGACCAGCTCGGTACGGGCTAATTATCGGAACCAAGACCACAAAACCGGAATCAGCAAAGAGTCGCGCAACCTCGGCCACGCGTCGTACATTTTCGTTACGATCCGCCGGCGAAAAACCCAAGTCGCGGTTAAGACCGTGGCGTACATTATCGCCGTCAAGAACATAACTAGGGACTCCAGCAAGAGTGAGTCGCTGCGCAACCGCCGCGGCTACGGTCGATTTTCCCGAACCCGATAACCCGGTACACCAAACCGTTGCGCCCCAGCCACCAAAAGTGGCCCAGCGGTCGGCGCGCGCGACGCCATCGTCGTGCCAAACAGTATCTGGGCTTGGTGGCGAGTCGGACACGATTAAGGATTCGCCGTCGTACCTAAGATCATGGCCGCACCCACCGTTTCGGAAGTTGCTTCATCGACAATAATAAGGCTGCCGGTGGCGCGATTACGGCGGTATTCATCAATAAATAGCGGTGAAGTGGTTCGCAATGACACCCGCCCAATCTCATTCATTTGTAAACTTGTCTGATTCTCGTCGCGATGAAGAGTATTGACATCGAGCCGATAATTCAATGCCGACACTTTGGCTCGCACGTTGCGAGTGGTGTGCTTGATTGAATAAATTGCGCCCAGCTGTAATGGTCGTTCATTGAACCAACAGACCATGGCGTCAATGTCTTGAGTAACGGTGGGCATATTATTGGGCCGGCAAATCATGTCGCCCCGACTTAAATCGACTTCATCATCGAGTCGAATACTGACCGACATCGGCGGAAACGCTTCTTCTACTGAGCCGCCATAAACATCAATGGCCGCAATGCGGCTAGTAAATCCTGACGGCAATACCAGCACTTCGTCGCCCGGGCGAAACACTCCGCTGGCCACTTCGCCGGCGTAGCCCCGATAGTCGTGATACTCGTGACTCATCGGGCGGATTACGTACTGAACCGGGAAACGAGCGTCGATCAAGTTGCGATCGGATCCGGTATAAACGTGCTCTAAGTGGTGCAGCAAGGTCGAGCCTTCGTACCACGGTGTATTGGGCGAGTGAGTTACTACATTGTCGCCCTTTAGTGCCGAAATGGGGATAAAAGTCAGATCGTCAATGTCGAGCTTGTTGGCAAAATCAGCAAACTCGGAACAAATCTCTTCAAAGCGATCTTCTTGATAGTCAATCAAGTCCATTTTGTTGACGCACAAAACCAAATGTTTCACTCGTAACAGTGATGCAATCACCGAGTGCCGGCGCGATTGCTCTAGGACTCCTTTGCGAGCGTCAATTAGAACTAACGCAAGATCGGCAGTGGAAGCACCGGTGACCATATTGCGGGTGTACTGGATGTGCCCCGGCGTATCGGCGATGATGAACTTGCGGCGAGGAGTAGCGAAATATCGGTACGCCACATCAATGGTGATCCCTTGCTCGCGCTCACTGCGCAGACCGTCAGTGAGCAACGCAAGGTTCGTGTAGTCGAAACCCCGATCTCGACTAGTACGCTCGACCGCCTCGAGTTGGTCTTCGAATATTTGTTTAGTCTCGAGTAAAAGTCGACCAATCAGAGTGCTCTTGCCGTCATCAACCGAACCCGCCGTCGCGAAACGGAGCATCTCCACTAGAAGTAGCCCTCCCGCTTGCGATCTTCCATTCCGGCTTCGGAAATCCGATCGTCGGCTCGAGTGGCACCGCGTTCGGTGACTCGAGCCGCCGCGACTTCGGCAATTACTTCTTCTACCGTTGCCGCCGACGACTCCACTGCACCCGTGCACGAAGCATCGCCAACCGTACGAAATCGCACCGTACGTATTTCTACTTCTTCGTCATCGGCCAAAGTCACGAACGGGTTTACCGCTATGAGCATTCCGTCGCGCTCGAATACTTCGCGCTGATGGGAGTAATAGATTGACGGCAACTCAATCTCGTCATCGGCGACGTACTGCCAAATATCCAATTCAGTCCAGTTGCTAATTGGAAAAACTCGGATGTGCTCACCCTGCTTGTGGCGTCCATTGTAAAGATTCCATAATTCGGGTCGTTGATTTTTAGGATCCCATTGCCCAAACTCATCGCGAAATGAAAAAACTCTTTCTTTGGCTCGCGCTTTTTCTTCATCACGGCGACCGCCGCCGAATACTGCGTCGAAGTTATTAGAGGTAATCGCGTCAAGCAGGGTGACGGTTTGGAGCCGGTTGCGACTCGCTCGGGGCCCAGTTTCTTCGACTGCTCGCCCGGAATCGATCGACTCTTGCACTGACGCGACCACTAGCGTGACGCCAAGTTCGGCCACCCGTCGATCGCGGTAATCGATAACTTCGTCAAAATTATGTCCGGTATCAACATGCATAACCGGAAAAGGAATTCGTGCGGGCCAAAAAGCTTTTTCGGCCAACCGCAGCATTACGGCCGAATCTTTTCCGCCCGAGAACAACAGCACCGGCCGCTCGAATTCAGCCGCTACTTCACGAAAAATATGGATAGATTCGGCCTCGAGCTCGGCCAGATTGGAAAGTTGATGAGCCATGCCGGAGTTATTCTAGTGATGCCAATGCATTATTTGAGGAGCCCGTGCAGCGCACGAGTTACTGGATTACGGCCTCGATACTCAGCCGCGTTTACAACTCCTAATTCCCCCAAAATGCGAGCAAGCCGCACCTGGATGCACGCGGCCCGCACTCCACCCCAGATTTCGTACCAGTCGAGATTCTCTACTGCCCGCCCAAGGTGCTGCTCATAAGTTGCCGTCGTGATACTGCGATCGTAAAAGCCCGGCAGTTGATCGGTGTACTGCAGGGCAGTGCGCTCTAGGAAAAAATACCAGCCGAGATCAAGTTCGGCGGGACCCAAAACCGCCATCTCCCAGTCGAGCACGGTACGAGTATTTAGATCTTCACTAAAAACCAGATTGCCCAATCGAGCATCACCCCAAACCAATTCGCGAGCCGCGCGGCCACTCGGGCGAGTGGCAACACAATGAGCAAACGCTTCCTCGACAATGGCGACCGGATCGTCATCGGAAGCCCAATCAAGATAATTCCGCCAATAACCAAATTCTTGGTCGAGAGCGTCGGCACCGTATTCGAGCCGGTCGAGAAATCCGATATCCATAACATTTGCTTGACCGCGGTTGATAGTCGCCATGGTGGTCAGGCTGGCATCGAGTAGACGAGTTTGCTCTGATGGAACCAAGTCATGAACCCAGCCGGCAAATTGATAGCCCGGATTATCGGGAGGAATTAGGCCGGCAGCAAAATCCATTACGTAAAACTCTTCTCCGATTATTTCGAGATCAGATTCGTAATAGCGCACGCGCGCAACCGGAATAGAACCATCGGCCGCCAGTACTCGCAACAATTTCACCTGACTGGCAAAATCATATTTCGGAAATAACGGCAGGCCGGTTGGGGCAGTGCGCAGAACGACGCGGTCGTCAAGTTTTCCGATACGCAGATCAATAATTTGGGTTCGGTGCGACAACCCGCCGCCTACCGGTGAACTTACACTGGTAATCGAAACCGATTCACCTGTTTGTTCAGCAAGCCAACTCTCGAATCGTGAGATTTGCGGGTCTTGCGGTTGACTGTCGGATGACGAGTTGCGAGGCGATGGAGTCACGAGTTAGGAAACAGACCTCGCCCGGTCACTAACGGAAGATCGAGTGCACCGATAACGCCGGGTGCCGCCGCGATAAGCCGAATCTGGTCGGACACTGCGGTATTTATATTTGATCACGATCCCGCAACTAATCCTTAAGCTAATGGGTCCACTTGCTTCGGATCCTTGGAATCAAGTTCGACTGATGATCGTTTGCGCCCGAGGTACGACAACAGGGCGTCAACGGTGACTGCCGCAGTAGCGGCGAGCGCAACCTCGGCTACCGAGCGATAGCGCATATTTCCGAAAGAAAAAACCGCAACAAAAGTAACTAGAACCGGGAGAGCCAGTAGCGGAGTGATGGCGCGCTTGCGTCGCCACAGCAATACGAAACCGGCGATTGAAAGCGGCATCAAGATCCAGATTTGTGCCAAAGCGAGACGGGCGGATTTTTCGGTTAGGCCTTCAATCACTGCAAGAGGCAAAGTGTCGTACGGTTTCATTTCCCCCCATGGCGTACCGGGTCGAAATACTGCCCACATTCGTCCGATTCGGGCCAAAGCAACGACCGGCAGCCGATCAAGATTGTTTTTGATATACTTGGTCGCGCGCTCCCCCCAGTAGGCGTCTGTAACTGATCGATCGCCTTCAGGAGGACGGCCACCAATAAAGCAATCTTTACTCCACCATCCGAGGCTTTTCCCGTAATAAGTCTCATCGCAACTACCGGACTGCAAGCTAAGCCCAGCATCGTGAGAAATGATTGTTGTGCTATCAAACGTTGCCAAATTTCTAATTACCCAAGGCGAAACGATGATTAGTGCTACGGCACCGCACGCAAAGAGGTAGCCGATGCGATCTTTAACCGCTCGTCCCGGCATCGCTCGGATAACGAAAGGAACGACGACTAGGGGAAACAACAACGCAAACTCGGAACGGATTAATCCGGCGACTCCGAAGGCAACGCCCAGCCAGATCACATTTACAAGACTCGGCTTATCCCACGCTCGATAGGCCATAAGAACCATCACTGCACCAGCAAGAATTCCCATCGGCTCGGATACGACCAACGGATCGTAAACCCAAAAATTTGCGTAAACTGCCGCGATCAGAGCCGCGATCAAACCAACGCGTGCTGAAACCACTCGTCGCCCCACTAGCCCCATTACGAATACCGATGCGGTTCCCAACAAAGTCGATGCGACCATGTGGGCGTGAAATGATCGCAGCCCCACGAAAGAAAATGCCGAAAGATAGAGAGGGAAAAGTGGCGGACTCTCTGCAGCTACACCGGCCGGTCCGGCCGTAAGTCCCCATGTGTAGGGGGGTGATGAAAGGGCATCGGGAGAATTGGATGTGAATGCTTTAGGCAGCCAGCTTTGAAAACCGAATCCGTCAGCGATCCCGTTGGCAGTCCAGTGATACATAAACGCGTCGCCCCAAAGTCGTTGATCCCATTTGTAGAAGTACATGTAAACAAGTCGAACCGCTAACCCGAAAAGAACTATTAGTGAAAGGAAAATATAAAAACGCCGCGTCGCCACAAAAACGAGACTACTAGCCAACCTATTCGCTGGGGGGCGGCTGCGAATCTAGCGGTTTTGAGGTGCGCTCAATCTTATTAAGGGCATCTTCTTCAGCCAATATTCGGGACCGCTCTTCTAGCCGAGACAGTTCCCACGCGGCATGTATCAGTGCGAGTATCGAAAATCCAACCGCCACGAGGATGAAGCCATCAAAAGCCGACTGCTTGCCATTACCGCCAACCACCATAGCGGCCGCTTGCGACCATAACGCGAGCGTCACCAAAATAACGATCGCGCCAAACCAAAGCAAAACGTATTTGCCTCGCATCTGCCGTCGCCGTACCAACAGCAGAAGCCAAGCGAGTAGACCAAGCAGTGCGAGCGCCACAACAATTCTTGATTCAGTGCTCATCTTCCAACCTCCCGTTCCGTTGTGCGTCCAGCATTAACGAAAATGACCAGCAGAGCTTGCAAGTATCGATAGATCAGCCGCAGGCTTCTATTTGATGGTCGGCCTCCCGCACGGGGTCGCATGCCCGTCGGCACTTCTTTCACTATCAATCCTTCACCCAGCGCGATTAAAAGTGCCTCTACGGTATCGCCCATGTATTCAACTGAGAGTTCGCGTGAGAAGAGTTCTAATGCGCGGGGGCCAAAAGCTCTAAATCCAGAAGTCGTATCTTGAAACCAGCGTCCCGAAACAAGCCGCACTAAAACCCGCAAAAATAGCATCGCGCCACCGCGTGCGGCACCAACCGAATAAGGGGTGACTCCCGGAGCGAAACGATTACCAATTACCAAATCGACATCATCATCTAGCCCCGCTAACAATTCACGAACCGCGGCCGGTTCGTGCTGACCATCAGCATCGAGTTGCACCGCGCGCTCGTAGCCGTTGTCGTGGGCGTATCGGAATCCAACTCTCAGAGCACCGCCGACCCCAAGATTAAACGGAAGGGAAATTGCCAAGGCGCCGGAAGCCCGAGCTACTCGATAGGTACCGTCCGTTGATCCGTCATCGACTACAAGAACATCAACATCAGGAAGTTCATTGCGGACTTCAACGAGGACCGCCGGAAGAGCAGACTCTTCGTTATACGCAGGGATGATCACCAGAGGTCGCACGAGTTGCTAATTGTACGGCAATAAGGGCTCAGCGATAGTCACCACTAGTCTCACCTTGGCAAGGTGACTCGGGCGATCTCGCCACCTGCGGGAACGCGAGGTTGGACCGGGCGGCGACCCCGGCTACTACCTCCGCTACCGGCTCAGCGGTTCAGCCGGTGAACGCAAGGGGTGCGACGACGACCGGGGTCGTCGGGGTCGGCTCGGGATCGAAGGTGTTGACGATCTCGGCTTCGAAGCTGGTCGGAGCATCGATAAGTACCTCGATCGGTCCAGTCGAGCTGTCGGCCCCGCCGTTGTCCACCTCGGTTACCGTGCACAGCGCCTCGTCGGAGAAGAGGACGTCCTCACTTCCACCCGATGGGCCGAACTCGATGTCCATAGTCTCCGGGTCGCCTTCTTCGAATTCGCAATACACGTTCACCACGAACGTCGCCCCGGGCGGTGGCGTGCCGACCACCGTCTTGGTCACGGTGAGCGTGGCGGTATCGACCCCCGCACCGACCGACCCGACGGCCAAGAAGGATGAGGCGACCAAAGCCACCGCGATACTCGTACCGATGAAGAGCTTTTTCATTTTCTGACCGCCTCAATCTTTGGGTTGCCCCACCGTAGCGGCGCGGTGAACGCCGGTCAAGACCCGCCGCCGCCGCGAGGTTGCATGAGCCTACCTCAATAAGTTAGGGTAGCCATACCTAAGTAAGTTCTGGCCGAAGGCCAGTCTCAAGCCAGTATCAAGGAGGATACTCGATGTATTTTCGACGGGTTAGCCGGCTGGTCGCCTTGGCGGTGATCCTGACGACAGGAGCGAGTGGGGCGATTGCCACCGCCGCAACGGAGCGGGCGGCAAAGCCGAGTGGTTCAATCACTATTTACAGCGGGCGCAACGAGACGTTGATCAAGCCCTTGCTTGAGCAGTTCAGCGCCGACACGGGGATCCAGATCCAGGTCCGCTACGGCGACAGCGGTGCCTTGGCTTCGCAGCTCTTGACCGAGGGCGATGCCTCGCCGGCTGACGTCTTCTTCTCTCAGGACGCGGGTGCGCTGGGT
>JBCKKA010000042.1:0-8486 GCA_038904515.1 Acidimicrobiia bacterium | reverse complement strand
GCCTACGACGGTTCGAACTTTCATGGCTTTGCTGCTCAGTCGAATGTACGCACGGTGCAAGGTGAATTGACCGCGGCGCTAGCCCAGACTCTCAACATTGGTTTAGAGGATTTACGGTTCAGTTGCGCGGGTCGCACCGATGCGGGGGTTCATGCTTGGGGTCAAGTCGTAGCCATTGATGTCCCGACTAGCGCCGATCCCGAACGCATTATTCGGTCCGTGAATCGTTTAATCGGACCCGAAATAGCAGTACGATCGATTGACGAGGTCGACTACGAGTTTGATGCCCGTCATAGCGCTCGTAGTCGTTCATACCGGTACACAATTCTTAATCGGGCCACCCCCGACCCATTTATGGCCGCGCACTCTTGGCGAATCGATAAACCGTTGGAACGCAATTTGCTTTCTTTAGCTGCCGACCCGTTTGTAGGGGAGCACGATTTTTCTGCGTTTTGCCGCAAAAATCCCGACGGAGTTTCCAATGTGCGCCGAGTCGATCGGTCGCGGTGGATTTTTGATCCCAAATCTGATGTGCTGGTTTACGAAATTAAAGCCAATGCGTTTTGTTGGCAGATGGTTCGCTCGATTGTCGGAACTCTCGTGGCCTGCGGTAGCGGGCGCTTACGACCAGGCGACATATTGGGAGTCCTTAACTCTCGGGATCGCAACCAAGCGGAGCCCATTGCTCCGCCCGCGGGGCTGTGCCTCTGGGAAGTGGACTACTAAGCGTTGAGGTAAAGGAACCCGTAGCCTTCATCGCGAAAAGTCAGACCCGCGTCTCGCAGTGGTGCTGACCAGTCGCCTCGAACGCGGGGGTTAGTTTCTTCCATACCGTGGTCGGCGACCAGAACGAAAGCGGTTTTGTCGAACATGCCCGCCCGTTCTATTGCTTTAATGATTTCGCCCATGCGAGCGTCGCTATCTCTAACCGCCGCGGCGGCAATTTCGGAGTAGGGACCACCCTCGTGCATGGCGGCATCGGTGAGAGTGAAGTTGGTAAACATAAAGCGGGGCTTTGGGTAAGCGACATCGCGGTAATGGCCCGAAAGAATACCTACCGCTTGTTCCACGCCCATATGGTCAATGGTTGATGACCAAGAGTAATCCTTCGATGGTCGTACGAAACGCTCGGTGGTATGGGGTAGCTCGGCGGGGTTTTTGGGTAGCGGCGGCATTTCGCCCGCGCGCAAAAACTCAAAAGTTGAGAAGTTGGCATCAACATCGCACGGTTCGTTGATTGATGCGGTGAACGCGTCGGGCTCGTGGCGGTGAATTGCTGAGTGAATTGATTCGACACCCGCATGGAGATGGTTCATGGCCCACGGCCAATTGGCGTTGGAGTTAGTGATTATTTGCTCACCGCGCTGGCGATCGAACCACGCGTTGTGCAGGATTCCGTGGTGTCCAGGAAGTTGACCAGTGAGGATGGATGTGTGATTAGCGAGAGTAACCGTTGGCAAACCCGCGAAAGCGCCGTGGCCGTAAGCCGTTCCCATTTCAATGAGGCGGGCAACATTGGGCGCTTCACCGCGGGCGGCCATGTCGTATAGAACCATCGGATTGGTGCCATCGAATAAAAACATAGCTACATGCTCGGGCCGAGTGCTTTCACTGAGCACATCACGGCGGACTTCGCCATCTTGATTGGCTAGATGATTTCCGTTTGCCGACGGAGCTACCCCCAATAGTTCGAGAACGGTAGGAGCAACATCTACCAAGCGAGCGGAACGCTCAACGACGCCATCATTGCGAATTCCGGGTCCCGCTAATACAAACGGTGCGCGCGCCTGAACGATTCCGATTGACCCGTGTTCGCCGCGGTGACCGCCTTGATCCTCCCAGTTGTGGGCGGCCGAGTGGATGACGCAAAGGTCGGGCGCGCTGGGGTGATCAAATAGTTGGGCAACTTGTTCGTAACCACCGGGATAAGCGTTGTTGGCTCGATCGGGATAGCACGATTCGCGTTCGGCACCAAGAGATGCAAATTTATCGGTCGATTGATTGGCTAATGGATGCTGGCCATCAACTTCCAGTTCGGTAAAACTTTCTTGCGCGCGTGAAAAGCGTACCGATCCGTGATGAGTGTGAGCTTCGTAGGCCCCGTCGCGGGCCAACAAAACCATGTCGACTACTGGTTCGAGATCGGCGTTAGTGAGCACCGCGAGGGCAGTTTCCGCGTCGGCCAGTTGCTCGGGTGCCAACCAAGTGGGATCGGTAGCGGTGGTCATGATTCCTAGGCTAGGTCTACTAGCCACCCCACGGATTGCTTGTGGCGGGTCTAAATCGCTAAGGTAGAGGGCTATTCACCGATCGCTCGCCTGGAGTTCACGTGCGCACCTACCACCCCAAAGAAAACGAGATTGAACGGGCTTGGCATGTATTTGATGCTCAAGATATCGTGCTGGGCCGGTTGGCGACCGAGGCGGCAATGATTCTTCAGGGCAAGAACAAGCCGATGTGGGCGCCCAATGTTGATGTGGGTGACTATGTAGTTGTAGTTAACGCATCACTGATTTCGGCCGCGCCCCGTAAGTTGGCCGACAAGCGCTACTACCGCCACTCGGGATATCCCGGTGGTCTCACCGAAGAATCGCTGGGAGCTTTACTCGCGCGTAATCCTGAGCGAGTAGTACGACTCGCAGTGCAGGGCATGTTGCCCAAGAGCCGACTCGGACGGGCAATGATTTCGAAACTTAAAGTTTACGGTGGACCAAACCATCCTCATTCAGCACAGCAGCCAGTGGCACGCGAACTTGCGCGTCGCGCTAGTTAGTAAATAAGGGAACGATGTCTAAACCATTAGTCCAATCGACCGGTCGGCGTAAAACCGCCATCGCTCGGGTACGCCTCCGTCCGGGTACCGGAAAAATTGTTATCAACGGTCGTGCGGTTGAGGCTTACTTCACCGTTCCCAGTCACCGTAACCACGCGATTGAACCCCTTCGTTTATCTGATACCGCTGATGTTTACGATGTTGACGCATCGGTTATTGGCGGAGGCGTAAGCGGTCAAGCCGGCGCCTTGCGATTGGGCTTAGCTCGAGCGCTGGTAGTTCTTGACGAAGAGTTGCGACCTGACTTGAAGCGTGCTGGGCTGCTAGCTCGCGACGCGCGTGAGAAAGAGCGCCGTAAGTACGGTCTTCGAAAAGCTCGTAAGGCACCGCAGTACTCGAAGCGGTAATCGTGCCTGCGGGCGCGCTGGTTGTCTCATGACGCTGCAGTTTGGAACTGACGGAATTCGTGGTATCGCTAACTCGGAGTTAACTCCTGAGTTAATGACCGCGCTGGGTCGCGCGGTAGTGAGAGTTTTTGGCTCGAACGAGCCGTTTCTTATCGGGCGCGATACTCGGCGTTCGGGATCGATGATCCAAGCCGCGTTGGTAGCGGGCTTATGCGCGGAAGGAGCCGATGCCGCTATTTTGGGAGTGTTGCCTACTCCGGCCGTGGCCTATTTAGCGCGCGAACGCAATGCACCGGCGTTAATGATCTCGGCTAGCCATAACTCATTTGAAGATAATGGTGTGAAAGTATTTGCACTGGGTGGGCGAAAATTATCCGACGACTTGCAGCGCCAAATCGAAGCCGAGTTGAATAACTTGGACGAACAGATTCCGGCCCCCACGGGATCTGCGATTGGAGTAGACCGGCCGGTCGACAACGCGACCGCCGACTACATCGAGTTTCTGGTAGGCGTAATGGAAGGTCGACGACTCGACGGACTGCGGGTAGTGCTTGATTGCGGAAACGGCGCCGCTTTTCGCTGCGCGCCGGAAGTATTTAGGGCCCTCGGTGCTGAAGTCGAAGTTATCCATGCTCAACCCGATGGCGCAAATATCAATCGAGAGTGTGGATCGACCGATACGACATCGCTGCGCGAGGCGGTGCGGATGGCTAAAGCGGATGCCGGCCTCGCGTTCGATGGCGACGCCGACCGAGTGATTGCCGTCGATGAATTTGGCGGAATTGTTGATGGCGATCAGATGATGGCCATTTTTGCCCTTGATTTACAGGAACAAGGAAAATTACGCGGTAACGCGGTAGTAGCGACGGTAATGGCCAACTTAGGTTTACGGCGGTGTTTTGAATCTGCGGGAATCGAAATAGTTGAAGTTCCGATCGGTGATCGGTTTGTGCTTGAAGCGCTCGCCCAACACAATCTCGTATTAGGCGGCGAGCAGTCGGGGCATATCGTTTTTGCCGAAATAGCTAGTACCGGTGATGGAATTTTGACGGGTCTGCAATTACTTGATGTAGTTAAAGCTACCGAGAATCCTCTTTCGATACTGGCTGGAGTTATGACCCGTTTCCCGCAAGTATTAGTAAATGTTACGGTGCGAGATCGCAAAGCGCTGGAGGGCGATCTGGCGTTTCGAACCGAGCTTAAAGAAATCGAACTTGAATTGGCAACGAACGGTCGAGTTTTGGTGCGCCCTTCAGGGACCGAGCCGGTAGTGCGAGTGATGGTTGAGGCTCCGAGTATCGAGCAAGCCGAGTTGATTGCTGACCGTCTCTCGGCGGCAGTATTGCGTGCCGGTGGCGGTACGGTGGCTACCGCGTAGGCTGGTAAGGACATGTGCGGGATTATTGGCGTTGTTCGCCGCCGTTCGACGCGCTTGGCTCCCGATATTTCGGAATTAGTCGATCAGCTCAAGTCGATCAGACTCGGAATCGAAGGTTGGTCGGGTGATGCGGCCGTGCTCGCAGCCGCGGCCGATAAAACTGCCGCGCTTGATCTTGATCTAAGAGGTGTTCCTGGCATCACGGCGTTGATGATCGATAACAACCATCGCGAGCAGCTGGATGCTTTAGCTAAACAACTCAGTGATGATTTTGACGCCATTGGAGTGCACCTCGATGCGGGCTCGGTAGCCGTGGCGAGCGACGATCTGGAGGCGGTCAATTCGGCGCTGGTGCGAGCCAAAGACGGTGCGTGGGCAATTCATGCCGATCGGGTGCGCACCGCAATTGTGGTGGCCGACTTAGCGGGAATTATTGGTAGCGATAAGTCCGGAGTTAACCAGACGGTAATCGAGGGGTACGCGTCTATTCAGATTGCCTTGGCGGGGATCGACCGTCTTGAAGTTCGGGGCCGCGATTCGGCCGGAATTCATGTGTTGGTTCGCAACTCGGTCCTGACTAAAAAAGATCGGGCGGAGATAGAAGACGAGGGACGAAGCGATGACCGCTTCGGAAATCGATCGGTTCGTTTTGTCAATGATGTTGTGGGATTTGTCTACAAGGCGGCGGCCGAGATTGGCGAGCTCGGCGACAACACCAGCCGATTACGTAACGACATTAAAAATGATGAAATTTTACGACGGGTTCTGATGAACGATTCGGCTGAGGTAATAGTGCTCGGTCACACTCGTTGGGCCAGTGTGGGAATTGTTTCTGAATACAACGCTCATCCACTGGATTCATTTGTGGATTCATTTGCAGAGTCGGGCAACGCTAAATCTAAAAAATCTTCTGATTATGTTGTGGCGGCACTTAACGGTGATGTAGATAACTTTTCTGAGTTGGTCGCCGAAAAGAATCTTTCTTTTTCTCCCGAAATAACCACCGACGCTAAAGTGATTCCAGTTTTAGTAGCGCAAACCGAAGCCGATGGGTCCACTACCGCAGAAGCATTTCGCGCCACCGTCAACACTCTGGAGGGTTCAGTCGCTATCGGCGCTAGTTCGACATCGGCACCTGACCAACTCTTTTTGGCCTTACGGGGAAGCGGTCAGGCTCTTTACATTGGTTTAGCCGAAGATGTTTTCGTGGTGGCAAGTGAGCCCTACGGATTGGTAGAAGAAACCTCGACTTATCTTCGCCTCGATGGTGAAGCCGTAAGCGATTCGGCTCGTGCCGGCGCGACTAGAGGCCAGATCGTTATGCTGTCGGCCCGGGCTGCGGGAGATTTGCGGGGAATCGAGCGGTGCGCCTACGACGGTACTGCGTTGCCGATCAGCACGGCGGAGTTGGAACGAGCTGAAATAACCACTCGCGATATCAACCGCGGTGAGGCCGCGCATTTCTTATTGAAAGAAATAAGCGAGTCGCCCGCTTCATTTCGCAAGACACTGCGCGGCCGCATCGTAGAGCGCGCCGGCCGACTTTCGGTTGATCTGGGCGAAGAATCCTTGCCGGAATCGATACGCAGTCGTTTGCGGTCGGGAACTTTGCGCCGAGTAGTAGTTATCGGGCAGGGTACTGCGGCAGTGGCGGGGCGAAGTTTGGCGGCCGCACTCGACGGAACCAATCTCGGTCTTACCGTAACAACCACTCTGGCTACCGAACTATCAGGTTTTGCGATGCGCGACGATATGGCCGACACCTTGGTCGTAGCGATAAGCCAAAGTGGCACTACTACTGATACCAATCGCACGGTAGATGTTGTACGCGATCGCGGTGCGGCGATTATTTCGATCGTCAACCGTCGTAACAGCGATCTGGTGGAAAAGTCTGACGGCGTGCTCTACACATCTGATGGGCGCGATGTGGAAATGAGCGTTGCTTCTACTAAAGCGTTTTATGCACAAATAGCCGCGGGCGTGCTTTTAGCTTTAGCCATTGCTGATGCCGCGGGCGGTCTTGATGATCAGCACGCACACCAGTGGCTAAGTGCGTTGCGAGATATGCCCCAGGCGATGGAAGCAGTACTCGCGACCCAAGCCGCGATCGCGGACGTTGCGCACCGCCACGCTCCTCGACTTCGCTATTGGGCGGTCGTGGGCAATGGTGTTAATGGTGTGGCCGCTAACGAAATTCGCATCAAGCTCTCTGAGCTGTGTTACAAAGCGATTGCGGTAGATGTAACCGAAGACAAGAAGCACATCGACCTTTCTTCGGAGCCGCTAATTGTGGTCTGCGCTGCGGGTCTTACTGGTTCAATTGCCGAGGACGTGGGCAAAGAGATTGCAATCTACGACGCGCATCGAGCCGTGTCGATAGTTATTACTGATAAGCCTGAGTACTTCCCGAAGGCAAAAGAAACTTTGGTCGTGCCAACGGTATTTCCGGAACTCGATTTCGTTTTGGCGGCAGTGGCCGGTCATCTTTTTTCCTACGAAGCAGCACTTTCGATTGACGCATCGGCGCTGCCGTTGCGACAGATTCGTTTAATAACGGAAGCCGCGTCGGCGAGCCCAGAAGAGTTGGTGCTTGAACGCATCGCCTCCGAGATCGAGGTTCCCGCGATAGCTTTTCTTAATGAGCTTCGGGCTGGTGGTTACGACGGCACCTTGGCCGCGAGTACTGCCTCAACGGTGGTTTCTTTACTTCGTTACGCGACCGGCATCGTTCCTTTCGACACCTACGAAGTAGAACACGGCACGATTGGCGTTCCGAGGCAAGTAGTCCTCGATCTAACTGTGGCGTTAACGGTCGCGATCGAAGAACTAACTCGACCGATTGATGCAATTAAACATCAGGCCAAGACTGTTACCGTCGGAACTTCGCGTTCGGACGAGACCTTATTGCGAATTCCGGTTGTGCAAAGCGTATTAGCCGCGGGTATGCCGCGCGATTCACTCTCATATAGATCGCTGCGCACTTTGGTTGATCTTGATCCTGTAGTCGCAGAAGTAGTGGGTCATACTCGTTACCGCGTTGAAGGGGATGTGGCCACTGACGCGGCAAAGATATTTGTTGTCGACAAGAGTGGCGTGGCTGCGGATCTAGTTTCGCGAGTCGAAACTGATCCTCGCCTACGCGGAACTAAGCACCGTGTGGCCGAACTGCGTGAAGTAACGGTGGTGCGAGGTCGTACTGATGGACGCACGCTAATTGTTATTCCGGAAGTTAAGCAGGCTCATACCGTGGGCCTTACTTTGTTGCATGTCGACTTCGAACCTTCGCTCGATGCCGACAGTATGAGGGCGGTGCTGCAGGGCTATCAAGGCCGATACGGCGCGCTGCGCGACGCGGTTACTGAGACTGAGGAAGTATTCGACGATTCAGTCTTGGCCACCATTGCTCCGGTCGATTTGCTAACTGAGCCGGTATTTGTACTTGCCGATCGGTGGCGGGTCTAGATCGTGGACGCGCCGACGGTAGTGGGACTGGGTTCCGATTTAGTTGAGGTCGCTCGGTTTCGTCGTGCAGTAAAACGCCGTCCGAGTCTCTCCGATCGATTGTTCAGCGCCGCGGAGCAGGAATACGCCCATCAGCAAAAAGATCCGGCCAAGAGTCTGGCTGCTCGTTTTGCCGCTAAAGAAGCGGTGATGAAAGCGTTAGGCGTCGGCCTATGGAAGTTTGCCTTTCGCGATGTTGAAGTAGTGAGAGCTGAGACCGGAGCACCCACGATTAAATTGACTGGTCGGGCGCGCGAGTTGGCCGCGGAACGCAATGTAACTTCGTGGCATCTTTCGCTAACTCACACTGAAGATAATGCTTTAGCAGTAGTTCTGGCTATAGGGTCTGCGGGTTAGTGGATCCCGTCCTTACTCCGCGGGAGATGGACGAGATCGATCGCGCCGCTATCGCGACTGGAGTTCCGCA
>JBCKKA010000041.1:0-8770 GCA_038904515.1 Acidimicrobiia bacterium | reverse complement strand
CAGGTCATTTAGATCTAACCGAGTAGCGTCTCGAGTAGATCTCCCTCTAGATACGAAAGCCAGTTATAAGCCGCCTGCGCCCCCGGGTCGACGGTGCTGGCAATCTCAGAATCTTCATTAATCCCCAAACGGTTGCCCAGAATCAATCGGGCATCGTTGAGAACCCCTAATAACGCGGCCACGGAATCTTCGTCAAGATCAACCGCCTTGAGCCCGCGTCCCGCCTCGCTTGCCTGTTCTAACGTCGAGGCAACGATCCCGAGGGCGTCTAAGCGCTGTTGCACGAGATCGGGATGCACGAACTCTTGCCACTGCAATTCCGAGTTTTCCTCGGTAGGGTCTAAGTAAGCCCGAGGAAATATTCGATTATAAGCCTCGTCTTCGGAATCGTGATAAAGCTCGTGCAGTTGGGCGGGCAGTTCTAGCAACAACTTCCACTCCGCGTCACCCAGCGTAAACCTCACGCCATCGGAGTGTCGTTCAAAATTAGCCGTCACCCCGGATGCTCCATTGTTGCCCAAAGTCCAAACCCGTGCAGCCGAGCAACGTCGGCTTCCGCCTTTTCTCGTTGCCCTTCCGAAACCGCAGCTTTACCTTCGTTGTGGACTTGCATCATCAGCCGAGTGGCTTTTTCACGAGAGTAACCAAAAAGTTTTTGTAGAACATAAACGACATAGACCATTAGATTGACGGGGTCATTCCAAACAATAACTATCCACGGACGATCAGTTTTAGATGCTTCATCTAGTTCGGGGTCTAGGACAATTTGCGTTCCCGAGGATTCAATTTCACTACGACTCACGGTCGTAAGTCTTCGGCCATTTTCGCCAGCAGCGCGTTAACGAATCGGCCCGAGTCTTTAGTCGAATACTGCTGAGCCAACTCAACCGCTTCATCGATTATCACTGCAGTGGGAATATCTTTACTCCAACCCAGCTCGTATCCTCCGATTCGCAACAGCGCGCGATCTATCGGAGGCATACGCTCGAGCGTCCAATTTTTGGAATGTTTACGCAAAAGCGCGTCGATCTCGTCCGCGTGAGCTTCGACCCCTTCTATGAGCTCAATCGAATACGGGTCGGGAGTCGCCAGTAGTCCTTCGATGATTGCACCGGCTTGGACATCGCGCGTTTCCATTTCATAAGTAAGTTCCAACGCCCGTTCGCGAGATTCGCGTCTCGTTGCCACCGTAAGTCCCTGCCCGCATCAAGCGCGAGCTAGGTACTCTCCCGTCCGAGTATCCACCTTGATCATCTCGCCGATTTCGATGAAAAGCGGAACTTGAGCAACTAGGCCGGTGGCGAAAGTGGCGGGCTTACGGGCACCCGAAACTCGATCCCCCTGAAGACCAGGCTCAGTTTCGGTCACTAATAAATCGACTGCCGCGGGGAGTTCGACTCCGACCACATTTTCATTATGCATCGGCAGAACAACCGAATCACCCTCAGTCAAATAAGGAATAGCCTCAGCAATATCAGCCGCGGCGACCGAGATCTGTTCATAGTTGGCAGTGTCCATAAATACCAAAGTGTCGGTCTCTCGGTATAAATACTGCATATCTCGCTTATCGATAACTGCCAACGGAACTTTCTCATCAGCGCGGTAGGTTTTATCTAACACCGCGCCCGTGCGAAAGTTTTTTAGCTTGGTGCGAACAAACGCTCCGCCTTTGCCCGGCTTGACGTGCTGGAACTCGACTACCGTCATCAACCCTTCGGGAAGATCGAGAGCCATGCCGTTTTTAAGATCGTTAGTAGAGATATTCATATTTACCTCGATTGAGTTTCGGATTACTCGGTTATGGAAGGTGCGTTGCGAAATATCGTTATGAAACGTCGTTATGAAACATGCGTTATGAAGCGTATAGGTATTTAGGAAATTCAGTTAAAGCTTCGCAACCGTTATCGGTTACTACGACCGTGTCTTCCAACCGAACACCACCAACACCAGGAAGATAAACGCCAGGCTCAACGGTAACAATATAGCCCGACTCCAGAACCTCTTCCGACGAGTACGCCACGCGCGGCGCTTCGTGTATCTCAAGACCCACTCCGTGGCCGGTACCGTGCGAAAAGGCCTCAGCCCAACCCGCGTCATCGATTATGTCGCGACAGGCACGATCTACTTCACGACAAGAAACCCCTGCTCGGACTGCATCGCGTCCCGCGGCTTGACTCTGCTGCACTACGTTCCACAGCCGAGTGGCTTCGGGTCCGGGGTCGTCGACACTCAGAGTGCGGGTCATATCAGAGCAGTAGCCGTCGACAATGCAACCAAAATCAATAACCACGAGTTCGTTGGAACCAATAATCCGGTCACTGGGGCGGGCGTGCGGCATGGCGCCGTTAGGTCCCGCAGCAACAATAGAATCGAAGCTCGTGCCCGCGGCACCGCCTTTGCGCATCGCCACTTCAAGCGTTAACGCGAACTCGCGTTCGCTCACGCCCGTTCCCAGGATCGGCAAGATGCCTTGAAGCGCCGAGTCGGCAATGGCACAAGCTGCTCTAATCCGAGCTACTTCTCCTGGCTCTTTAACCAACCGCAAGCTTTCGACCAGATTGCTAGTAGGTACTAACTGTTTAGCTCCCATTGCGTTAGCCCACATTTGTTGTTGGGCCCAAGTAATGCTGTTCTCTTCTAAACCGATTCGATCTAAAGTTGCCGCGAGTCCGGCAACGAGCGCCATCTGGTCTTTTGTTGTAGCCACGATCTCGATCTCGGCTACCGCTCCCGATTGACTGAGTTGTTCGCGCGATTGCGTTTGGTATCGACCATCAGTGATTAACGTCATCGAGTCAAGACTGATAAATACCACACCGGCTGAGCCAGTGAAGCCGGTTAGGTAGCGAACATTTGGCAGATGGGTGACTAACAGTGCATCGACTAGCGCTTTCGACAATCGATCTCGCAGTCGGTCGGCTCGACTGCCTACATCCATAGCGGGAAAATCGCTGGCGACTACGGGGTCACCGACATTCGAAATAGTCACGATTTAGCCCCTGATTCCACAACCGCTTCGATAGCTAATCGGTATCCGGCCGAACCGAACCCCGCCACAGTGCCGGTGACATAAGGAGCGATTACTGAACGCCGTCGCCAAAGTTCGCGCGCCGCAGGGTTGCTCAAATGCAGCTCAACCTTTATCCCGTCGTAAGCGGCCAGAGCGTCGGCGAGGGAAAACGATGAATGGGTAAGTGCGCCCGCGTTGATCACCACTGCCTCACAACGATTGCGGGCATTATGAATTGCTTCTACTAATTCACCTTCATGATTTGATTGAATGTGCTCAAGGGTGCGGCCGTGAATTTCGGCAGTGGCACGCGCTAATTCAACACATTCTTCCAGCGTGGCGGTTCCGTAGATGGCTGGTTCACGATCGCCGAGCAAATTCAGATTCGGTCCGGACAACAACAATATGATCGCCACTATTCTCCGCCTCCCTACTTGACCCCAACCGCAGTGAAAGCCGTCGCCAACACTCCGGACGGTGGATCCTCGACTAGTTCCAAACCGTCATCTCCGGGTAAAACAAAGGCGAGCCCACCCCGTGATTTTTTATCTCGTTTCATTATCGTAAGTAAATCCTCTCGGCTAGACGATCCCGAGACTGAGCACGGCAGATCTAAGGCAGTAAGCAGGGCCAGCAAATCGTCTAAAGCATCGTTCGGGACTCGTCCTATAGCAACTGCCAGTGCGGTCTCAAATACTAGGCCTACGGCCACGGATTCACCATGAGTAAGGGAATAAGAGTCACTCGTCTCAAGGGCGTGGGCAAATGTATGACCGAGATTCAATGTTGCTCGTAGACCAAGGCGCTCTTGAGGATCGGCCGCAACTATCTGAGCTTTAATCGCGGCGCAGGCCACAATAATCTCGGTAAGCACAGTTGCGTCGCGCGCTCTCAATCCGTCCACTCGAGCGGTTAGTAGTTCGTGCACTTGTTTGCCTTCCGACATCATGCTGTACTTGACTACTTCGCCTAGCCCCGACCGAAATTCTCTATCGGGAAGTGTGGTCAAAGTGGAGGTATCCGCCATCACCGCTACTGGCTGATGAAACGCGCCCATTAAATTTTTACCTTCAGGAATATTGATTGCCGTCTTGCCGCCAATAGCAGCATCCACTTGGGCCACCAAAGTCGTAGGAACTTGCAGCAACGCAATGCCACGATGGAATACCGCGGCGGCGAAACCGGCGGTATCGCCTACTACCCCACCGCCAAACGCGACCACTAGGTCATCGCGCAAAAGTCCTCCATCAGCAAAGGCTCGACCCAACATCTCGACTGTGCTCATCGACTTGGCTTGTTCGCCTTCGCCAATAGAAATAATCCAACGATCGGGTCCGAGCGCCTCTCGGTAATGCTCGGTCACGCCAATTTGGGTGACGATAACGACTTTGCGATATCCGTCGATCACAGTGACGCACTCGGCCAGCACATCGTCGCCGACAACGATTTCGTACGCGGGATCGGTTTCGACTTTTATGCGAGGCACTGGGAGTACTCCTTTATTACCGCGTCCGCCACTTCAGTAACGGTGCGACCCTGAGTATTAATCTGTAAATCAGCCGCAGCTTGATAAATCGGTTTACGGATATCGGCCAGATCGGCCAGAACCTGATCCGAATCACCTTCCGCCAATAATGGCCGACTGGAAGTATCGCCGATTCTGCGTTTGAGTTCGTTCGAATCGGCTTGTAGCCAGACTACCGTGCCCGATGATTTTATGAGACTACGGCTGCTGGCATCGAGCACCGCGCCGCCGCCGCAAGCAATAACTAACGGCGTGTCCGAAGAACAAGTCTGCGTTACTACTTCTCGCTCTTTATCGCGAAATGCGGCTTCACCGAGCGATGAGAATAGCTCTGCTACCGAGGCATGGTTTTTTTTAGCAATGACATCATCAGTATCAACGAACGGACGCTCAAGTCGATCGGCACAAATTTTCCCCACTGAGCTCTTGCCTGATCCCATTAGTCCAATAAGAATTAGGTGAGAAGAGTCCGTCATGACTTTAGCGAAGATAAAAATGAATCATGATTGCGGACAAATTCATTAACCGAATCGCCACCGAATTTACGCAGGGCCTCGTTAGCTAGAACTAAAGCCATCATCGTCTCCGCAACAACTCCGGCGGCCGGAACTGCCGTCACATCGGTGCGTTCTCGAAACGAGACTGTTTCTTCTTTAGTTTCAGTATCTACAGTTTTAAGTACGGGACGGTTTAGGGTCGCTAACGGTTTCATCGCCACTCGGGCAATCACTACTTCACCAGTGGTCATACCGCCTTCGATCCCGCCCGCCCGATCGGAGCCTCGCTGATAGGAAGACTCTTCGGCGTCCCATAAGATTTCGTCATGGGCTTCGCTGCCCCGCAACCCCGCGCCCACGAACCCGTCGCCGATCTCAACTGCTTTCATCGCCTGAATGCTCATTAAAGCTTGCGCCAGTTGTCCATCGATACGGCGATCCCAGTGCACATGAGAACCGAGACCGGCCGGTACCCCGTAGCCCAAAACTTCTACCCGGCCGCCGAGAGAATCGCCATCCTTGGCCGCAGCCTTGATAGTGGCAATCATGGCCGCTTCTGACGCGGAGTCGAAACATCGAACCGAAGACTCGTCAATCTTTAACAAATCGATTACGCCCGGACGAACAGACGTATCGGCTACTGAATCACCGATCTGAACAACATGACTTATTACTGCGGCCCCAATTCGAGCGAGTAAAGCTTTGGCGAGCGCACCCGCCGCTACTCGGGCGGCAGTTTCGCGCGCGCTCGCCCGTTCAAGAACATTTCGCGCGTCGTCAAAATCGTATTTTTGCATTCCAACCAGATCAGCATGCCCGGGTCGAGGTTGGTGTAATGGCGAATCGGTTGCGCCGGGTGCGGGAGACATTTCTTGTTCCCATTTCGGCCATTCGGTATTACGGATAAGTATTGCTACCGGAGAGCCGAGGGTGAGTCCGTGTCGTACGCCACCGAGGAACTCCACCGCGTCTAGTTCGAGTCGCATTCGCGGACCGCGACCAAAGCCCAGACGACGCCGAGCCAACTCGGCCGATACATCCTCAATAAGGATTGGCATCCCCGAAGGCAACCCTTCCACGATCACGGTAAGGCCCGGACCGTGGGATTCGCCGGCGGTCAAAAAACGCAACATGCTTCAAGGATACCGGCGCGGCCAGCAGTTTTGCGCGGGATTGATTAACTACCCTCCGACGGCGATTCGCATCTCTTTGAGAGGAGCAGGAACGCCCGTAAGCGAAACAAAAGCCGCCGCCGCCTGATGGATCAACATCCCCAGTCCGTTCACCCCGACCACTCCCAAGCCTCGAGCTTGTCGCAGCAAGGAGGTCTCCGCGGGGTAATAGACGATATCCAGCACCATTCGCAATTGAGCCAAGGCCAAATCAGAGACCACGACCTCGGCGGATCCGGATCCCATACCTAGAGAAGTTGCATTAACCAACAAATCAGCTTTTGCTACCGCGGCATCAAGATTTTCGAAAGTTTCCGTAGCGCAGCCCGGTGCCAAAACCGCAGCAGCCCTAGCGGCCTCTTCCCGACGGGCGATCACCGTCACCGTGGCTCCCGCTTCACCGAGGGAATGGATGATCGCTCGGGCGGCCGCGCCGGAGCCCATAACTACGACTTGGCTTCCCGTCGGATCAATTCCGTGTTCTCGCAACGAGCCCATAAAGCCCGCCCCGTCAGTCGAAGATCCCAAAAGTTTTCCGCCCTTTACTCTCACTAAGTTGGCCGACATCAGCACCGATGCAGTGGCGTCTAGCTCATCGCACGCGGTTGCGGCATCGGTTTTATGCGGCATCGTGACGCTCACCCCCGCAACTCCGAGTGCGCGTATCCCGTCTAATGCGGTTGCCACCTCGCCCGCTTTAACTGGAAATGCGACAAATTCCCAATCAAGATCAATCGCGCGAAACCCCGCGTTCCAGATTGTTGGCGATAACGACTGGGAAATTGGATCTCCAATAACTCCCGCTATTGTCGTGGCCGCCGAAACCCCGTGACTCATAACAATCCCTTAGCGCGCGCGGCCGCCACATTACGATCGTGCTCGGCCAATGTGGCGGCAAAAGCGTGTTTACCGTTAGCGTCAGACAAAACGTAGTACTTGTAATTGACTGCGCTGGGGTTCATAGCGGCTATTAATGAAGCTTCGGTAACGCTACTAATAGGTGTGGGCGGTAGTCCGACTTTGAGATAAGTGTTGTAAGGCGAGTCAATTTTCTTGTCCGCGTCGGTCGGAACCGGCGGGCAACCGCCTTTGACCACACAAAGCGTCGCGTCGATCTGCAAGAGCATTTTGTCGTTAAGTCGGTTTCTAATTACCGCCGAAATAAGTGGAGCGTCTTCAGCCAATTTCGCTTCCTCTTGAATCAACGAAGCCACGATTATGGTTTGGTAAGGAGTCATCGCGGTAGCGGTTCCTAGTTTGATCTTGTCGGCAATCTCGTCGAAGCGATCCACTAAACGGCGAACTATCGTCTCTTCACTTTCAGTGGCTCCGATGAAGTAAGTGTCGGGAAAGAGAAATCCGTCGAGTGAAGTTACTTCTGGCGGTTGATAGCGAGAACGAATCGTTCCCGAGTTAACGACTTCTAAGAATTTAGCTTCGCTTTTACCGGGTAAAGTAGCAACCGTCTTTGCTATCTCGGTGGTATTGAGTCCGGGGGGAAGAAGAAGGGTAACGTCGGGAGCGCGCGTGACGGAAGAAGTCTCGATCGGAATTGAGTTTGGCTGTATTTTTTTGTAAAGCCAGATACCTCCCAAGACCAAGGGGACGAGCAGAACGCCGACTATTGCTAGCGAAATTAGACCGCGGCCCAACTTGCCGCTACCACGACTTCGTGAACGCGGCGAACTCGACCGAGCCGCTTGACGCTGCGCGCGAGTAAGAGGCGGGGTATCGCTCATGGGGCGCCATCAAGATAAGCCTGCAGCAAGACCGCGGCGGCGGCATCGTCAGTCCGAACTCGTTTTGATCCGGCTTGGCGCAACTTGTCGGTAGCCACAACTGTCGTAAAGCGTTCATCATGAAGATCTACAACAAAATCTTGGCCGGCGGTGGCACGTAAAACTTGGGTTTCATTTATTACTAATTGCGCGGCGGGTCCGTCGCGCCCCGATAGCGAACGCGGCCAGCCCACCACAATTCGGTTGGCGTGATGCTCGCGAGCTAAATCGAGTATCGCTACATGATCATCAGACTGACTCTGGGCTCTTTCCAATATCAAAAGCGGCGAGGCCAGTATCTGTGTCGGATCGGAAATAGCAACACCGATGCGTCGTTCACCAAAATCGATACCCAAAATTCGTCCTTTATTTTCCATCTAACCAGTTTTGCTTTTCTTGCCCGCGGCGATAACTGATTTATTAAGGGTAGTTACCGCTAGATCGATCTCGTTTACCTGCGGACCACCACCGACGGCAACATCAGCTTGGCGACCAGTTCCGCCGCCCAAAATCTTAGCGGCGTCCTTGGCTAGCTCATGAGCCGATACTCCCCTAGCGACCAAATCGGGGCTCACTGCCACTGCGATAGCACCCTTGGCGGCATCGGCAGTAAGACCGATAAGTCCAACAATCCCTGATTTCATTTCCGCCATAGTGGCCGCGGCCAACCGACGCAAACCGTCGTTGCCAAGACCATCACGCCGTACGACCAGTAAACCTTTTTTAGCGGTGACAGCCAACGCGCTGGCCTCCACTAACGCCAATCGTTCTTCACCTTGAGCGACCGC
>JBCKKA010000040.1:0-9326 GCA_038904515.1 Acidimicrobiia bacterium | reverse complement strand
CGGGCGATCTTTTAGTTACTTTTGCCGTGGTAATTCCTAAAAAACTTACCGCTAAAGAAAAAGCTGCGCTTGAATCATTGGGTGAAGTTATGCACGAAAATCCTCGGGAGCATCTAAATGCCAGATAGGGGAATGCCAGATACCGGAATGCCAGATAGCGGAATGCCGGACGCGGAGATGCGGTCGCTATTTATTATTTCGGTCGCGGCCGAGTTAGCGGGAGTACACGCCCAGACTTTGCGTATTTACGAACGCAAGGGTTTGATCGAACCTGCTCGCACTCAGGGCGGGTCGCGGCGATATTCCGAACACGACATTGCTCAGTTGCGCCGAATTCAAGAACTCACTAACGCCGGCGTGAGCTTGGCGGGGGTTCGTATGGTGATGGGGCTCGAAGCGGCGTTAGTTCACGCCCAAATCCGCATTCGTGAGTTGGAACAAGAAGTCAATCGTCAGACGGGAGTCCAATAATGGCAGCAGATCCCAATAAATTCACTCGCAAAACCGCCGAAGCATTGTCGGCGGCACAGGATTATGCGCGCGAGCGCAATAATTCGCAGGTAACTCCCGATCACATTTTGATGGCGCTAATTGACCAGCCCGACGGCGTGGTGCTGCCGGTCTTAGAACGCTTGGGCGTGGCGCCGGCCACGGTGCGCGACCGAGCCGACGAGGCGATCACCGCGTTACCGCAGATTTTTGGGCCGACCACACAAAATGCCCAACTGTCGCCCGAGTCGTTTAAGTTGCTCGAAGCCGCCGATGCGGCCCGCGTCGAATTAAGCGACGACTTCTTGTCGACCGAACACATCTTGTTGGCGATGAGTCGATTGGTCGGTGGCGTGGGCGACATTTTGCGGGCGCTGGGAGTAACGCACGAAGCAGTGCTCGAAGCCTTGGTGTCGGTGCGCGGCAGCCACCGCGTCACTAGCGAAAATCCTGAAGACCAGTACCAAGCGCTTGACCGTTTTGCCCGCGATCTTACGGAAGACGCTCGGCGCGGAAAACTTGATCCGGTGATTGGTCGTGATGAAGAAATCCGTCGCACAATTCAAGTATTGAGTCGGCGCACTAAAAATAACCCAGTATTAATTGGCGAACCGGGCGTCGGTAAAACTGCCATCGCCGAAGGCTTAGCGCGCCGCATTGTTGAGGGTGATGTACCGGAAAGTCTGCGTAATAAGCGACTGATGTCACTCGATATTGGTTCGATGATTGCTGGTGCGAAATACCGTGGTGAGTTTGAAGACCGTATGAAAGCGGTACTTAAAGAGATAACCGATTCGAACGGTGAAATAATTACTTTCGTCGACGAGCTGCACACCATTGTCGGCGCGGGTGCCGCCGAAGGTTCGGTTGATGCCGGCAACATGATCAAGCCCATGTTGGCGCGCGGCGAGTTGCGCATGATTGGTGCCACCACCCTTGACGAATACCGCAAGTACATCGAAAAGGATCCGGCACTGGAGCGCCGGTTTCAGCAGGTTTATATAGCGGAGCCCTCGGTGGAGGACACCATCGCGATTTTGCGAGGCTTAAAAGAGCGGTACGAAGTGCACCACGGAGTGCGAATTCAAGACGCCGCGCTGGTCGCCGCCGCGGTGTTGTCGGATCGCTACATATCGGGGCGCCAGTTGCCCGATAAGGCCATCGATTTAATGGACGAGTCGGCCGCGCGTTTGCGGATTGAGATCGATTCGATGCCGGTTGAGATTGATGTGGCGGAGCGGCGTATTCGCCAACTCGAAATTGAGCAGGCGGCGTTGACTAAAGAAACCGATGCAGTGTCGAAATCGCGTCTTGCGGCACTGGAGGCGGAGTTGGCCACTCTGGCCGAACAGCGCGACGCGATGGTGGCGCACTGGCAAAATGAAAAGGCCGCTATCACCGAGATACGCGACCTCAAAGAGCGGCTCGAAGTGGCCCGCACCGACGCCGAGAAAGCCGAGCGCGAAGGAAATCTTGAACAGGCCGCCCAGTTGCGCTATTCAACCATGCGCGACCTTGAAGGCGAGATGGAAGCGAGCACCCAGCGCTTCGAGGAACTGCAATCTGATGAGCGGATGCTTAAAGAAGAAGTTGACGAAGAAGATGTGGCCGAAATTGTCGCTAAGTGGACGGGGGTTCCCGTTACTCGGCTAATGGAAGGCGAGATGGCCAAGCTCGTGCGCATGGAAGATGTCTTGCACGAACGCGTGATTGGTCAAGACGTGGCGGTCAAGGTGGTTGCGAATGCGATTAGACGTTCGCGTGCAGGGATCTCCGACCCCAATCAGCCGATCGGTTCATTTTTGTTTTTGGGCCCGACCGGAGTGGGTAAAACTGAGTTGGCGCGCAGTTTGGCCGACTTCTTATTCGACGACCCGCGCGCGATGGTGCGGATCGATATGAGTGAATACATGGAAAAGCATTCGGTGTCGCGTCTAGTTGGCGCCCCTCCGGGTTATGTCGGTTACGACGAAGGGGGCCAGCTAACTGAAGCGGTGCGGCGGCGGCCATACTCGGTCGTATTGCTCGACGAAGTCGAGAAAGCCCATCCCGATGTGTTCAATGTGCTGCTGCAATTGCTTGACGACGGTCGGTTGACTGACGGTCAGGGTCGCACAGTTGATTTCACCAACACAGTATTAATTATGACCAGCAACTTGGGCGCGGGCGCCGACGAAGAGACGGTGATGGCCGCAGTGCACAATCACTTCAAGCCCGAGTTTCTTAACCGCATCGACGACATTGTGGTCTTCGACCGTTTGCGCGAGGCCGACATTGAGCACATCGTGGTGTTGCAGGTGGAGATTTTGCGAGCCCGCTTGGCGGAACGGGCTTTAGGACTCGAACTCACTAGCGCCGCGTTGGCCTATTTAGCCAAAACTGGTTACGACCCCGATTTTGGTGCGCGTCCGCTTAAGCGGCTGATTCAGCGGGAGGTGGCCGATCCGATTGCTCTGGGATTGCTCAAGGGTGATTACACCAACGGCGATGTAGTTGCTATCGATACTCTGGCCGACGGCGGGCTGAGCTTTTCGCGGCGTTCGCCCGTGGGTGCGCCGGCGGCGGAAGGCTCCACCGATTCTTAGCAAAAGTTATTCGCTCTTGATCGCGGATCCGACTATCCTGCCCTCAACGTGGGTAACCAAAAGAGTGGGCTTGCGTGCCGGGCGTCGTAATCGTCGGAACCCAATGGGGCGACGAAGGTAAAGGGCGCTTCACCGACTATCTCGCTAGCGATAGCGCGCTGTGTGTGCGTTATCAGGGTGGCCACAACGCGGGTCACACCATCGTGGTCGAAGGCGAAGTGTTCGTGCTGCAATTAGTGCCTAGCGGCATCTTGTATCCCCACGTAACTCCGATTATTGGTAACGGAGTAGTGGTTGATCCCGCAGTGTTACTCGATGAGATCGCCATGCTGGAGGCGAAAGGTGTTTCGACCGCGCGTTTACGAGTCTCGGGTAACGCGCATTTGATTATGCCGTATCACCAAGAATTCGATCGTGTTACCGAACGGTATCTCGGCAAAAATAAACTAGGTACGACTATGCGGGGCATTGGTCCGGCTTACGCCGACAAAGCTTTACGAGTGGGCTTGCGAGTTCAAGATCTTCTTGACCCCAGAATTTTTAGAGCCAAACTAGATTTGGCTCTACGCGAAAAGAATTTGGTATTAGCCAAGGTGTATAACCGGCTTCCGCTCAACGCCGACGAGATTGCTGCCGCTTACATGGCGATGGTTCCCCGTCTCGAACCGCTAATCGACGACACCGTGCACTTGGTGCACGAAGCGCTTGACGCGGGAGAAAAAGTTTTATTTGAAGGCGCGCAAGCGACATTCCTTGATCTCGATCACGGCACCTATCCGTACGTAACTTCTTCTAATCCAATCGCGGGTGGAGTGGGTCCGGGGGCCGGAGTGGGTCCGTTGGCAATCAATCGGGTCATCGGTGTGGCCAAGGCTTACCTGACTCGCGTCGGTGCCGGACCGTTCCCGACCGAGTTATTTGAAGGTGACGAAATCGGCGACATGCTGGTGGAGCGGGGTAAAGAATTCGGTACTAATACTGGCCGCCGCCGGCGCCCGGGTTGGCTCGATGCGGTCATGTTGCGCCACGCAGTGCGACTTAACTCGTGTACGGAGTTGGCCATGGCCAAACTCGACGTCCTTTCTAGTTGCGCCAAAATCAAAGTGTGTGTGGCCTACGAAGGCGAAGACGGAACTCGTTACAACCATGTTCCCTACCACCAGTCGGTGCTACACAAAGTGCGCCCGATCTACGAAACTTTGCCGGGCTGGCAATGCGAAATCTCCACCGCGCAGAGTTTGGAGGATTTGCCCACTGCCGCGCGCGATTATCTGACATTCGTTGAAGGCGGGGCCGGAGTTCCTATCAATTTTCTTGGCGTTGGCCCCGCGCGCGAACAGACCATCGTCATTGATTCGCACGCGTGAAAGTTTTAGTGCTCGGCGCCGGTGGGCGCGAGCATGCGCTGGTGTGGGGGCTAACTCGTAGCGCTTCGGTCAGCGAAGTAATTGTTGCACCGGGTAATCCGGGTACGGAAGAAATTGCCCGCAGTGTTGTTATCGACCCGTCTGATCCCGCGGCGGTAGTGGAGTTGGCTAACGAACTCGACATTGATCTAGTAGTAGTCGGCCCCGAAGATCCGCTGGTTAAGGGAGTGGTCGACGCGGTGCAGGCCAGCGGCCGTCGCGCTTTTGGTCCTAATGCCGCCGCCGCTAAACTCGAAGGCTCAAAAGCATGGATGAAAGAAGTGTTGGCCGGCGCCGGAGTTCCGACCGCGGCCCACGGTTCGTTCACCGACGCCGATACCGCCATCGCGTTTTTAAATACGCTCAACGGTTTATATGTAGTCAAGACTGACGGCTTAGCGGCCGGTAAAGGCGTCGTGGTAACTGAATCACAAACCGAGGCGGTAGCGGCGGTGCAGTCGTATTTATCGGGGGAAGCATTTGGCGCCGCCGGTCACACGGTGGTTATTGAAGAAGGGCTGCGGGGCCCCGAACTATCGTTGTTGGTGATTTGCAACGGCGACCCCGACGGCGCGGTGCCGCTCGCGCCCGCCCAAGATTTCAAGCGAGCCCATAACGGCGATTCGGGACCCAATACCGGCGGCATGGGCGCGTACTCGCCGGTGCCGATTGCCGGTCCCGAACTAATTGCCCAAGTGATGGCCACTGCGGTAACGCCCACGCTGCACAGTTTGGCGGCGGAGGGAATTGAATATCACGGCGTGTTGTACGCCGGAATAATGCTCACCGATGATGGCCCGAAGGTGCTCGAATACAACGTGCGCTTTGGTGATCCCGAATGTCAAGCGATTATTCCTCGCCTCGCGACCGACCTCGGTGAACTGTGTTGGGCGTCGGCTACCGGCGAACCATTACCCGAAGTTAAGTTTCGTGACGAAGCGTGTGTAACCGTTGTGTTGGCCAGCGAAAATTATCCGGCGAATCCCCGCACTGGTGATGTCATTAAAGGTTTGGACGCGGCCGCGAAAGTTTCGGATACGGCGATATTTCATGCGGGCACCGCTCGCCGCTCAAGTGACGGCGAGTTAATTACCGCGGGTGGCCGAGTGTTGGCGGTAAGCGCTTGGGGTGACCAAATCGCCGACGCGCGCGCCCGCGCTTATGAGTGTGCGCAACTTATTTCGTGGCCGGGGCAGCAATACCGCACCGATATCGCCGAACACGCGGCCAAAATCCCGCCGTCGGCGGTTTAGTAGACTGTGACTAGGAGGCGATTCGGGTGATTCCCCGCTATTCATTGGCGCCAATGGCAGCCTTGTTTACCGACGAGGCTCGTTATCGCGCGTGGCTAGAAGTTGAGATTCTCGCGACCGAGGGCCAAGCCGAGGTCGGCGTTGTTCCCCCCGCCGCGGTAACTGCGATTCGCGATCGTGCCGACTTCACCGTCGCCGAAATTGAAGCCCGTGAGCAGATCACCGAGCACGATGTGGCGGCGTTCGTTGATGTTGTACAAGTTCACATCGGCGAGCCCGAGGCCGCGTGGCTTCACTACGGCTTAACTTCAAGCGATGTCGTCGATACCGCGCTGTCGCTCACGCTGGTGCGGGCAACCGATCTTTTGCTGGAGTCGGTCGACGCGTTAGTGAAGGTACTGGTGGCTCAAGCACATAAATATTCGGGCGTGCCCATGGTGGGGCGCACTCACGGTATTCATGCTGAGCCCACTACCTTCGGCGCCAAGGTCTCCCTGTGGGCGCTGGCCGCGCAACGCGATCGTGAGCGGGTCGCGCGAGCTCGCGCCGGTATTGCCGTAGGAAAACTTTCGGGTGCGGTAGGAACGTTTTCCAATATCGACCCGCAAGTCGAACAATATGTGTGTAAAAAGCTTGGACTTACTCCGGTTCCGGCCACTCAGGTGATAGCCCGTGACCGTCACGCGGAATTGCTTTACGCCTGCGCGTCTCTTGGAGCCACGGTCGAATCATTTGCCCTTGAAATTCGTCACTTACAGCGAACCGAAGTGCGCGAAGTTGAAGAACCATTTCGTTCGGGGTCACAAAAAGGTTCTAGCGCTATGCCTCACAAACGCAATCCGGTCAAGTGTGAACAAATTTGTGGACTAGCGCGCGTGTTGCGGGCCAACTTGCAGGCGGGGCTCGAAAATGTCGCTTTGTGGCACGAGCGCGACATTTCGCATTCGTCAGTTGAACGAATCGTATTGCCCGATTCGCTAAATCTCGCTTACTACATAACCGAAAAGTTTCGGGCGATCGCCGAAGGAATGGTCGTTTATCCCGAACGCATGCTGGAAAACTTGCACGCGTCGTACGGTCTGGTATTCAGCCAGCCGGTGCTATTGGCATTAGTTGAAGCGGGTTGTTCGCGCGACGACGCGTACCGAATGGTGCAACGCAACGCGATGAAAACATGGGAAGAGCGACGTCCGTTCATTGATGTCTTAGGTGAAGACCCTGATGTGGCTGTCGCACTCGATGCTAAAAAGTTGGCTGCTTGTTTTGATTTAGACCGAGCATTGTCGCATGCCGGTCAATCACTCGCGGCTCTGCCATCGCCGTGACCAAAATCGGTCTGCCTCACCGCGCGCGGGGCAAGGTGCGCGACCTTTACGAGGTTGACAACGAGCGCATGCTCATGGTGGCGTCGGATCGAATTTCAGTTTTTGATGTGGTGTTGCCCGACATAATCCCCGACAAGGGGCGCGCGCTCACTGCGTTGTCGAATCACTGGTTCGAAAAAACTGCCGCGGTGTGGCCTAACCATCTCATTTCCACCGACCCCACCGACTTTCCGCCCACCGTCAGCGCGGCCGTCGCCGGGCGGACGATGTTGGTGCGCGCGGCCGATCCCATTCGACTTGAGTGCATCGCGCGGGGCTACCTCTTTGGGTCGGCGTTTAGTGAATACGAAGCCATCGGCTCGGTTGTGGGTCAGAAATTACCCGCCGGATTACGCCAAGCCGAACAACTCCCCGAGCCGATTTTTACTGCCACCACCAAAGTCGAGACCGGTCACGACGAAACTGTTACCGAAGCCGAAGCGGAGGCCATCGTCGGTGCGGATATTTACGACCAAGTGCGGCGAGCCACACTGGCGCTCTACGGCGAAATTGCCGCGGCGGCAGCAGCCTGCGGGTTGATCTTGGCCGACACTAAATTTGAGTTTGGATTGATTGACGGCGCGGTGGTGGTCATCGACGAGATGGCAACTTCCGACTCTTCTCGCTACTGGCCCGTCGATGCTTACGCGGTAGGTGGGTCGCCCCCGAGCTTCGATAAACAGTTCGTGCGCGATTTCTATCTCGGCACCGACTGGGACCAAACTCCGCCGGCACCGCCACTACCCGAAGCGGTGATCGAAGGAACTCGGTCGCGCTACATCGAGGCCTACGAGATGCTCACCGGGCGGAGTTTTGATGAATGGTATGAAAACGAAGACTGAGCCGGTCTACTCGGTACCATCGACTCGGTGAGGTTTAACGCGCGCGTCGAGGTGGGTCATCAGCCGGGGATTCTTGATCCACAGGGCGCCACGGTACAACGCGCGCTGCCGGCTTTGGGCTACGACAATGTGAGTGAAGTGCAGATTGGTAAATCGATTCGTTTAGTTATTGACGCCGCCGATGAAGCCACTGCCCGCCGCCAAGTGGAAGAAATGTGTGAGCACCTGCTGGCTAATCCGGTAATCGAAACTTACGAAGTTTTTCTTAGTGAAATGGCATCGGATACATCAGCCCAAAAATCAAGCGGGTGACGATGGCCCGACGGGTAGCGGTCGTAGTTTTTCCGGGCACTAATTGTGAGTTAGATGTAGCCCGAGCCATCGAGCCGCTAGGCGCACAGTGCGTTTCGGTATTTCACTCGGAGTCGGCACTCGGCGCCGTTGACGCAGTAATTATCCCGGGCGGGTTTGCCCACGGTGATTATTTACGCACCGGTGCGCTCGCGCAGTTTTCTCCGATTATGAAAGCAGTCGCCACCTTTGCCGCCGCCGGTGGACCGGTACTGGGAATTTGTAACGGTTTTCAGATTCTCACCGAAACCGGTCTGCTCCCCGGCGCGTTGCAGAAAAACGCCGGCCTGCGCTTTATTTGCGCGGATGCCGCGCTCACCGTGGCCAGCAATCGTTCGGTGCTAACGAGAAAAATGTCGACCAATGATCGTCTACAAATACCAATCAACCACTTCGAGGGCAATTTCATTTGCGACCGAGAAACTCTGGCGCAGATTCACGCTAACGACCAAGTGGTTTTGCGCTACGCCGATAACCCCAACGGCAGTCTCGACGATATTGCGGGAATTTGTAATGAAGCCGGCAATGTAGTGGGTCTGATGCCTCATCCCGAGCGCGCGTCCGACCCGATTTTGGGTTCGGTAGACGGGGTGGCGTTATTCAAATCATTTCTGGCGGTAGATGCGTGATCGATCAAGCGACTTACCGCGCTCTGGGACTAACTGACGACGAGTACAACGCCATCGTCACCGTTCTGGATCGTCACCCCAACGAACTCGAAGTGGCGATGTATTCAGTCATGTGGTCGGAACACTGTTCGTATAAATCTTCAAAAGTGCACTTGCGGCGCTTTCCTACCGAAGCGCCGTGGGTTTTAGTGGGTCCGGGTGAAGGTGCGGGAGTGATTGACATTGGCGACGGTTTAGCAATTGCGGTGCGTATCGAATCGCATAACCATCCGTCGGCCATCGAACCGTATCAAGGTGCGGCCACCGGAGTGGGCGGGATTATCCGCGATATTTTTTCGATGGGGGCGCGACCGATTGCGCTAATGGATCCGTTGCGATTTGGAAGCCTCGAAGATGCCCGCACTCGT
>JBCKKA010000039.1:0-10558 GCA_038904515.1 Acidimicrobiia bacterium | reverse complement strand
GGCTCGTTATCTCGGAGCCATCTTGGTCACTTCGCTCTTCCTGATGATTTTCTCGCTCTTTGGCGCGCTGCACGCATTTCTCGACCTTATTGTGCAAAAGCCGTCGGGCAATTCAATGGGGGGTCATGCTGGTCTCGGGCAACTTAAGGATTTGTTAAATCAAATTCCGGGATTGAGTGGAAGCATGGGCGGTGCTGGTGGCGGATCCAACTACGCGACGCCAGACGCACTCTATGCATCGAACGACGCTGCCTTGCGCTACGGTCTCGAAAATATTCTCATTGGCTTAGCATCGGCCGCAGTATTTTTCTACCACTTGGCTCGGGCGCGCGTCGCGTTCCCAATTCGGGAATTGCGAACCGACGCCAGTGGCGCGGTAGTACGCACGACGGTATACGGGATCTGTTTCATCGCTGCGGTTACCGTCATCGCCGCCGGAAGTCGCGCCATTTACGATGTATTCGAGTTGATCTTCCCCTCGACTTTTGCCAATGCCGGCAGCGAGAGTATTGCCCGCGAACGGGCCGCGATCGATGCATTTTCGTACATCGTTCTTGCCTTCACCTCGGTCGTGGTGTTCTTCCGCTCGTGGCATTGGTTACCCCGCACTACCAAGTAGCGCACCGCTGGAGTTGCGGAAGTTGAGCGTAATTATTATTCGGTAATACCTTGAATCGCCTCGGCGAGCGCGTTGTTGGCTCCCGGTCCTACGCCCGACGCCTGGGCCGCCATCAACTTGGCGAGATCACCCTGAATCTTTACCTTGCCCGACATAAATGCGGTCATACCGGCTTGGGGGTCTCCAGTTACGAATACTTCGCGCGCAGTTTCGTAATCGGTGCTGAGAGTTAGGTCGGATCCTTCTTTGTGACCGATGCCCCAGTGCGCCTGACCGGCGTCGGCGCCCATGTGCATTCGGCGCTCGGCGCCAAACGGAGTATCGGTAACGGTCACATTGACGAGAATGGCAGCATGGGCCGGTATGTCGGTGCCATGGACTTCAACGAGTTGATCGACGAGTGCGAACCATTCGTCGGACATAAAAGCGTGCTTGGCCACCGTTTCCTCCCGAGGGTTATGACGTAACGGCAGAATAGTCGGCTTCAAAGCAATTTCCTAACAGAAATTTCGGACGGCTGGCCGAGTGATTTCGTAGACTTGCCGTCCATGACTCCTGACCCTGTAGCAATCACCCGCGCCGAGGTTGCCCATGTAGCCAAGCTGGCTCGGCTCGGGCTGACCGCCGATGAGATCGATCGTCTGACCGGCGAACTTGCCGGAATTCTCATCCACGCACGCGATATGGGCGAACTCGATTTCACGGGAGTTGAACCCACCACGCACCCGCTGCCGTTAGTCAATGTGGTGCGGCCCGACGAAGTAGAGCCAACTCTCGATCGTGACGAAGTATTGACCGCGGCACCAGAAGTTGAAGATAATCGATTTCGAGTACCTCGTATTCTTGAGGCGCCGTGACGGTGGATCGTGCTTACGAGATTGCTGCCAGTGTTCGTTCGGGAGAACGGAGTGCGCGCGAAGTAATCGATGGCTATCTGGATAATGTGGCCGCGCGCAACGACGAATTAAACGCGCTGCTGTTAGTTGGCGCCGATGCCGCGCGCGCGTCGGCCGATGCGATCGACGCAGTAGTAGCGCAAGGTAAAGACCCCGGTCCGTTGGCGGGAGTGCCAGTAGTACTCAAAGACAATCTTTGTCAACGCGGAGTGCCCACCACCTGCGGGTCGCGCATTCTTGAAGGATGGAAACCGCCCTACACGGCCACCGTGGTGGAAGCGGTGATTGCTGCTGGCGGTATTGCGCTGGGTAAAGCAAATCTCGACGAATTCGCAATGGGCTCATCGACCGAGAACTCCGCGTTCGGGCCGACTCGTAATCCGCACGACCCCAGCCGAGTTCCCGGCGGGTCGAGTGGCGGTTCCGCCGCGGCGGTGGCGGCTGAGTTCGCTCCGTTGGCGTTGGGCTCAGATACCGGAGGCTCGATTCGCCAGCCCGCCGCGCTGTGCGGGGTAGTGGGCGTAAAACCCACCTACGGAAGGGTTTCTCGCTACGGCTTAGTGGCGTTTGCCAGCAGTCTTGATCAAATCGGCCCCTTCGCCACCTCGGTTAGTGATGCCGCACTTTTACTTGACGCGATTTCTGGTCACGATCGGCGCGACTCGACGAGCATTGCTGACCAGTTGATTCCGGTGGCTCCTTCGTTAAACGAAGGTGTGGCCGGATTACGAGTCGGGGTTATCGAAGAATTGACTAACGGCGAGGGCGTGGCTCCCGAGGTGAGCGCCGCGGTGTCGGCCGCGGCCGCCGCGCTCGAAGCCGCCGGGGCAATTATCGAAATGGTGTCGTTGCCAAGCACTCAATTCGGTTTGTCGGCTTACTACATGATCGCTCCCGCCGAAGCGTCGTCAAACTTGGCCCGTTACGACGGGGTTCGTTACGGTTTACGAGTCGACGGCGACGATCTGTCGACTATGAACGAGCGCACGCGCGACGCCGGGTTTGGTGCCGAAGTAAAACGCCGCATCATGCTGGGAACTTACGCACTATCGGCAGGTTATTACGACGCGTATTACGGACGGGCTCAGCGGGTGCGAACTTTGATCACGCGCGATTTTGATCGAGTTTATGAAAACTGCGACGTGCTGTTGTCGCCCACCTCGCCGACCACCGCGTTCAAGCTGGGAGATCGCACCGCCGACCCAATGGCGATGTATCAATCCGATGTTTGCACTATTCCGACCAATCTGGCCGGTCATCCCGCTATGAGTTTGCCGTGGGGGAAAGGGGCCGACGGAATGCCGGTGGGGGTGCAAGTCTTGGCTCCCGCGCTTGGTGAGCCCACGATGTTTCGGGCCGCACGGGTCATCGAGGATGCCGCACCATGAACACGGAAACGAAATGGGTGCCAGTAATTGGCCTTGAGGTGCACTGCGAGTTATCGACCGCGACCAAACTGTTTTGTGCCTGTCCCAACACTTTCGGATCCGAGCCCAATACCAATGTTTGTCCCGTTTGCTTAGGATTGCCGGGTTCGCTGCCCGTGCTCAACGCGCGCGCGGTGGAGTTTGCCCTTCGCCTAGCCGAAGCCCTCAACTTCGATGTTCCGGCTCGTTCGGTGTTCGCTCGCAAGAATTATTTCTATCCCGACATGCCCAAGGACTATCAGATCACCCAATTCGAGTTACCAATCCTGCAAGACGGCACCATTGATGTTGATGGAGTGTCGATCGAAATTGAGCGAGCCCATCTCGAAGAAGACACCGGAAAATCGACCCACATTGGTGGCGCGGGACGAATTCACGATGCTGAATATTCGTTGATTGACTACAACCGGGCCGGCGTGCCGCTCTTGGAGATAGTTAGCCGTCCCGACATTCGTTCCGCCGAGCAAGCGCGTGGTTACGCGAGTGAATTGCGCGCGGTGTTGCTGGCCATCGGCATCTCTGATGTGAAAATGGAAGAAGGTTCAATGCGAGTCGATGCCAATATCTCGTTACGGGCATCGGAAAGTGACGAGTTTGGTGTGAAGGTCGAAATCAAGAACATGAATTCGCTGCGTTCATTGGGGCGCGCGATCACTCACGAGATCGAACGGCAGGCGGCCGCGCTCGACGCGGGTGAAACGATTGTTCAAGAGACTCGACACTGGGACGAATCCGAAAATCGCACCTCAGGGATGCGGTCGAAAGAAGGATCCAGCGATTACCGCTACTTCCCCGAGCCCGATCTCGTGCCGGTGGCACCCACTGCGGAGCAACGGAACGCGGTGCGTAATTCGCTGCCCGAGTTGCCGGCCCATCGGCGCGATCGTTTGGTCGAGGAGTGGGGAGTTTCTCTATCCGATGCTCGCATTTTGGTAGACGCTCCCGGTCTGGCCGATTACGCCGAAGCCGCGGTGGCGGCACTCAATCAGGGGTCGGCCCGCGATGTAGTGAACATGTGCACCGGTGATTTGTTGGCCTACACCAACGAGACCGGTCGGATCCCCGACGAAGTTCCCCTTACTCCGACTGGGCTGGCGGAGTTGGCTGACCTCGTCGGCGACGGCACGCTTTCGCGCAGTTTGGCGCAAGAAGTGTTTGCCGATTGTGTCGAATCGCGTAAAAATCCTCGCGCGGTAGTTGAAGAACGAGGGTTGGCCCAGGTGAGCGATACCGGAGAACTGGCCACGATTATCGATGCCGTGCTGGCCGCCCACTCCGACGCAATCGCGCAATATCATGCGGGTGACGATAAAGAGCGGAAAAAGAAGCGGGGTTTCTTGATGGGTGAGGCGATGAAGGCCTCGAAAGGAAAAGGCAATCCCCAACTTTTGAACCAACTACTTGATGAGCGTCTAACCTAAGCCCATGTCCGACTCGACTCCAGACATTAAACCCGACATTAAACCAGACATTAAACCAGACATTAAACCTCGCAGCCGCGATGTGACCGACGGCATGGAGCGCGCCCCAGCTCGCGCCATGTTGCGCGCGGTGGGCATGACCGACGCCGACTGGGTCAAGCCGCAAATAGCAGTGGCATCGAGTTGGAACGAAGTCACTCCGTGTAACTTGCCGCTCGATCGTTTGGCCAAGCGAGCCAAAGAAGGAGTGCGCGACGCGGGCGGTTTCCCACTGGAGTTCGTGACTATTGCCATAAGTGACGGAATCGCCATGGGTCACGAAGGTATGCGTGGCTCTTTGGTTTCGCGCGAAATCATCACCGATTCGGTTGAGTGCATGATGCATAGCGAACGGTTCGACGGCATGGTCACTCTCGCCGGTTGCGATAAGAGTCTTCCGGGCATGCTGATGGCCGCGGCGAGGGTTAACCTGCCGACGGTTTTCCTTTACGGCGGATCGATTTTGCCTGGGCACCTCGGCGATCAAACCCTTGATATCGTCAGCGTTTTTGAGGCGGTAGGGGCCTGTGCCGCGGGAACAATTACCGAAAACGAACTGGGCGAAATCGAAAGGAACGCATGTCCGAGTGAGGGATCGTGCGCGGGAATGTTTACCGCTAACACGATGGCTTCGATCGCTGAAGCTTTAGGCATGTCGCTACCCGGAAGTTCGTGTGCGCCCGCCCCCGACTCGCGGCGCGACGATTTTGCTTTCGAAAGTGGCCGCGCGGTTGTAGAAATGTTGCGCACCGGTATGCGACCGCGCCAGATCATGACTCGCGACGCGTTCGAGAACGCTATCGCTATCACCATGGCCTTGGGCGGTTCGACCAACGCGGTTTTACATTTATTGGCGATCGCCTTTGAGGCCGGTGTCGATCTCGAACTCGACGACTTCAATCGCATCGGCGCGCGGGTACCGCACGTGGCCGATATGAAACCCCACGGGCGTTTTCACATGGTCGATCTCGACCGCGTGGGCGGGGTGGCGTTAGTGATGCAGATGCTGCTCGATGCTGATCTTCTCCACGGTGACGCCATGACCGTTACTGGGCGCACTGTGGCCGAGAACCTTGAACTCATCAATCCGCCGTCACCCGACGGAACGGTGGTGCACCCACTTTCTGACCCGATCAACGCCCAGGGTGGCATCGCTATTTTGCGGGGCTCGTTGGCACCTCAGGGCAGCGTGGTCAAGGTAGCGGGACTTGACCGCGCCCGCTTCGAAGGGGTGGCCCGAGTTTTTGACAGCGAAGAATTCGCCATGGAAGCTATTTTGGCCGGCAAAATCAACGCGGGCGACATTGTCATTATTCGTTACGAAGGTCCGAAGGGCGGACCCGGCATGCGGGAAATGTTGGCGGTTACTGGCGCGATGAAGGGTGCGGGGCGCGGCGGCGACGCGGCGTTGATTACTGACGGTCGGTTCTCGGGCGGTACTCACGGTTTTTGTGTGGGACATGTTTCGCCCGAAGCAGCCGACGGTGGACCGATTGCCCTTGTCGTCGAAGGTGATCAAATTGTGATTGATGCCGATACTCACACGCTCGATCTATTAGTTGACGAAGCCACGCTCGCGAAGCGGCGTAAGAACTGGAAGCCCAAGGAGCCGCGTTACACCAGCGGTTTTCTGGCTAAGTTCGCTCGCCTCGCGCAAGGAGCCGACAAGGGTGCCGTCACTAACTTTTAAGGACCAGTGCCAGAAATTCTTGAAGCCGAAACCGCACGGCTACTTATCGAAAAACGCGCGCTCAACCGAGAAATAATTTCAGTAGATGCTCGTGACGCTTGGTACTTGAAACAAGGGCTTACTCCGCGCGCCGCGCGCGCCGCGCTGCCGGGGCGAAAGTTTGTAGCGGCGCGCCGACGAGGCAAACAATTATTTCTTGATACTGATGGTGATGGCCCAGTCGTGGGTTTTCATCTCGGTATGAGCGGTCGCGTAGTTGTCGATGATGCTGTCGCGGGTGGCCCGCTGCTTTACTCGAGCAATCGTGATGTAAAGGATTGGTATCGGTTTTCTTTACGGTTTGCTGACGGTGGTCAGATCGCTTTGCGCGACCCCCGCCGTTTGGGTGCAGTGGTCTTTGATGCCGACGAAGATCGGCTCGGCCCCGATGCGCTCGAATTGACGCGCGACCAACTACGAACCGCGGTGGCGACCTCGCGTGCGCCACTAAAAGCGGTGATCATGGATCAACACCGCATTGCCGGACTCGGTAATTTGCTCGCCGACGAGGCACTGTGGCGATCAGACCTCGACCCCGCGCGGTCCGCCAACTCGCTCACCGCTACTGAACAGGCTCGCTTGCACCGCACGATTAGAACCACTCTGCGTACTCTCGGTCGTCGCGGCGGATCGCATACCGGCGACCTCATGGTGGCCAGAGTGCCCGGGGGAATGTGCCCTCGTGACGGGGCTCCGTTACGCCGGCGTACGGTAGGCGGGCGTACCACCTATTCGTGTCCCGTTCATCAGGTCTAGACCTAATTATCAGGACCTAATTATCAGGCTTCATAACGGGCCGCAATATTTTTGCTATTTGGTGTTGCGTTGAGACCGATTTGTGAGGCATAATGGGAGTCGTGAAAACTAATAGCATTCTCAAACTGGTAGTAGTAGTTACTTAGCGCACGCCGTCTCTACTTCGCGCGTGCGCTTCGCCCTCCGCCTAAGCGGGGGGTTTTTTAGTGGCCTGAAGTCCCCGCCGCGATTAATCAAAACAACAACTCTAAATCCTTATCCGGTACACCGAACCCAAAGCGAGTCGATATGAAACTTACTGGAGCCCAAGCCTTAATCAAGAGCCTCGAGCTGGAAAACACCGAGGTCATGTTCGGCCTGCCGGGCGGAGCCATCTTGCCCGTCTACGACCCGCTGATCGATTCGTCAATTCGTCATATTTTGGTGCGCCACGAACAAGGTGCCGGCCACATGGCCGAAGGTTACGCCCACGCCACTGGTCGTCCGGGCGTGGCTATGGTCACTAGTGGCCCCGGGGCTACCAATATCGTGACGCCACTTTGCGATGCCTACATGGATTCAATCCCGCTGGTTGTGGTTACCGGCCAAGTTCCCTATTCGGTGATTGGCACTGACGCGTTCCAAGAATGCGACACCGTGGGCATCACCATGCCGGTTACTAAGCACAACTGGCTCATTACCGACGCCCAAGACATTCCGCGCGTAGTGCGAGAAGCATTTCATGTGGCGACCTCGGGTCGGCCCGGCCCAGTGTTGATTGACATTCCTAAAGACATCGCCATGCAAGAAATGAATTGGTACTGGCCTGAAGCCGTTGACCTGCCGGGCTACAAACCTACAACTGAAGGTCACCCGAAACAGATCAAAGACGCGGCGCGTTTGATGGGCGAAGCGAAGCGACCGATCATTTACGCGGGTGGCGGAATCCTTAAAGCGCGCGCGGCTGAAGCATTGCGCGAGTTAGCCGAGATGACGGGTATTCCGGTGGTCACTACGCTCATGGCGCGCGGGGCGTTCCCCGATGATCATGATCTGTGTTTAGGCATGCCCGGTATGCACGGCAACTACACCGCGGTCACCGCGATGCAAGAGTCGGATCTTTTGATTGCTTTGGGATCTCGCTTTGACGATCGCGTTACCGGCAAGATCGACGGTTTCGCTCCCGAAGCCAAAATTATTCATGTCGACATTGATCCGGCTGAGATCGGTAAAGTGCGCCGGCCCGATGTTCCGATTGTGGGCGACTGCCGGTTAGTGATTGAAGAAATGATCAAGGCAGTGCGTTCGGACCAAGATAAAAACGGAAATGGTAAAAAAGCGGGCAGTCGGTGGCCGACTCTCGATCCGTGGCGCGCCCATCTGCGGGAATATCAGGAGCGTTACCCACTGGTTTACGAGCAGTTTGATGACGGCCCGTTGAAGCCGCAGTTCTGTATTGATCAGCTAAATGCGCTTACGCCTGACGACACCATCGTGGCTTCGGGCGTGGGTCAACACCAGATGTGGGCCAGTCAACGCTGGACCTTTAACCACCCTTACACCTGGGTCAACTCCGGCGGATTGGGCACGATGGGCTTTGCGGTGCCGGCGGCGATTGGCGCCAAAGTGGGCAAGCCGGAGCGCATGGTGTGGGCCGTCGACGGGGATGGTTGTTTTCAGATGACCGCCCAAGAATTGGTGACCGCGGCATCGGAACGCATTCCGGTGAAGATCGCGATTCTTAATAACGCCTACCTCGGCATGGTTCGCCAGTGGCAGGAAATGTTTTACGAGGAGCGCTACAGCGAGGTTTACCTTTCACCCGATCTGCCCGACTATGTGATGTGGGCGGAAGCGATGGGTTGCGTTGGTTTTCGGGTGGACTCACCCGAAGATGTCGGCCCCACAATTGAGAAAGCGAACGAGGTTGATGATCGCCCCGTGGTTATCGATTTCCGTACCGATTATCGGGAAAAGGTTTATCCGATGGTGGCCGTGGGAACCGCTAATAGTGAAGTGATTGTCGATCCCGACACTGAGCGGTTAGGTGGTAAATCGTGAATTCAACTCTTGAACCGAAATATCATATTCTCGCGGTTCTCGTGGAGAATAAATTCGGCGTGCTCACGCGCGTCTCGGGTTTATTCGCGCGGCGCGGTTTCAACATTGTGTCGTTGGCGGTTAGCCCCACTGAAGACGAGAATTACAGTCGGATGACTATCGTGGTTGACGCGGAATCAGCGCCGTTAGAGCAGGTCACTAAGCAACTCAATAAATTGATTCCGGTTATCAAGATTCAAGAACTCAGTTCGGATCAGGCGGTTGAGCGCGAGTTGATGCTGGTGACGGTTAAATCGTCGGCCGAGGCTCGTTCTCAAATCACCGAATTGGCGGCAATATTTGAGGCCCGTATTGAATATGTGGGCTATGACGCCATCACAATTCTGGCCGCGGGTCGCCCCGAAAAGCTTGACGCCATGAGCGATTTGCTCACGCCGTTTGGAATAGTGGAGCTCCAGCGGACCGGTCGTATTGCGTTGCCTAAACTAGGGCGAAGGCCGGCTCGTTTGCGAGCGGTTAAGGATCAAAACCGATAAATTTCAATTAACTGGACCGGTGGATGATGCCGGTTGAAAGGAAGCATTTTTATGGCCGCAACTATTTATTACGACGCTGACGCCGACCTCGGTTTACTGGAGGGTCGCCGAGTGGCGGTGTTGGGTTACGGATCGCAAGGACACGCGCATGCTCTCAATATGTTGGACTCGGGTATTGATGTGCGGGTCGGACTGCGGGCCGGTTCGAGTTCGTGGGCTAAGGCCGAAGGAGCCGGGTTGCGAGTGCTCACCATAGGCGAAGCGTGCAAAGAAGCTGATGTGATCATGGTTCTTTTACCCGACACCGAACAGGCGAGTGTTTACGAATCCGAAATTGCTCCCAATCTTGAAGAACGTGACTCGTTGGCGTTCGCGCACGGATTTAATATCCACTTCGGTCAGATTCGTCCGCCCAAGGGTGTCGACGTGTGGATGATCGCGCCTAAAGGCCCCGGTCACTTAGTGCGGCGTACTTTCGAAGAAGGCGGCGGCGTGCCCGCGTTGGTGGCGGTGTCGGCTGATGAAACCGGCAAGGCCCGCGGTACCGCGTTGGCGTACGCCCGCGCGATTGGTTCCACTCGCGCCGGTGTGCTCGATACCACTTTTCGAGAAGAGACCGAGACCGATCTCTTCGGCGAACAGACGGTTTTGTGCGGTGGAGTGGTCGAGTTGATCAAGGCGGGTTTCGATACTTTGGTGGATGCGGGTTATCAACCGGAGTCGGCCTATTTCGAAACTCTGCACGAAGTGAAACTCATCGTCGATCTTATTTACGAGGGAGGCATCACCAACATGCGCTACTCGATTTCTGATACGGCGGAGTACGGCGACATGACTCGCGGTCCTCGAATCATCACCGAGGAGACGCGGGCCGAAATGCGTCGAATACTCGATGAGATCCAGACGGGCAAGTTCGCCAATGAGTGGATCCTCGAAAACAAGGCTGGTCGTCCGGTGTTTAATGCGCTGCAGCGCAAAGGCGCCGAGCATCCGATTGAAGAGGTCGGTGAAGAGTTGCGCGCGATGATGCCGTGGATAAGCGCGGGCAAAGCCCGACCGCAAGATATCTCTGGAGGCTAGTTACGGTTACCCGTG
>JBCKKA010000038.1:0-11607 GCA_038904515.1 Acidimicrobiia bacterium | reverse complement strand
CGGTAGTGATGCGGCGTTCGGGCGGAGCATCGCCGCGTAGTTGTAACCAGTTTTCGAAAAACATTCGCAGCCCACTTGCGCCTACTGGATGTCCAAACGATTTCAACCCACCGTCAGGGTTGACCGGCATCGACCCATCGAGATCAAAAGTACCGGCGAGGACTTCTTTCCAAGCGGTGCCGCGATCGGCGAAACCAAGATCTTCGTAGATCAACAACTCGGCCGGAGTGAAACAATCGTGCACTTCGGCCATGGCAATTTGGGAACGAGGATCGGTGACTCCGGCTTGCGCGTAAGCGTCTTTAGCAGCGGCATTAATTTCGGGAAACCATGTGTAGTCGTAGTCGGGATCGGCGTTTCCGGTTCCCGCGCCGGCAAGAAACGAGAGCCCTTTGATATAGATCGGCTTATCGGTGTATTGCCTAGCGTCTTCGGCTCTAACAACAATTGCCGCGGCCGAACCGTCGGCCACTCCCGAACAGTCGAATAATCGAAGATCGCCCGCCATAAGGGGGGCGGCGCAGATGGTTTCCATCGAAACTTCTTTACGAAATTGCGCTCGCTCATTACGGGCGCCGTTCTGGTGATTTTTCCAAGAAATACGAGCCAGCACTTCTCGCATCTGCTCATCGGAAACACCATATTTTTTCCCGTACGCGGGGGCGCACATGGCGAACATGGCCGCGGCCGAAAGCGTGCGGGCGGTTCCGTCGGTCGGAGCATGACCAGCCCCTACCAAACCTTGATAACCGCTGTCCTTGACTTTCTCGACTCCGACCGCCATCGCCACGTCGTAGGCACCCGAGGCAACGGCGTACGCCGCGTTGCGCAAAGCTTCGGAACCAGTCGCGCAAAAGTTTTCTACTCGAGTTACGGGCTTGCACATACTTAACGGCTTGGACAAAGCTTGTCCCGAATTTCCCGACATAGCGGTGCCAAGCCAGTAAGCATCAACGTCTTCTTTCTCGATGCCGGCTGAAGCAAGGGCTTCTGTGGTCGACCAAATCAACAGATCGTCAGTACCGAGTGTCCAGTGCTCGCCGAATTTTGTGCAGCCCATACCAACGATGGCGACTTGATCTTTGATTCCGTTAGAACTCATTTAGCAACTCCGTCTCGAATCGGTCGGGCTTTCCAGAAGTAATTATGTATTCCGTCGGCGGTGAACAGCCGGCGAAAAGTCATCTCGACTCGGTCACCCATTTTTAATGAGTCGACGTCGACATCGCACATCTCAACTGCACTACGGCCACCACCATCAAAATCGATAACGGCAAAAGCGATTGGCGGACTAGGCGAATAAGCAATTCGGTCAATCGTGAAGTTGGCGATCGTGCCCACTGCATCGGCCATAGGCGCGGGCTCCATGTCGTCGACCGCGCCGCCTTTCATTGATATTCGCGCGGGAGGAAGATGCAACGCATTGCTAGAGCGATCGCGCGAACCTACGAATCCGTATTTCCATTCTTCTCGGCGTGACGAGATAGAAGCCGAGATACGACCAGGTTCGGGGCGGCGGGGCGGTTCGAGGGTTATCCACTCCCGCCACGAAAGAAACTTTCCGTAAGGAACATCGGCACGCGATTCGATCTGGGCGGCCACGCTGCGCTTTAACTTGCGTTTGGTTAGCGCATCGGTAGTGCGCAGGATTAAGACATCGGCACCATCAGCCAAAGAAATCAATGCGATCGTCTTTTTGGCATCTACCGTTTCCATTAGTGCCGCGAGCGCGAGTCCGGCATGAGCGGCACCCGTGTAACCGACAGTTTCTGAAAGATCCGGAGCCAACTTTTCCGAATCAAGTTTTAATCGAGCGGGCAATGACCGCACCGAACGGGTATGAGAACCGGTAATGATTATATGATCAACTTGGTCGGCGGCAATTCCAGAATCTTTCAGCGCCGCGTTCCACGCTTCTTCGCCCAGTGGCAAATAGCGCGTCTCGCCAAATCTTTCTTCCCAAACTTTTGAGCGCCGATCACCCGGTAACCGCCATCTGTCTATGAACTCTTCGGTGGCCGATCCCGAACCAAGAACTTCGGCTAACAACGAGCCGTCGGAATCTGAACCAACCATTATCGCGGCCGCGGCATCGCCACCCGCCGACTCGTCGGCGCTAGTAGGAAGCCCATCGCGAATATCGGAAGTAACTACGAGAACGGAATCGTTGCCTCTGAGCGCGGTAATTAATGCGCCCACGCCCGAGCGAATTGAACCACCCCAGTCGAGTGCAGTTACATCGGAACCGAGCCGTAACGCCGCGTGGATGGTGGTCGCGTTGGTTTTATCGAGATAGGCCGGTGCCACCGTGGCGAACCACAAAGAACTGGGTGAAGTCGGGTTCAGCAGTCGGGCCGCTTCGGCTCCGATAGTCGTGGTGTCTTCATCGAATGAAGCCACTGCTCGAGTGCCCTTGCCGCCGCCCGATCCAAAAGTCGCGCGGATTTCGGAACGATTTAAACGCCAGTAGGGCACGTAGGCTGCTAGATCAAGAATCCCTCGCATGGTCTGAGCGTACCTCTAAAGGTGACACTGCTGTCAGGTCGGAGCCCGAGGCTCTACAGTACAGACCATGAAACTTGGAGATATAGCCAACCCAGAAGCCGGCGAATTTGGTAAGCCTCTCGACGGCGTGAGGATCCTTGCCGTCGAACAGATGCAGGCGCTGCCGTTCGGCACCCAGCTTCTCTCCCGCCTCGGCGCCGATGTAGTGAAAGTTGAGCATCCCATCGACGGCGAATCGGGTCGCGGATCTCTCCCGGCCATGGATGATCCGTGGGGACGCCGATGTGGAGCCACCTTCTTACGCAACGCGCTCAATAAACGCAGTGTAGGAATCGATTTAAAAAACCCTGAAGGCCGTGAGCTATTACTGGCGTTAGTTCCGCATTACGACATCGTTGCCGAAAACTTTCGCGCCGGAACTATGAAGCGACTGGGGCTAGGATACGAAGACATCGCGGCCGTGCACCCCAGCGTTATCTATACATCGGTATCCGGTTTTGGAAACACCGTCGAATCTCCGTACGACACTTGGGCGGCCTACGCACCTATCGCCGAAGCGATGTCGGGACTCTACGGACACAACCAAGTTGAAGGCGAACCACCGAGGCTTGGGCCGGCGGGTGCACTCGGCGATATATCAAGTGCGCTGTTCGCCACTATCGGAATGCTCGCAGCATTGCGACATCGAGATCAGACCGGTGAAGGTCAGTATGTCGATGTATCCATGCTCGACTCAATGGTCGCCATGTCCGACATGGTAATCAACTTTTGGTCGATGGGAATACGACCCGGTGGTCTCGGACCACTGCTGATTATGGATGGGTTTGTTGCTACCGACGGCTGGTTTGTAGTTCAGGTTAGTCGTGAGCATCAGTTTATGAAGCTGGCCGAAATTATTGGCCACCCGGAGTGGCTAGAAGACCCTCGTTTGGCCGAACGCAAAGGTTGGCGAATCCATCTCGACGACATAATTCGCCCGGCGATAAATAATTGGGCCGCCGGTCGCACCAAATTGGAGTGTTGTCACATACTGAACGGCGCGGGAGTCGCGGCCGGACCAGTTAATAACGCGGAAGATGTAATCGCGGATCCCCACGTCGCCGCACGCAACATGATTGTCGAAATCCCTCGTACCGATGGCGTTGTAGAACCAATACTTGTTCCGGGTAACCCAGTAAAAATGACCAAAGTCAGTGAGGGGCCAGAAACGCGACCCGCGTGGTTGGGTGAACACACTTACGAAGTCTTGCGGAGTGATCTCGGTTTATCCGATGCCGAACTTGAGCGACTGGGTTCGACGGGTGTTATCAACGCCGATCTAGTCGAACCGTAAATCAGAATTTTCGATCTAAGTAGTTGGCGCCGGCGCGCCCGGCGCTCCCGGCGCGCGCGGATAGCGCCGTCGAAACCACCATCCGGCACCAATGCCTATCGGTATTGGTAACCAAAACGAAACAAGCCGGAATACCAAGGTGGCCAATACCGCTTGACCCACCGTCACTCCCGCTACCACGAGACTCGCGGTCATACCCGCCTCCACAAATCCGAGACCGCCAGGCGAAAACGGAATCATGCCCAGAGCGGAAGCGGCAACAAACGCAAACAACACCAACCACGGATTAGGGTTGGCGTCGATGGCGTAGAGGGTTACCAATAGGGCCAAGTATTCAAAACCCCACCGACCAACTGCGGCCGCCAGCGCTGCTATCCAATGAGCGCCCATAGTTGTGCGAATTTCATCGCGCTCATCAAGTAATCGCGGGCCAAGGTCGTGAATCGGAGGTCGTCGAAACCGCACCAAATTGGCAATGGTTTCTATTGCGTCACCCAACCAGTTGAGGGGTCGACGGGTAGCCAAAAGCACCGCGCCAGTAATCGCGATGATTGCGAAAATCAATACTCCGATCCATGCGGCATCGACTAAAGAGTTCGGAACTCGAGTACCGGCCAGCACCGCGGGAATCGCAAATATCGGCATCGCTACTACCGCGGCAGTCATTAAGAACGACTGAACGGTAAGTCCGGCCGCGGCAGTGGGCCCATCAAAGCCCGCGTCAATGAGCATGCGAGCCTGTAAAGCGGTTCCGGTAGTTCCACCACCAGGGGTAACCCGATTGAATGCGTTGCCGGCCAGTTGACTAGTTGAAACTGAAAACCATTCGTGAGTGCGAAGAGCTATGCGTTGGACGACCCATGTGCAGACAAAACTGGCAGCCTCACAGGCAAAAATAACCGGAAGCGCTAGTGGATGGACTTGGCCGAGATTGTCCCACGCCGAAAAAACTTCAGCAATACTCGGGAAAAATAGGTAGAGCGAAACCGCAGTTACCGTTAATAAAACTATTCGACCAACCGACCACCGACGACGATTCGGTGGAGTGCTGTTTGAATTTGTTGTCACCACCGCAAAAACCGTAGTGGTAACCGCTAGTCATAACAGGATCTAACGACTATTTACCCGAATCGGCAAGGACTTTAAGGCGTTATTGAGGTTGGAACGCTGGCGACGAGGTGATGCCGCGAGCTCAATATTCCCCCACTGTTTAAGCATCTCCTCTAGGAATACTCGTCCCTCCATGCGGGCGAGATGCACGCCTAGGCAGAAATGTTCGCCGATGCCAAAGGCTAGGTGGGGATTGGGAGTGCGGGTGATATCGAAACGATCGGGATCGACGAATACGGTTTCGTCACGATTGGCCGAAGAATACATCATGGCGACTTTTTCACCGGCAGTTATCGATTGCCCGCCGATTTCGGTATCAACTGCCGCGGTGCGGCGAAAGTAATGCAGGGGCGGCGCGTAGCGCAATATTTCTTCTAGCGCAGAACCACAGAGTGACGGGTTCGCTCGTAAAGCAGAGAGTTGATCGAGATTCTCTAGTAAAGCCAGAAGACCGGAGGACAACATGGTGCGCGTAGTGTCATTACCGGCGGTGACAAGCTGAACAAAAAAGTACGCGAACTCTAGGTCAGTCATTTCACGATCATCAACCTCGGTGGCAAGAAGTAAATCGCCTAGATCGGTTTCGTCTTCATGATGAGGATTTTCGCGACGCGCCTTAGCGAATTCCATTCCGTATAACGCCATAGCAATCGAGCCTTCGTTAGCAGTGCCGGCGGTAGTGGAATCGGAAACAGGATTGATATCAGGATCTTGGCTTCCCGTCATCATTTCGGCCCAACGATTAATTTGCGCACGATCATCAATGGGAATTCCCATTAGTTCACCCAGAACTTGAGCCGGAAGTTGCGCGGCTAGGTCGTGAACAAACTCAATTTCTTCTCGCTCAATTCCTTGCGCCAAAATTTCTCCACAAATTTGGCGAATTCGATCTTCAAGGCGCAAAATTTGGCTAGGGCGAAAGTGCGGGTAAACCCGCTGCCGCAACTCACTATGCCGGGGTGGGTCCATCATGAGCAACATATTCTTGGTTTGCTCCAGTTGTTCGGGCGACTGGTCTTCAAGCACCACTCCCCCAATCTCGGCCGAAAAAACTTCGGGACGACGAGATACGTCGACGATGTCGGAGTAACGCAACAAAGCCCAGTAGAACGAGCCGTCGGGCAAAGATTGACGATATACCGGTGACTCTTGACGCAGCTTGGCAAAGATGGAATAGGGCGCGGCGGCTTGGTAAATATCCGGGTTGTAAATATCCGGATTGTAAACATCTGGCCCCATTTATTCCTCTCGCTCTCGCACGATTCCTTGGTTCACCGAAGGATAATTATAATTACTGACGCATACAATAGGAGCCGCAAGCGTAAACGAGGAGAGCACCTAATGAAGCGTATTACCGCCGCCATGATGATGACGACGATGATGGCACTGCTGATTAGCGCGCCCGCAGCCCACGCGGTCGACATCAATGTGTCGGTTAACGACAACTACTTCAAGCCCAAGAAGATCTCCGCGGTAGTGGGCGACGTAGTGATCTGGAAATGGGACGGCTACGCGGCTCATAATGTAGTAGTTACGAGTGGGCCGCAAAAATTTAAATCCAAAATTCAGAGTACGGGAACATTTAAACGCACAATTCGTAAGCCGGGAAAGTACAAAATCGTTTGCACTCTGCACAAGGGAATGGAAATGGTGCTTAAAGCCAAATGACAGAAAAATCATCAGGACTACTAAATGGAGTTCGAGTTATCGAATGTTCGTTACTCGGACCGGCAGCTATTACCTCACACCTAATAGATCTCGGAGCCGACGTAATTAAAGTTGAACCCCCGCAAGGTGACTATGTCCGGCAGATGACCTGGCCGATCGTTGAGGGTGATTCTCTGATGCACCTCCACATAAACCGCGGTAAGCGCGGCATCACTCTTGATTTGAAAAATCCCGAGGCAAAAGAAATATTCTTAAAGCTGGCCGAAAATGCTGATGCGGTAGTTGAAGCAATGCGGCCAGGAACCCTTGAAAAATTGGGTTTAGGTTACGACATACTTAAATCTATAAATCCAAAAGTGGTCTTCATAACCATCTCGGGCTACGGAATTACCGGTCCGTACGCAAAAATGCCCAGCCACGGAGTTGCTTACGACACTTGGGCGGGATTAGTTAAGCCCGAATACAACGAACAGGGCTTCTGCACAATTCCCGAACATCCCTCCACGGGAATTCATGCCGGTCCACTCTTCGGTGCTTTCGGAATTTTGGCCGGCATTATTAGCGCTCGTGCTACCGGAATCGGATGTCGGCTAGAAATCGCCCAGTCGGATGCGGCCGCCTATATGGATTGGTACCGATCCGAATCTTGGCGCGCCTACGAACGCCCGCAATCAGAAGTGACCGGAAATGCTTCGGATAATTATGAACGGCGAGCACCCGGAACTGCAGGAATGAGCGAAGGAGTGCGTTACCAAATCTATGAATCCTCTGACGGCCATGTTCTGTTTATGGCTTCAGAACGGGAATTCTGGGAAAACTTTTGCCGCGGTATTGACCGTCTTGATTTATTTGAAAAATGGCCCGGGGAAAAATTCGCTGACCACGCCCGTAATAACTTGGAGTTACGGGCCGAGTTGCGCGATATTTTCCGCACTCGGACTTCGGCAGAATGGATTGAGTGGTCAAACGAAGTCAACACGCCAATCGCTCCGGTTAATACACCCCAGACCATTGCTGACGATCCCCAGTTCCAACATCGCTTTCCGTGGATTTCACAAGATCGCCTTGGGGCTGACCAATTGCCTACTCCACTGAAAGTTCTTGACGCCGAACAGCCCATCCCTGAACGCGCCCCTACGGTAGGGCAGCACACCGAATCAGTGCTTAACGATATTTTGGGCTACGACGCCAAGCGCATAGGCGAGTTGAGAGCCGCGGGAGTATTCGGTAAGGCCGATAAGTAATTAGCGCTGGCGAGTTCGGCCGCTAGGCGTTAGCCTGACGCAGGCAAAATTAAACAATTCTTTAGGAGGGACTCGTGCGAATTCGTCGTATCGGAATTAGTGTAATTTCGCTAGTTGCAGTAGCGGCAATGACGGCACCGCTAGCCAGTGCGACGGTGACCAAGAAAAAGACCGCGCCGCTTTCAGTCTTAGTAACCAATGACGACGGTGTGGGCGCGCCCGGTATTGACCAACTCGTAGAAGCTTTACGAAAAGATAAAACTCTTAAAGTGACCGTGATTGCTCCGGCTACTAACCAGTCGGGAACTGGGCGCAAAGTTACCGGCGGAACGCTTGTGAGCGCACCGGCAACGACGGCTTCGGGCTACAAGGCCACCGCGGTGACCGGCTACCCGGCCGACAGCATCATTTTTGCTCTTGACCAAGGCGGAATGCCTACTAAGCCGAACTTGGTTATTTCCGGAATAAATGAGGGGCAAAACTTGGGCGGCATTACTCCCCTTTCGGGAACAGTGGGTGCCGCCACCGAGGCGGCCGCGCACGGAATTCCCGCGCTGGCCACCAGTCAAGGACTCGGAACCACCGTTGACTACCCCGCGAGCGTGAAGCAAGTAACGGCATGGATCAAAGCTCACCGGAAAAAAATTACTCCGGTGAAAGGTAAGAAAGTGAAAGTAATTCTTGACAATCTAAATACTCCCACTTGCAAACCCGGCACCGTAGTACGCGGATTGCAAGTGGTGGCAGTAGCTACCACGATTGACGGCGCCCTTAGCGCAACTGAGGTGGATTGCGCATCAACGCTTACTAACCCCAAAACCGATATCGAAGCGTTTAACGAAGGCTACGCCGCGCTAAGTAACTTGCCCGTTCCCTGAGATAAGCAATGGAGATAAGCAATGGGGATAACCGCCGAAGGTGATGTAACTATTGAGCGCCTCGACTCCGGTCGGGCCGAACTGTTGACTACTGCGATTCGTGACGCGTACGGAGACACCTACGACCACACATGGGCGTACGACTCCGAAGCCATTGCCGCCCGACTCGATAACGAGACTCTGGTGTCATTCATCGCCTGCGCCCCCGACGGGAAAATTGTGGGGCACATTGGCTTAATGCGCGAATCGCGCAACGACAAAGTCGGCGAATCGGGAGTAGCGGTAGTTCACCCCGATTGGCGCAGTCATCATTTATTCGCCACCCTAAAACGTCGACTCATGCAATGGTGTTCGGAAATGGGTGTCTACGGCATGTATAGCGAAGCCACTGCCGCCCATCCGTACAGCCAAGCCGCCAACTTAAAAATCGGCGCGACCGAATCGGGCTTTCTTTTGGGCTACATACCCGCCGAAGTTAATTATGTTGACATAGAAAAAAAGGGGGACCGGCCGAGTGTGGCCCTGCTTTGGATAGCGACTTCCGATATTCCCCATCGAGTGGTTTACGCGCCCCAGTGGCACCGCGAGATACTTACCAAACTTTATGATCATAATTCTCTATCGCGAAAGATTGGCGAGGGAGAAAAGCCGGTCGCGGGAACCACCACTCTTCTGGCTACCGAGCGGATTGAAGACCATAACGACGCATTTATAACTGTGTTGCGACAAGGTTCAGATTTGCTAACTGCACTAGAGCGAGAAATGTCAGCATTAAAATCTGAAGGCAACAACGCTATCTACGTAGATTTTGAGTTATCTGACCCCGCCACTGGAGTGCTACCGGTGGAAATACACGACAACCTTGGGCTCTTCTTCGGCGGAATTGTTCCCGAGGTCAAGGATGGCGATGTATTGAGGTTTCAACACCTGCATAACGCCGATGTTCAAATAGACGACATCGTCACCGCGTCCGACTTCGGCAAGGATCTGCTTGACTACATTTTTGAACGCAAACGGTTGGCTCCTAACCAAGGAACTGATTGATTAAGTAACTGATAGAAACTGCGTTAAGAAAATAATTAAAATCGGGAGATGACAGTGGGAGAGAACGAAGCGCTAGGGATTGAAGCCCCCACGCGCTCAAGCCGCGACCGAGCCGACTTAAGCGAGCCATTGCGAGCATGGTTGGCAAGCACATTGCCCGACGACGCGGAACCTGCCGTGGGTGAAGTGCAGAGCCCTTCGGCCAACGGGATGTCGAGCGAGAGTTTGCTGTTTGAAGCCCAATGGTACGAAGACGGTGAGCGGCGGCAAGTCCCCTTGGTTGCGCGCCTCGAACCTGACGCTGGTGATGTTCCGGTCTTCCCCGCCTATGACTTGGCTAATCAGTATCGGATTATGCAGTTAGTCGGCCAAAACAGTTCGGTTCCGGTTCCGCCGGTGCGCTGGCATGAGCCTGATGCCCGCCATCTAGGCGCACCATTTTTTGTTATGGACCGGATCGCCGGACAAATACCGGCTGACATTATTCCTTACACCATGTTGGGCTGGGTGATTGACGCCAGCGACGAGGAGCGAACTCGGCTTGAGCATGCCACCGTAGGAATTATTGCCGACATCCATGCCATCGATATCAGCAAACTCGATACAAAATTTCTCGAACTAGATGGGCCCGGTGACACCCCGTTAGCCCGTCACTTTGAAAACCAAAAACGCTATTACGAATGGGCCCGAGGAGGAATTAGTCACCCTATTATTGAAGCCGCGTTTACTTGGCTGGAAGACAACTGGCCCGAAAACGAAGGCGAAGCGGTTATCTCTTGGGGTGATTCGCGCATCGGGAATGTGATCTACCAAGACTTCGCCCCTGTCGCGATTCTCGATTGGGAAATGGCAGGTCTCGCACCGCGTGAACTAGATGTCGCGTGGTTGATCGTGCTGCACGCCTTCTTTCAGCACATCACCGAAAATTATGCGCTGCCGGGGTTACCTAACTTTTTAAACCGCGATCGCGTCGCGGCAGCCTACGAAGCCCGATCCGGCCACAAACTCTCAAACCTGCTTTGGTACGAGGTCTACTGCGCGTTGCGCCACGCCATTATTATGGCGCGCATACACCATCGGAGTGTTCACTTTGAGCAAGCCGCTTGGCCGGAAGATGTCGACGAGGTAATACCTCATCGAGGATTGATCCAGATGATGCTCGACGGTACTTACTCTTCTTCTTCGGTGTAACCAAGATCCCATTCGAGGACTAAGCGTTCGCGTTCCGCGTCGCGATTTACCCGCTCACGATTGCGACGAAACTGAGGATCGCCCGGTGGCAACAGTTGCAAGCGAGCTTGCGCCCGCTGACGGAACTGGTCGATAATTCGCCCTTCACCAATGATCCCGTTTATCTCCCAATGGGGAGCGGCGGGACCAAGATAGGTAATGCGTACATGTCCCTGCGGAGGGAGATTCTGAAGTTCGTCGGAATTAACGGCCATTAATGCTCCTCAAAGATTTGCCGGAAAGATTTGCCGGAAAGATTTGCCGGAAAGATTTGCTGAGGTTAAAGCCTACCCGCTCGTCCCCCAGCCGTTCCGAGAGCCAACTTTTATTCTACATTTGGGGTATGGAATACAAATGGAGCCACAGCCAATGTTCCGTTAGGTGTCCAGTGTGTGACCGAACTCAAGGTCAAGAATTAGTTGTCACTGCCCAAGTTCCTTGGAATGAGCGGCCGGTAGAAATAGCCCGCTGCGGTGATTGCAGTTCAATCGTCTTGAGTGCAGTAGAGCCACCAAGCACTTACAGCGTCGAAGCGTGGGAAGTTTACATTGAACAATTGGCAGGAGTTGACTCAATCGCGAATACTCTCGCGAAA
>JBCKKA010000037.1:0-11790 GCA_038904515.1 Acidimicrobiia bacterium | reverse complement strand
AGCACATCGCGCCCCGCGAAGGTCGGGCCGGGCGCCGGGATCTGACAATCGGCGTTAGTGATATCAACTACAAGGTCGGCCCCTCCCAGCATGGCTGCCGCCGGGGCGAGCAAACCGTTGTCGGGACCAAGCAGCGTTACCGCACCCACCTGCACACCCACCAGTCGCCGGTCGGTTCCTACCCCCGGGTCGACCACCGCCACTACCACCGCGTCTTCGGGCAAATACTGAATCGCGCGCACTAACGCCAATGCTCCGGCGCGCACATCGTGAGCGGGAAGTTCGTGAGTTATGTCGATAACGGTCACGCCCGGCGCCTGACCAACCATCACGGCATGGCACACTCCGACGAATTCGTCGGCGAGTCCGTAGTCAGAAAGAAACGCTACTGGGCGCGGCACAGTCGCAGACTAGATGCTGATGACGCCAAAATGCGATGCGGCGAAAACGCCGCGTAGCTATCCGGTTTGAGTAAATCGTGATGAAAGGTAGGCGTCGACATCAATGTCGCGCACCCGAAACGACCGGCCCACGCGCACGGCCTGTAGTTCGCCACCTTTGATCAATCGGTAAACCGTCATCGACGATACCCGCAAGATTTCGGACACTTCCTGAACCGTCAGAAAACGACCTTTTGTAAAGGACTGCGCCATGGCAGACCACCCCTCTTCCCCTCCGCTGAACCAGTGAGCGTAGGCGCTGGGGGTAAGAGTTGTCTAGCGTGGCCGAGGGGGCTGCCGGTGGCCAAGAGAAAACCCAGTATTCATTAGGCTTTACGAGGTCGTCGGGGCTCGGGAGTATGAAGGGGCTAGAGGGGCCGGCGGGGCTTAAGCGAGATCGGGTGGTATCTAACTGGCGGGGTCGGCGCCCATGGCGGCGGAGCGAGCTTCGGCCGCAGCAATCGTTGCTGCCACCGCGGCAACAAAGCCGTGCTCGTTCATCACACCGATCGCCACTTCGGTGACGCCACCGGGCGAAGTCACTTGCGCGCGCAACGCCGCCGGGTCTTGCCCGTTGGCTAACAATGTGCTCGCGCCCAGCAAGGTCTGGCGTACGAGCACGCCGGCCACTTCAGTGGATAGCCCCGCCTCGACTCCGGCGGCGATCATGGCTTCGGCTAGTAAAAATACGTAAGCCGGTCCCGATCCCGATAGCCCAGTAACCGCGTCGAGTTGAGTTTCTTGAACTCGCACCACAATTCCCAGCGCCCGTAATACGGTCTCGGCCTGAGCCATTTCAACATCGCCCGCGTTAGTGCCCGCCGAAATAGCCGTGGCCGCTTGACCGATCAAAGCGGGAGTGTTGGGCATGGCTCGCACGACTGGACGGCCGGGCGCGGCGGCTTCAAGAGTGGCAATCCGTACGCCCGCGGCAATAGAAATAATTAGAGTGTCCATCCCGAGCGCGTCTCCGCACTCAATCAACGCTTCGGCAACCAATTTTGGTTTTACTGCCACCACTACCACTCCCGCGTTGGTTACCGCGGCCGCGAGGTCGGCCGTTATGCGCACATTCGGAAGCAAAGTTGCCAACTCGTTGCGACGGGGCTCCGAAATTTCGGCCACGGCGATATCAGCCGCGGCAAAACCCGAATTGAGCAAGCCGGTCACGAGAGCTTCGCCCATTCGCCCTCCACCCAAAACTGCTAACTGCATATTTTGAGACTAACCCTCGTTGGGGCGAGGTCGTAAATCTATTTATTATTTGGCCCTAGGGGCCGCAGGCCCGATGAATAAACAACTCTTGGCCCACACTTCCCCGAGTAAACCAAGACCGCCAATCATCGGACCCGCGGTTCTCGACCGGAGCCGAGACCGTTCGACGACACAAACCCCCCCAAACGCGTGATCCGGACGCGTGATCAGGACGCGTGATCAGGATGACGGTAGGCCATCTGCGCAATTACCCCGAACCACTGCTCAACGATTTCGTAGAGCACTCCGATGATGCGGTCGAGTTCGCGTTCGCTTAGATGCTCAAGCGCCACTCGGCCGGTGAGATAAGTATCACCATCAGGACCCAGCGAAAAACTCGCGCCATAAAGATTGTGATTACGAGTGAGTAAAAACTGGTAGAGCTCAAGTTGGTTACGACCAGAATCGGGTAAAAAATAAAGTTCGTAGTGCAGCGAGCGTTGATGCAAATCGAAGTAGATCGTGGCCGCATCACGACTCTCGCAACCGAAGCGCACATACCAGCGCGGAATCTCAGGGTCGTATTCGACCGTCTGAATCTGCGGCTGATGGGCTACGGATCCTTCGAGGTGCGTCGCGATTAGTGCGTGGGCGCGAGTTAGCTGTTCGTTAAGGGCGTGCGGATCGCTGTCATCGGCTAACTGCAAAACACTGGCTCGTAAGCACCGACATCGGCGTAGACCCGCCGCAATCGCGCGGCGGTCATGCTCCAAGCGTAACGACCCGAACGGGCCGCAGCCCGAGATCCGATAGTTGCGGCCAATATTGGATCGGCCAGAAGTTGGGCCACCGGCACCGCAAACTCTTCGCCGCCTTGGGCATCAACTAGAAAGCCGGTTTCGCCGTCGTCAATCAGCGATTGCAAACCACCTACATCAGTTGCTACCACTGGGATTCCGCAAGCGGCCGCTTCAAGCGCCACCAAGCCAAATGATTCTGTACGCGACGGAACCAAACAAACATCGGCGGCACGATACCAACTGGTTAGCGTGCCGTGGGGTTGCGGGCTTACCCACCGGACTCGTTCGACAATTCCTAGTTTCTGAGCCAAGGCGCGTAAGCGAGCAACTTCGCTCTCGCCGTCGGCACCGCTCGGCCCACCAATCACGACCAAAATCGCGCGGCGGTCGGGCAGCGCGGCCAAACATCGCAACGCGCGGTCGACCCCTTTAAGTGGTTGAATGCGGCCAACGAATAGCAGAACCGCGCCATCGACCGGCAAGCCGAGACGCTGGCGGCTACGACCCCGATCGCCGGGTGAAAATAGTTCGTGGTCGACCCCCGGCGGAATTACCTCTACCCGATCAGGTTCGGCGCAGTAATCATTGAATAAATCTTCGGCTTCATCGGGTGCCGAAGCGATGACGCGATCGGCGCAGGCCACGATCTCTCTCTCCGTACTTACGCGAACAATCGGATCGTCGTTAATGCCGACGGAGGCTTTGGTCGCCGACAAAGTGTGGAATGTAGTGACCAAAGGCAAACCGAGGTCGTGCTTCAGTTGATGACCCACCGCGCCCGAAAGCCAGTAATGCGCGTGAATGGCGTCGAACGATCGACCCGCGATGTAATTATGGGCCGCATCGGTAAATTCGCCCAGCACTTCAGGCAACGCGTACTTGGGTATCGCCTCGGGGCCTCCCGCGGCAAGATGAACTACCCGCACTCCGGGCTCGATTTCGAGGACGCCAGGAGAATGGATGCCTTCCGCGCGAGTAAGAACATCGCACTCCACGCCGGCCCGAGTGAGTGCCGACGCGAGTGAGGAGACATAGACATTCATTCCTCCGCCGTCACCCGAACCCGGCTGATCGAGGGGAGAAGTGTGAACGCTAAGCATGGCAACCCGTCGAATCGACATCAGAACTCCATCTTACCGGTCGTGAGTTAAATCGCATTAAGAGTAGTCAAATAACCATTTTTCGCTGGCGCGACGGTGCTCAGTTTCACCGGCTAAGGGTCCCCTTCCTTCCCCCGCATCAATCCCCCCCCCGCATCAAAAACAGTCTAGGCTGCGGCGTGCGCAAAATCGTCTTATTAGCAATCGCCGTGATCGGGTTATTGGCGGGTTCGATGGTGGGCGAAGGGGTGACGCCTTTAAGCGCAACTGCCGCTTGTAGCACTAAGGCTTATGTCACGAACCAAAATGACGGCACGGTGTCGGTAATTAATGTTGCCGACGGTGAGGTTAGTGACCCTATTCCCGTTGGTAATAATCCGTTCTTGGTGGCAATTACTCCCGACGGAACTAAGGCCTACGTCACGAACAATGGCGACGGCACAGTGTCGGTAATTGATGTTGCCACCGGTGTGGTTGGCGATACTATTGAGGTTGGTGATGGCGCTGAACCGTTCGGGGTGGCAATTACTCCCGACGGAACTAAGGCCTACGTCACGAACAATGGATACAGCGAGGTGTCGGTAATTGATGTTGCCAGCGATGAGGTTATTGGCGACCCTATTGAGGTTGGTGGTTATCCGCCCGGGGTGGCAATTACTCCCGACGGCACTAAGGCCTATGTCACGAACAATGGAGTCGACACGGTGTCGGTAATTACTGTTGCCACCGGTGAGGTTAGTGACCCTATCACCGTTGGTAATAATCCGTTCTTGGTGGCAATTACTCCCGACGGAACTAAGGCCTATGTCACGAACTATCCTGACGGCACGGTGTCGGTAATTGATGTTGCCAGCGATGATGTTAGCACTATTGACGTTGGTGATGGCGCTGGTCCGGTCGGGGTGGCAATTACTCCCGACGGCACGAAGGCTTATGTCACGAACTATGAATACGGCGAGGTGTCGGTAATTGATGTTGCCAGCGATGAAGTTATTGGCGACCCTATTGAGGTTGGTAGTTATCCGCACGGGGTGGCAATTACTCCCGACGGCACTAAGGCCTATGTCACGAACCGATATGTCTCCGAAGTGTCGGTAATTGATGTTGCCAGCGATGAGGTTATTGGCGACCCTATTCGCGTTGGTGATGGTCCGTTCGGGGTGGCATTTACTCCCTGCGCGCCGGTGCCGCCAGCACCGCCGGCGGTGGGCGGAACTGTTTCCACCGATGGTCGCACCGTAACCGTTAGCGGTAGTGGGTATGCACCTGCTAGCACCGTTACCGTATCAATCGCCTCTACCCCGCTAACACTAGGCACCGCCACGGTGGCCAGTGACGGAACATTCTCTGCGGCTTTTACCGTGCCGTGCACCGTTGCGGCCGGAGCGCACACCATTACCGCTACTGCGGGTAGTGAGAGCGCTAGCACCGCAGTCACTCTGGGCGCTTGCGCGGCGGTGCTCAGTTTCACCGGCTAAGAGCTCACCCCCGTTTTGCTGTTCTACTAAACCGGCTCTCCCGACTGGCGAAATGACCTATAGACCTCGAGCATGACATTTTTTTGTCGTTCGGTAAGTGACGAGTCGCGTTTTATTTCGGTTTCGAGATCGACACCGGAAGCCTCACGCGGGTCGAGAAATCCTGCCCGCACATAGAGCGTTTCGGCCGAAACCTGAAGAGCACGGGCAATCTGTTGCAAAATCTCGGCGCTCGGTTTACGCAATCCTCGCTCGATCTGGCTGAGATAAGGATTAGAGATGCCCGTGTGCTCGCTTAACTTGCGCAGCGACAATTGAGCTTCGTTACGACGATCGCGAATGAAAGAACCGAGGTCGCGAAAACGCCGATCACCTGAATCAGGCATCGGGTTAGCCTCCGCTTACTGGCGGCAATACCGCGACTTCATCATTTTCGTTGAGCAAAGTCGCGGAGCCGGCGGTGGGATCATCGCCGTTTATCCAAATACGCGTAGTGGGAATTATTGCCGCAAGCGAGGGGTACGCGGTAATCACTTCGTCCAATAACTCACTCAGAGTATTAGCCTTCATCATCGCTTGCGAACACCCCGCGGCGTCGCGAGCATTGGCAAAAAAAAGTACTCGCACCGTAGGCACGAGAGTTATGACGATGGCGAGCGATCGACGCGCTCAATGTCGCGCTCAAGTTCGGCCATTTGATCTTCGAGAGTTTTAAGTACAACCAGATCGGGGTCAACGGTCGGTCGGTCGGTCGGCGGATTTCTGGTCGGCTGATTCTCGGAAGTTTCCATCAAACTCATCGTAGACCGAGCCGTGCCCACTTGGGAGTCGCTTATAAATAAATCCGAGCTCGACTTCGAGTTCGTATCTCGCTAATTGTCACGAGCGCGATAGACGGTGGCCTGCTGTGAGAATCGAGCCCCTTGCGTGCTATCTACTTCATCAGCCAAATCGTCGAGCACCGCGGCGGCTTCGGACGCCAGGCCTAGATCGGCAAGAATTCTTGCCCCGTCCGCCCGATCGGCCACACTTAGGTCGGGAATACTCAGACGCAGACGGATTACGCCAACTACTGCGGGCACGGAACCCGACTTGAAGTAGGCAGGGATCAAATTCGCTAACACCCGCGCCAAGATTGCGCGCGTACCAATCGGAGCGAGATACTCAGGAAGGAACTTGGCGCGAGGACGAAAACGATCGAAGCGCTGCCGACAAGCGGCAACATCGAGCGCCACTCCGCCGAAAAATGGGTCGTAAAAAATTCCCGCTTCGTCGCGCACTAAAAAATGACCGGGCATTCCAACTCCGACTAGAGGTATCCCCACTCGGCGACCCACCTCCATCATCACAATGCTCAAAGTGATGGGAATACCAATGCGGCGTTTCAGTACGTCATCGAGAAATGAGTTGCGGACATCGAGGTAGTTGATCTCGTTACCCAAAAAACCGTCGGAGCCAAAAAGTTGCTGAGCTAACTCAGCAGTATTACTGGGTGCTTGCGCCGAGAGCGAATCGAGGTGACCGCGCGCGCCATCAAAATCGACCTCGTGGTCGAGCGCGGCAATACAGAGAGAGGCTTCGTCAAGCAAGATGGCGGATTCGGGGCCCGCGACAAGTTCGCTAAAGCGAGCGGCTGCTTCCATAGAGTGACGGTACACTCAACTTGATGAAAATCGATATTAATCAGCCCGCCAAACTACGGCTGCAGGATAAAAACCAAAGGTTTACCGGCAAACGGGCTGCGCTGGTGGAAGTATTGGCCGCGGCCGGTCGACCGCTGACTATCCCCGACATTCTTAAACAGAACAAAAAACTTGCTCAGAGCAGCGTTTACCGCAACCTGCAGATTTTGGAACGGGCAGGCGTGGTGCAGCGTATTGTCACCGCCGACGAGCACGCCCGTTTCGAATTGTCCGACGAACTGACCGGTAATCACCATCATCACGTGGTGTGCTTAGTGTGCGGAAATGTTGAAGATGTCCCCGCTATGGACGGGGTAGAAGAATCGCTACACGCCGCCGTACGCCAGATCGACGCGGCTACCGGATTTATCACCGAACAACATCGAGTCGATCTTCTTGGTCGCTGCCGGAACTGCCAGTAATCGCTCCGCCGCGGCAGTGCTGGCGGTTGGGCTCGTCGCCTAGTGTCACTACCGCAGTGAACTTTACCGTTGACCACGGCCGCGAAGCGGGGCGAAAAGTAACTACTTCTTTTTGCCGTAACGACGCTCGAAGCGCTCGACGCGCCCCGCAGTGTCGACGATCTTCATCTTGCCGGTGTAGAACGGGTGGCTCGCGCTCGAAAGCTCAACCCGTACGAGAGGGTAAGTATTGCCGTCTTCCCACTCAATAGTTTCCGAACTCGACATAGTCGATCGGGTGAGGATGGAGAACTCGGCACTCGAATCAACGAATACGACTGGGTGGTAGTCGGGATGAATATCGTTACGCATAGACGAACATGTTAGCGGGGTGAGCCGCGCCGTCGCTAAGCCGAGCAACCCAACGCTTTTTGCAGGGCTCTGAGGTTGGCTTTCATCTCGCTGATGTAGGTGGCCCCCTTCTTGACCTGCGACGGGGTTAATCCTTCGAGCGGGTTAAGCGTGGCGGTCTTGACCCCGGCTTCCCGAGCCAGCGTGCGGGCGACTTTGGGCGAAACAAGGTCTTCGGTGAAAATCGTGGTTATGCCGTCTTTTTCGACTCGGGTGGTGAGTTCGGCCAGTCGACGCGGATTGGGTTCGTTCTCGGATGAGATGCCCGCTATGCCCTCTTGCTGGAGCCCGTAGCGAGCGGCAAGGCGCGCGAAGGATTCGTGCGCAGTGATAATCAAATCGCGTTCGCAGTTAGCCAATCCGGTTTTGTAGGCATCATCGAGTTGGGCGAGTTTGACGTTGTAAGCCGCGGCGTTAGCAGTGTATTCGTCGGCTCGAGTCGGATCGACTTTGCTCAACGCGGCGGCAATTTCGTTGACTACCGCTTCGTAGAGCACCGGATCGAGCCAGACATGCGGATCGAGAGCGGTGGCGGCACCCGGCTCAACTTTTTTGCCCGCGGCACCAATGGGCAACGCTTCGAGAATATTTAGCGTGGGACCGTCGCGATCAGCCGCGACATCTTCGACCGCGGGTTGAAATCTATTACCTATTACAACAGCCAGATCGGCATCGAGTACCGACTCCACTTGTTTAGGGGTAAGTTCGAGATCGTGGGGTTCAACTCCGGCCGGAGTTAGGTTGGTGACTTTCACATGCTTACCGCCGACCTGAGTCACCGCATCGGCCAGTGGGTAAAAAGCCGCGGTAACGGTGACGGATTTTCTGGCGCTCGAGTTATCGCTAGGGTTCGTTCGGCTGGCGCCGGCGGAGTTGGCACCGAACACTGAGCCCAACAACACTCCGATTAACGCCCCCGCTATTACCCCGACTATCCCCTCGGCTAGCACCAACTTTCGGCTCGGGCTAGAAAAAATTTGGGGTGTTGGCTTGAAAGCGCTCACGAAATTCTCCCTGTGGGCCGACGGATCGACTATTATAAGAATGAATCCTATTATCACTAGATTACTATTAAAAATCAACCTCTAGACTGGGCGAGAATCGTTCTGGGAGTCCCATTGAACCCCTCTTCTGTACTTAGCGCCACCGATGTGAGTTTTGCCTACGGCAGTGAAGCGGTGATCGAACAAGTTTCGTTTGACGTGGGCGCGGGCGAATTTGTCGCGCTCGTGGGTCCTAACGGGTCGGGGAAATCCACCCTGTTGCGCCTTCTGCTCGGTTTGTTGCGACCCGACCACGGATCGACTACTTGTTTTGGCGTCGACCCCCGCGAGTTACACGATCGGGCTCGCATCGGCTATGTTCCTCAGCGCGCGGTGCTCGGTTTAGAGCTCCCCACCACCGTTACTGAAGTTGTCGCCACCGGACGATTAGCGCGCCGCGGTTGGTGGCGTCGGGCGCAGAGCGAAGATCGAAGCGCCGTCGCTCACGCGATTGAATCGGTGGGATTAGCCGACCTCAGCAAGCGGCCGGTGCGCGAGTTGTCGGGTGGCCAGCAACAACGAGTGCTAATTGCCCGCGCCATGGCCGGCGACCCCGAACTACTGATTCTCGACGAACCGGTGGCCGGCGTTGATGTCGAATCACAACGACAATTTCGCGACACATTGGTACACGCGGTTGAGGCGCACCGCGCCACTGTGTTCCTCGTATCTCATGAACTCGGCGCAGTGGCCAACGATCTCGACCGAGTGATCGTAATGAAACGAAGTATTATCTTCGACGGCACTCCCGCCGAACTCATAGCCGACGGCGTCGACCTCGGCGTTCCCGCCGATGCACTACCGCGGTGGCTCGAAGGCCTCACATGATCGCCGCCATCAATCTTCCCTACCCCTTTGAGCGCGAGTTCATGCAGTACGCGCTCTGGGTCGGCTTAGTAGTGGGCGCGTGTGCGCCGCTGATTGGAATCTTCTTGGTGCAAAAACGCCAGGCGCTGATGGGCGACGGGCTTGGCCATATTGCCTTTGCTGGTATAGCCGCGGGGCTGTTGCTCGAAATCTGGTCGGTCTGGACCGCGCTCATCGCCGCGGTCGCCGGCGCCCTCGCGATTGAGTGGCTGCGTAATCGCGGCAGCGCTACTGGCGATCTTGCTCTCGCGTTGTTTTTTTACGGGGGCATCGCGCTTGGCGTAGTTCTGATCAGCCGGAGTCGAAGCGGTGAGCTCAATATATTGCCCTACCTCTTTGGATCAATCCTTACCGTTGAAGCCCGCGATGTTCGGGTGGTCGTAATTCTCGGCCTCATCATCGTAGGGTCACTCGCGCTAATCGGTCGCGCCCTCTTCGCCAGTCTGCTCGACGACGAGTCGGCGCGCGTTGCCGGGCTACCCGTAGTTTTAGCTAACACCACTCTGTCGGTGCTCGCGGCCGTCACCGTAGTCGCCGCTATGCGCATTGTGGGCATCTTGCTAATCGCCGCGCTTATGGTTTTACCGGTTGCGACCGGTCGATTAGTGGCCCGCTCGTTTCGCGGCACAATAATTATTTCGGTGATGGTAGGAACAGTTTCGGTAATCGTAGGACTGGTGGCTTCCTACCAATGGGAACTCGCACCCGGTGGTGCCATCGTTTTAGTAACCGCGGCAATCTTTGTGTTAGCAATTATCGTTGGCGGGGCGCGGTCGCGGGCGCTAGTAGCGGCTCGACTACCGACCGCTCACCACTAGCAGACCGGTCGCACCGACGGATACGGATTAACTGCCGGTCCGCCGCCGGGGTGAATCTCAAAGTGAGTGTGCGTCGCGGTGTACTGGGCGTCGCCCGTCTTGCCCACATAGCCAATTACCTCGCCCTTGCTTACCCGGCGCCCACCTCCCTCGAAGGCCGAGAGGTGAAAGTAGTGGTAGGTGTTGCCATCGTCGCCGTTGAGAAAAGCCCCTAAACCTGAGGTTGCACCTGATCTAAACGAGACCGTGCCGTTCGTCACGGCCACATTAGGGGTGCCGGCCGCCGCCATTAGGTCAACCCCCTGATGCGGACCCTGATGACGGGGGTAACCCCACGAATCGATAAACGAAACGCCGCCGCGCACCGGACACACGATGCCGGTAACAATGTAGACCCCCGAATAATCACGACCGTTGCCCTTGCTGCCGCTCCGCGCGGCGTTGGCCGCCATCTCGCGCGCCTTAGCCGCCTCCTGTTCGCGGCGATACTGGGCCTCTAATTCGTTGAGCGCCTTTTGCGCTTCAGCAAGTTGAGCCTGCACTGCCACTTGTTCGGCTTCTACTTGGCGCACTACATCTTCTTGCGCCACCTTGGCCGTTTCTAAATCTTGCTTTTCAATCGCGAGGTCGTCATTGAGGGCCGAGAGTCGTTTCATCGCGGCGTCGTCAGCCGCTTTGGTCTTGGCTAACATTTTTGTCGCCCGCTCTTGGTCAAGCGGATCGCCACCATTAACTAAAAAATTTGCCGAGGCCATAGGGTTGCGTCCGGTATAGGCCAAAACCGCGCGACGCCTAGCCACCACAGCAAGAATTTTAATTTCATCTTTAGCCTTCGCGATGCGGACGCGGTGCTCTTCAATTTGCTGACCCAGTTCTTCGCTCCGACCAATAGCGGTTTCGTAGCGTTGGGCCGCGGCATCGGCCGAGCCGCGGGCATCGGCCGCGCGGGTGCGGGCATCGTCGATCGGAGCGGCACCTAGGGGTGACAATCCGACTCCGAGCCCAGCAGTAAAAATGAGGGTGGCGAGCAGGCTCGCACCGACACGACGAGTCTTTCCGGCGCACGGAGCCTTCCCGACACGCCGAGTCTTTCCGGCGCACGAGGCGGCCCGAAGTCGCTCAGTAAATTCGCTCATTGTCCTCATAGATTTACTTTCGCCTCATCAGCCCCCCGACCCGCACGCAGTAGCGATTTCGAGGGCGAACCATCAAGGCTACGCCACCGACCGGCCCACCAATGCGCGGTTTATTTAGCAGGCCGAGACGGGCTAGTCGGGGATCGGCCGAGACGGGCTAGTCGGGGATCGGCCGAGACGGGCTAGTCGGGGATCGGCCGAGGCGGGATCGGCCGAGGCGGGCTGGTCGGGGATCGGCCGAGGCGGGATCGGCCGAGACGGGCTAGTCGGGGATCGGTGGGGGCGACGCGACTGCGCTCGACCGGCGGGGCAAAATGGCCGCCGCTAACCAAGTGGTCACCGGTACTGCGGCGACCAATCCGATACTACCCACCAGCGTGGCGATGATTTCGGTGGCAACCACTTCACTATTAGCGATGG
>JBCKKA010000036.1:0-11830 GCA_038904515.1 Acidimicrobiia bacterium | reverse complement strand
TTGGGTGTTCAGTTTTAACAATTTTCCCGTTTACCTTTGTTTTATGTCGCTCACTTGCAATATGCCAAACGTCAGTACAAAGTTTCCCGCTCTCGTTTGGAAACCACCGCTTCCCATTTTTGAGAATACCTTTTTTCGCGGCCGCTGCAATTCGCTCGGTGGATTCGTATGGAACGCGCACTGCCTCACTATCAAAATATGTCTCACCACCACATTTTGTTAGGTAGAGAATTGTCTCCTGTGATGGAATAAATCTTTTTTTCGTCACTCCGAAACCATCACGCTTGTCCCATGTAATCCAGTTCTGGAGAACTAGTCCGTGCAACTCGGCATGTCTCAAAATATGCGCGTTATTCCTTGGTGTGTTAAATACAAAAAGACCAGCACCAGGTTTCATCACTCGAAACACCTCGTCCAACCATCTACGCGTGAATGCCATAAATTCTGCATCGGATGACCACCGATCCCATTCGCCTTTGCCAAGGTTGTATGGCGGATCCACGCACACAAGTGGCACCGATGCGTCTGGTAAGTTGTTGAGATATTTCATTGCGTCTGCGCATTCGACAACACCGATTAAATGATGTGGCACGCTCGCAACATTTTGATTCTGTAGCGGTTTTGACCGTTTAACTAAAACACATATATCTTTGCCGATTTTTTTGTTAATGATATCCGCGTACTGAGGGACAAGTTCATACCCTGTAATTTTTCGACCAAGTTCCTTTGCAACCCGCAGTGTTGTTCCACTGCCTGCAAACGGATCCAGGACAACGTCGCCGTAAAAAGAATATAGGCGTACACAACGTCTGACAATTTCCTCCGGCATTAAAGCGCTGTGAATTCCGAATGCAAGATCAGACTTGTTCGGAATTGGAATATTCCAGACCTGCTTAGTAAACTCTACCCATTCAGCCTGAGTCAAAAGACTCTTTTTCTTTATTGATTCAGAAACTTTTCTGGATTTTCCTGCCTTGACATAGACAGTTACAAACTCGATTGTGTTCTGAGCGTAAAAGTTTGGAGGGTATGGATAACTCCCGAACATCAGTTTTTTAGATGGATTGGTTCGATTCCAAATGTATGTATCGAGCAAATAAATTGAGGAGAGCCCAGAGATGATCGATTGCTGAATCGCGGAATTCAAATCAAAGATATGGCGACTTTCATGAGTCGTCATATCTTTTTTTAGCATTGGCACGAGAGGAGCGTTTATAATCAATTTGCCGTTAGGTGCAAGCACTCTTTCACACTCGCGCCAGACCTTTAAAAGTTGTGCTACAAAATCGTCAAATTCACCAATATCGCCGATTTGGCCGCGTGCTTTATCGCTATGGGATTTTTCCTGACGGCCGTCTTTTGAGTAGTCCTTAATGCTGAAATACGGCGGCGAAGTCACAACTAGGTGCACCGAGTTATTCGGGATCTCTGACATATCGCGAGAGTCGCCTATGTATACCGAATCCAAAAATTGCGGGCGTTCACCTGCCTTGAACTTTTGGGGGCTTATCCCTGTCGACTTTTCTAAATTGACTTTGGCCACAAGGAGACAATACTAACTGGGCGTAGCAACTGAATCAGTTGGAAACGCGACTATATTTTTTGCGGGATAGTTGAGCCAGACTTAGGTGATGGTCCTGGCCCTCGATGAAGTCGCTGGCCAGCCAGCCCGATGCTTCTACTCGCCTACGCCCCAAGTGATTTCAGTGTCCGCCCCGAGGGCCTGTTGTGTTGCACGGGCCCACCAGGGAAAAATCCCCGCGACGAAATCTGGTTAGGTGTATTAGATAGGGCTTGTGCAGGTTCGCTGAGTGTCCACTGGGTTTCGGTCTTCCACTCGCCCACTAGTGCCGCGGGGTCATATATCGCGACATCTGGTCCTTCAATTGCGAACACTCGACTGGTGAAGCGACACAGATTTGATGCGAGGTAGGCAACGTGATCTGGTGTGTGGCGATCAAAGTCGTCTGATGTCGGCATCAACGCGGCAAAGTCATTTTACCCGACCCCACTGCTAGCGCGACCTAATAACTGATCCTGCTAACGCTCCGGTCGATTCGCCGTTTTCCATAAATACTTGACCGTTAACGATAGTCATTTCGTAGCCAGTAGCTTTTTGGGCAAAGCGTCCCGCTCCGTGGGGGAAATCGTGGCGGTATTCCGGAACTGATAGCGACAAATCGTCGTAATTAATAATGTTGACGTCGGCGAATGCGCCCGGTGTCAGTACGCCGCGGTCAACGATTCCAAAAGTTTGGGCCGTATCCGAGGTAATGCGCCGCACCGCATCTTCAATCGTCAGAACTTGTCGTTCGCGCACCCAGTAAGTGAGTAGGTGAGTGGGCGCACTGGCGTCCATGGTTTGGCCAACGTGGGCACCGGTATCGGCTAAACCCATCAAAACTTCGGGAGTTTGGAGCATCTCCTCAATGGCCTCAAGACTTTGATTCAACAAGGGCCACGACAGCAATAACTGTCCGTCAGTTTCGAGCGCGAGATCGATGAAAGCTTCTACTGGAGTTATGTTTAGTTGCTGGGCCACCGCCATTAGCGAATTTTTAGCATCACAGTCGTAGCGCGCCTGACCATCCGGGCCGTTGAGGATAAAAAACTGGTCTAGCCCAGCCGCGTCGCCACGCGCCTCTTCTATTAGTTCGGCGCGACGATCAGCGTTACCCAGTACCGCTAGCTTTTCGTCAATCTCAAGACCCCGCAGCGCGTACCAAGCTGGATGCGAATCAAAAGGCGTGCGGTGCACAAGCCCAGTCAGTACTCCAACATATCGAGCCAAGGTTTGCGGCCGTATGTTGGCGCCGCGCGCGTTGGCGTTGCGCGTTAGCCGTAACGCGGTGCGCCAGTGTTCGCCTTGATCCCAAGTATGAGTGAGATTAAAAGTTACTGGGCTATTAGATCGCCGACTTAGTTCTTCCATCCACGCCAATTCGGATTTCACCCGCGGTTCCGATGGTCCGTCGCCATCAAAGCGCGGTGCCACTTCGAATATTCCGCCCGCCCGTCGACTCAAAACATCAGCTATTGCCATCAACTCGTCAAAGTCGGCGAATGTTCCCGGCACATAGCGACCGTCAGGAACTCGATGCCGCAAAGTACGCGACGACGAAAACCCCAACGCTCCGGCTGACAATGCTTCATCAAGTAAACGGGTAAAGGTCGTCATCTCGTCGTCGGTCGGGACTGCGGTTTCTTCCAGACTGCGCTCACCCATGGCGTAGTAGCGCAGTGCGCTGTGACCAACCATGCCTCCCACATTGACACCGGTAGGAGTGCGATCGAGCCAGGCTAGATATTCTCCGTAAGTTTCCCAGTCCCATGGCATACCGTCGAGAATGCTTTGGGCAGGAATATCTTCTACTGATTCCATCATTGCCGCGAGATACGCCTTATCACCGTCGCGTACGGGCGCAAAAGTGACTCCACAATTACCGATCACAACGGAAGTAACGCCATGCCAACACGCGGATGTGCCGAGAGGATCCCAGCCAAATTGAGCGTCAAGGTGGGTATGAATATCTACAAAACCCGGAGTGACAATACGGTCCGTCGCGTCAATCTCGCGTCGGCCGCGTTTCGTCACTTCGCCGACTTCAACAACGCGGTCATCACTAATCGCGACATCGGCCGGATAAGCCGCGGCACCGGTACCGTCGATTATCGAACCATTACGAATAACGAGATCGTGAGCCACAGTGCTTACGATAGACAACGTTCCCGTTCGCTGCCAGTATCGCTACTGAAAGCGGAGCCAATATCGGGTTTAGTATCACTGCTAGGTACGTTTAACCAAACCCGATCAAGAGGAGATCCAATGGGTACGCCAGAGATTCCCTTAATCGTCAGCGTCGATGATCATGTAGTGGAGCCGGCCGACCTCTGGACCCGTTGGCTGCCCGAGCGATTTCGTGAGCAAGGCCCCCGCGTTGAACGCCGGGGTTTGGGTGAAATGAAATTCACCGGCGGCACTTCGTACCAAATTACTTTCGACGACGATGGTCCCCAAGCCGATTGTTGGTTCTACGAAGATCTAGTAATTCCCCATAAGCGCCATGTCGCCGCGGTGGGTTTTGAACGCGACGACATGAGTCTTTCGCCGATTACCTACGACGAAATGCGTCCCGGTTGCTATGAACCTGCCGCACGCGTTGCCGACATGAAGATGAACCATGTCGAGGTGAGTCTTTCGTTTCCGACCTTTCCGCGTTTTTGCGGACAGACTTTTCTTGAAGCCAAAGATAAAGAACTCGCGATGGCGTGCGTCTTGGCCTACAACAACTGGATGATCGACGAATGGTGCGGAGACAGCGGAGGCGCGTTGGTACCACTGCCAATTATTCCGTTGTGGGATGTCGCGGCCGCTGCGGCTGAAGTTCGACGTAACGCGGCGCGGGGTGCGCACGCAGTTTGCTTTAGCGAAATACCCCCTAATCTCGATTTGCCGAGTATCCACTCGGGGCACTGGGACCCATTCTTTATTGCGTGTGCCGAAACCAACACCGTGGTTTGTATGCACATCGGATCGTCGTCGAAAATGCCCGCGACTTCAGCCGATGCCCCTGCCGCGGTGCAAGCCACCCTGTCGTTCGGTAACGCGATGGCATCAATGGCCGACTTCTTATTTTCGGGCGTACTGGTGCGTTTCCCCGACTTACGCTTGGCGTATTCCGAAGGCCAGATCGGTTGGATTCCTTACATTCTTGAACGCGCCGACGATGTTTGGATGGAACACCGAGCGTGGGGTGGCGTGCGCGACATTGTGCCCGAACCCCCATCCACCTATTACTATCGCCAGATCTACGGATGTTTCTTTCGCGACCAGCACGGTTTGGAATCACTCAAACGGGTTGGGGTCGACAACATTACGTTTGAAACTGACTATCCCCACACCGATTCAACTTGGCCCCACACTAAAGAGCTAGCCGAAAAAATGTTTGCCGACCTCGACCAAGAAACTATTTACAAGATCGTGCGGGGCAACGCTATTCGAATGTTATCGCTCGATCTCGACTGAGGTTAGTTCGGTGCCCAACGAAGCGGCTCTCAATGTAGATGTAGATGTAGATGTAGATGTAGATGTAGTGGTGGTAGGCGCGGGCATGGCCGGTCTTTACATGCTTCATCATCTCCGCGCCCAAGGGTTTTCGGCGATGGTGTTTGAACAGGGCGACGGTGTCGGCGGCACTTGGTTCTGGAATAGATATCCGGGTGCTCGCTGCGATGTCCCTAGTCTTGAATATTCGTTTGGTTTCTCCGCCGAACTCCAACAGGAGTGGGAGTGGAGTGAAGTTTTTCCTGGCCAAGAAGAACTTGAGCATTATCTAAACCATGTCGCCGATCGGTTCGATCTCCGTCGTGACATTCGTCTAAGTACGCGCGTCGTCGCCGTGGTATTTGATGAAGAACACGCGGTCTGGACAGTTACGACTGAAAACGGCGAGCAGCATACTTCTCGGTTTGTGGTTATGGCCACCGGTTGTCTATCGGCTCCGCAGTTGCCGACTATTTCTGGTCTTGATCGTTTTGCCGGAACCATCGTCCAAACCAGCCGATGGCCACGAGAACCAGTCGAACTGGCGGGCCAGCGAGTAGGAGTAATCGGAACCGGATCGTCGGGCGTGCAGACTATTCCTGAGATTGCTCGGATAGCAGGGCACCTTACGGTGTTCCAACGCACTCCTACGTTCACTTGGCCGTCGCACAACGGCCCCCTCGATCCGGAAGTTCAGCGCACTACCAAAGCCAACTATCCCGAATTGCGCCGCCGTCAGCGTAAAACGGTTGCCGGAGTAACCGGTCAAACGGGCGCAATCATTTTGCAAGAACCAAGCGACCAGTCGTTGGCCGAGGCCAGTGACGAAGAGCGTCAGGCGGTGCTGGCCGAGAAAGGTTGGGACGCCTCTCGCGCTTGGAACGATATCTCAACTAATCCCGCCGCTAACGAAATTGCCTGCGAGCTCTATCGCGAAATGGTACGGAGTACGGTGACCGATCCCGAAACCGCCGAGGCGCTCTCGCCGCGTGATTTTCCTATTGGGTGCAAGCGTCCAGTTATCGACACTGATTATTTCGCGACATTTAATCGTGACAATGTCACTCTGATCGACTTGCGGGGCGGGGGAATAGAAGAAATTACTGAAACGGGAATACGCGCTAACGGCGATGAATTCGATCTCGATGTAATTGTCTTTGCCACCGGTTTCGACGCAATGACCGGTGCGCTGGCGCGCATCGACATACGCGGTCGGGCCGGCCGATGTTTACGCGATGAATGGTCAGCCGGGCCCAGCACGCTGTTAGGTCTTCAGGTCGCGGGATTTCCGAATTTTTTCACTATTACCGGACCCGGCAGCCCGTCGGTTTTGGCCAATGTGATGGTGGGAATTGAACACCATGTCGAGTGGATTGGCGCGTGTCTCGAATATTTACGTGCTCACAATCACGCGACGATTGAACCGTCGGTCGGCGCGCAAGATGCGTGGGTCGATCATGTAAATGCAGTGGCGAAAGGAACCACGATGACCGCCGAGAACTGCAACTCGTGGTATCTCGGTGCCAATATTCCCGGCAAGCCCCGAGTCTTTTTGCCTTACATGGGCGGACTGGCGGCGTACATCACCCGCGCCGACGCGATTGCCGCGGCCGATTACGAAGGATTCGTTATGGCCGGAGCCAGTTAGCAAGTTTTTTGGTGGAGGTGCCGGGAGTCGAACCCGGGTCTTTCGAGTCTTTGGCGGGGCTTCTCCGAGCGCAGCCGGTGGGTAAATCTCGGATCAATGCCGCCCACCGGCGGCCTGCACTGATCCCAACTCCGCTTAAGTGTCCCGTCGGACCACAGAGCCCGTCCCGACGGTAAGCCGTTCAAAATGGCGCCCGTACCCGATCGAACGGCCGAACCGGAGTGGACGCGCTGCTAGTTAAAAACTAGGCAGCGAGTGCGAGGTTGTCCTCGGCATGTATTTATGGTGCCAACTTTTTAACGACGATTCGGCAACGTCGGCTCGCTTCACCCACCTCGATCCACGAAATCGAAGCCACGCACCCCCTTGTCAAGTGCCCGGTCGTGCGAGTAACCCAGCACCGTTCAGTATAGCGGTTTGATTAGCTATGCGTTAGTCGCGATATCCCTTGAGGGCGCGATCGGTATCACGCTTAGCATCGCGTTCTTTGATGGCGTGGCGTTTGTCGTAGGCCCGCTTACCCCGTGCCACTGCTAGTTCGATTTTGGCGCGGCCGTTCACGAAGGCGAGTCGAAGGGGAACGAGGGTTACTCCTTTTTCCGCGGTCGCTCGAGCTAACGCGTCAATCTCTTTGCCGTGAAGTAGCAATTTACGGGGACGTACCGGATCGAGTTCTTCGCGTGAATACGAATAAGGCGAAATGTGCATTCCGAGCAGCCAAACTGCATTTTTGTCCACTCGGGCGTAAGCCTCGCCGAGAGTGGCCCGTCCGGCGCGAATAGCTTTTACTTCGGAGCCCAAGAGCATGATGCCGCACTCGTAGGTTTCGCCGATGTGATAGTCGTGGCGAGCCCGACGATTATTGATCGTTACTTCGGGGCGGCCCGATTTCCCCCCAGATTTATTCGGCGATTTTCCCGCCGATTTTCTCGGTGATTTAGTAGCCGCGGCCATTACCTAAGGTACCGCTCTCCACGGTCCGGGTTGAATACCACCGTGAGGGCCAACGGCGGTAGAGTCGCGGTTTATGACCACCACCACTAATCCCTCCGCCGGTGCTCCGAGCCCCGAACCGCGTGGCTCGATTCTGGGGAACGCCGTTCGTCGGTTCGAAGACCCGAAAATTTTGCGGGGGGAGGCGATTTATTTTGACGATCTGAATCCCACCGGTTTGCTGCACTTAGTCTTCGTGCGCTCCACTATCGCGCACGCGACCGTTACCAATATCGACACCAGTGAAGCCGCCGCGATGCCGGGCGTAATCGCGGTTTACACTCACGCCGATATCGGTCTCAAACCTTACTTAACTTTTGCCATGTTGCCCGCAGGTTTCGCTCGGCCACCTTTGGCCGACGGCACTGTTCGTTTTGTGGGTGACATGGTGGCCGCGGTACTGGCCGAGACTCGCGCTCAAGCAGTCGACGCGGCCGAAATGGTTATTGTCGATTACGACCCACTACCAACAGTGGTTGATCCCGAAGCCGCTTTAGTCGACGGCGCGCCAATTTTATTTCCCGAACTCGGAACTAATGTTGCCATCGAATTTAATTTTGCCGAACCCGATCCCGAACTTATGGCCGAAGCCGAAGTAGTAGTTAGCGGCCGGTTCGTAAACCAACGAGTGGCGCCGGTTCCGATGGAGCCCAACGGGATCGTGGTGGAGTTTGATGAAGCCGGCGATCTTTCACTCGTCGTCCCCACTCAGGCTCCGTTTGGCGTGCGCGACCCAATAGCCGAAGAGTTTGGTCTCGAACCCGAAAAAGTAAGAGTGCGGGCGCTCGCAGTGGGTGGTGGCTTTGGCGCTAAGTCGGGTTGCTACGTCGAGTACTTGATCGCGGTTTCGGCCGCGCGCAAATTAGGCCGGCCCGTCAAGTGGACCGAAACTCGCTCCGAAAATATGTTGTCGATGTATCACGGTCGGGGTCAGATCCAATATGTCGACATGGGATTAAAACGCGACGGCACCATTACTGCGGTCAAGGTGCATGTGATTTGCGAAGCGGGCGCTTATCCGTCAGTGGGCGCGTTCTTACCGTTCCTCACCCGCACTATGGCGCAAGGTGTTTACGAAATTCCTAAAGTTGAGTTCACCTCAGTCAGTTCGGCTACTAACACCACGCCTACCGGGGCTTACCGAGGCGCGGGCCGTCCGGAAGCTGCGGCTTTTCTTGAACGCATCATCGACATGGCTGCCGACGAACTCGATATCGATCCCGTTGAAATTCGCCGCCGTAACTTCATCGCACCCGAGCGCTTCCCGCTAACTACTGTTACTGGCGCTAATTACGACATAGGCGATTTTGATAAAGCGCTCGACGAGGCGTGCCGAGTTGCCGGTTACGACGAACTACGGGCCGATCAGCGCGCCCGCCGAGAGCGGGGCGACACCGTCGAATTGGGCATCGGGGTTTCGGCCTATGTAGAGATAACTGCTGGTGGTCAGTTCCAGGAGTTTGGCGCCGTTGAAGTTGAGACCGACGGAACCGTGGTGGCCCGCGTCGGCACTTCGTCGCACGGACAGGGTCACGCCACCGCGTTCGCCATGATCGTGGCCGAGTTGCTAGGGGTAGCAATGGAAGATGTCCGGATTGTGCAATCGGACACTGCGTTGATCCCGCGTGGGGCAGGAACTTCAGGTTCTCGTTCGCTGCAAATTGGCGGTTCGGCGATATACAACGCCAGTGTCGAAGTTCTGGAGAAGGCAAAAGTTTTAGCCGCGCATTTACTAGAAGCCAGTGTCGACGACATCGTCCTGCACGACAATGCCAAAGTTGGAGTAGCGGGGGTTCCCGCCAACGCATTGTCGTGGGCCGCGTTGGCCGCCGCCGCCCACGACCCTGCTCGGCGACCCGAAGAATGGGGCGACGACGAAGGGTTGATGTCGGAACTTGATTTCAATCAGGGTGACGCTACTTATCCTTTTGGCTCCCATATTGCGGTAGTCGAAGTTGATACCGAAACCGGCCGGGTGACGCTGTTGCGCCATGTCGCCGTCGACGATTGTGGCCGAGTGCTCAATCCGTTGTTGGTAGCGGGTCAGCAGCACGGAGGAGTTGCTCAAGGTGCCGCGCAAGCGCTCTACGAAGGAGTTGCTTACGACCTTGATGGCAATCCGCTTACCGGAAATCTTATGGACTACGCGATTCCTAGTGCCGCGGAGCTCTGTAGTTTTGAAGTTTCGAATACCGAAACCCCGACCCCACTTAATCCGCTCGGTGCTAAAGGTATCGGTGAATCAGGAACGATCGGATCAACTCCCGCTATTCAAAACGCGGTCATCGATGCATTGTCGCTGAGGGGAGTAAAGCATGTCGATATGCCGTTGCTCTCGATGCGGGTATGGCAAGCAATCCAAGATGCTCAAGTCAGTTAACTAAGCGAGTTCGTGTGAGCAATGCGCCGCTACGATTGCGGTCCGATCAATATCAAGCGATCGTCGACCATTGTCTAGAAGGTTTCCCCTGCGAAGCGTGTGGATTATTAGTCGGACCAATTGATAAAGAACATGAGCCGACGGGCGAGATCAGTTCAGTGCATCCGTGTCGTAATGCCGATGAGTCAACCCGGACCTACACCGTCGATTCGCGCGATTTACTGCAGGTAACCCGCCGCGCGGAGGCCGACGGAGAGTCGATCGTGGCCGTATGGCATTCGCACACCCACACCGATGCTTACCCTTCGGAGACCGATGTACGCCAAGCGCTTGACCCAAACTGGGTCTACGCGCTGGTCACTCTGCGTAATCCCGATCCCGAATTGCGGGCGTACCGAATTCGTAACGGCCAGATTGCTGAGATTGAGGTAATTGTTAGTCCTGAGTGAGTAGTCCTGAGTGAGTAGTCCTGGGTACCGACTAAGCGATTTTATAATTTTCGAGTCGGGTTTGGTCTCGGCGCCTTGTACGCTCTTGGTATGGCAGTAGCAGTAAAAATTCCTACCTTAATGCGGGCCAATGTCGATGGCGCGGCTTCAGTCGAAGCGACGGGAGCGACCGTGGGCGAGATCTTTTCCGATCTTATTACGCGCTTCCCAGGGTTGGAGAGCAATCTCATCGACGACGATGGCAATCTGCACAAGTTCGTTAATGTTTATCGCGACGATGACGACATTCGATATCTCGACGGCTTAGCCACTCCCGTTTCTGAGGGAGTAGTTATCTCGATCCTTCCCGCCGTCGCGGGCGGTTGAGGTCGGCGCCATGGCGCGCTACGAAAACATTCTGGGTCTCATCGGCAACACGCCGATGGTGAATATCAGCCAACTTTCGCCTAATCCGGCTGTTCGCATTTACGCCAAACTCGAAGGGCAGAATCCCGGCGGCTCATCCAAAGATCGCATTGCGTTAAAGATGGTCGAGTTGGCCGAAGAAGCCGGAACGCTAAAACTCGGTGCCACCATCATCGAACCGTCTTCGGGTAATACCGGAATTGGTTTGGCTTTAGTAGCTCGGATACGGGGGTACCGCTTACGGGTGGTAATGCCCGACAACGTTTCTATTGAGCGTCGCCAACTACTCGAAATATTTGGTGCCGAAATAATTTCGTCGCCCGGAAGTGAAGGAAGCAATGGCGCGATTCGGTTAGCCGAAAAATTGGCGGCCGAAAATCCTGAACTCCAAATGTTGTTCCAGTACGGAAACCCCGCCAATCCGTTAGCGCACTATGAAGGCACGGGTCCAGAGATTTGGCGCGATTGCCCCGAGCTCGATGTATTCGTAGCGGGCTTAGGTACCAGCGGCACGCTTATGGGTGCCGGTCGCTATCTAAAAGAACAGAATCCTGACATTCAGGTAGTGGCGGTCGAACCGCCAGCAGGGGAGTTGGTGCAGGGCTTGCGCTCACTTGACGACGGTTTTATACCTCCGATCTTTGACCCCGATTTGCTTGATCGAAGATTTATTGTCCGACCACTCGAATCGATCGAATGGTTGCGACGGCTGCTGAACGACTGTGGCGTGTTTGCGGGTATTTCTTCGGGCGCTTCTATTGCCGGCGCGGTAAAAATTGCCGAAGCGATGGACTCCGGAACAATCGTTACCGTTCTTCCCGACGGCGGCTGGAAGTATCTGTCGTCAGGAGCGTGGACCGATGCACTAGAGGTCGTTGAAGAGCGCGCGACGCGGATTAACTTTTGGTGAT
>JBCKKA010000035.1:0-12500 GCA_038904515.1 Acidimicrobiia bacterium | reverse complement strand
CAGAGGACTGGATCTGGAGGACTGGATCTGGAGGACTGGATCTGGAGGACTGGATCTGGAGGACTGGATCATCTCAGGCTACGAGGTTGGCGCCTTGGGCAATCAGGGCGGCGGCGCCGATGAGAGCGGTGGCGAGGGTTATCGACCACGCCAACCGGGCGGAGCCGGTAGTGGCTGCTACTGCCGCGACCACGGCGCCAACCAAAGCCATCACTAGCAACCCGGCCCCGACTTCGTCGCCGCTCGGGGCGCCCAGAGCCATTACTCCAATAGCCGCGACCATCAACAATGCGCCAACTAAAGCCGACGCGCGCGGTCCTATCCGTTGGGGTAATCCGTGCACGCCAGTAACGGCATCGGCCGCAGTGTCGGCCACAGTATTGATGAAATGCGCGCCCGCACCCAACAGCGCCGCCGCAAGTATCGCCCACCATTTCGGCCACGGGTGGCCCGGTAATCCTAAAGTTACAAAAACTGGCAACGCGGCAAAGGCCAACAAATACGGAACCGCGCTCAAGACCGTGCGTTTAAGTGCCGCGTTGTAGGCCCACGCCGCGCCCACCGCGCCAAGATGTACGACTGCCGCCCGCCAACCCGACAACAGCGACAGCGGAACGCACGCGATGAGCGCGATGAGCGCGGCCGCGCCAACCGCGCGTGCACTAATCGCTCCGGTGACGATTGGTTTGTCCCGCCGATTGGCACTGCGGTCGCGGTCGAAATAATCATTGCTCCAACCAACCGATAGCTGACCCGCCAGCACCGCGACTCCGACTACAAGCGCGCCGCTCAATTCGCGCCCAACCGATACCGCCAATGCAACCGATACCGCAGTCACCGCCACCACTGGCTGTAAATGCGCGGCGCGTATTAACGCCACCGCGCGCACAGAGAGCGTCCCGCTGACTGACGAACTGGTTTCCGTGGATTACTCCGTGGAAGGAGTAAGGCGATAGTTCGCCGCTACCGTGGAAATGAAATCGGTATCGGTAAGAGCATCGGCGGGGCGCGGGCAATCCACTCCCCGATCCGAAAGGTCGGCGATAAAACGATCGACGACTTCAGGAAGGGTTATATCGTCGAGATGTTCGTCGGTGATGCGTTTTTCTTCTTCATTAGCGAACACTTTGGCTTTCCACGACACGCTTACCCGCACTTTTTCGAACGGCACGCGATAGCGCTCATCACCTTCGTCGGTAATCACCCAATCGGCATCGGGAGCATTGTCATCAGCGGGGTGCAGTAATGATTCGAGCGTGAGATTACGCGCCATTGATTCGCCGTCGGCGCCTACCTGCTCAACCCGATGAAACATAAAGTCGTTATCGCCGACAATGGCGGTGTTGTCGATGTTTTGGTCGTGTACTAACCGCGGGCCGTCGGGGCCGTCGGGCCACCAACTAAATCCGCCGTTAGAACCGTGGTAAAGCCAAGCCACTGAAGTGGCGATGCGCACCCGCGCGTCTTCGAATAATCCCGACTGCCCCATCATTTGCAACAACCAGGTTGGATACTGCTGGCGATCGATGCCGCGGAACGCCGGAATGTCGACATGGCCCACGCCTTGACTCGGCATCGGTGTGGTTAGGTTTACAAAAACAATGTACGGCACTACTACTTCGGCATTAAAAACTTTTTTAGCAGCATCAATTAGTTGTTCGTCGTGTAGCAACTCTTGGGCGCCATCAACTTTGGGTTCGTCAAACGCCCAGTCGCCCCGAAATACCGGCATAACGACCATCGGCTTACTCGCGGGTTTTTCGCTAACCGTGGCCAAAGTGGAATCAATTTTCTTGGCGCCGTTTTGCGCGGCTTCTTCGGTGGCATTAGCGAAGTAACGCATAACCGGCCAGTAGGGCGCGTGACGCATCACCATTGCTCGTACTCGCTCAGGATGAGCAAAAGCGCGATCGATTTTTACCGGCTGGGCACCAATGGGGCGGATTGAACTGATGGTCATCGCTTCAGAATACGACTTAAGAAACCCGCGGGTAAAGCGCTAGGAACGACGGCGAGACGACTATTGCTCGGTGGGCACTAAATCGGGAGTGGATTTTTGCACCCCTGGCCGCAGCCCAATTGCCGCAATGACAAAGGTGATCGCCATCATGATCGCCATAGTCGTGAACACTTTCTGGTTGGCTTCAGCAAAAGCCATTCTTCCCGCCGCGGTTTTGGCGTCCTGGTAATAAGAACCGGTAACTCCAGTTTGATCAATAAGGATCGTGCCCAGTATGGCTAAGCCCACCGCCGCACCGTAGTAGCGAAACGTCTGCAAAATTCCGGTTGCTTCGCCGTAACTCATGCGCGAAGCACGATTGATTCCATCGACGGTGGCCGGACTGATAATTAAACCCATTCCCGCGCCGGCAATAATGATCGCCCACCATTGATCGTTCCACGACAATTGAGTGAGCTGGTTAGACCACAGCCAAAACCCCACGGCCGCGATTGCCGCGCCCGCAGTTACCACATATTTGGCACCAATTTTATCTAAAATTTTGCCGCCGCGTATCGAACCGACAAAGAAACCAATAAAGAAAGTCATTATATAAGTTCCGGCGTTCGAAGTGGAGTCGCCTAAAGAAATCTGCGAATAAAGGCTGCAAAAGAAAAAGAGTGGTACAAAGACCATCGACGAGAAGAACAGCACTATATTTTCAACTAGAAATGCACGAATTTTGAATATGCGCAAATCAACGAGGGGAACTCGGCGGCGCAATTCGAATACCACGAAGATCGCTAAGAAAATAGTGCCCACGGCAATAAAAGCAATCGTTCGAGTGCTTGACCAACCCCAAGTGCTGGCCTGCTGAACTCCAAAAACACTCAACCCCATTCCGAGCGCGATGAGAAGCGCGCCCTGCCAATCAACAGCTACTCGGTGAGCCGGATCGACCGGTCGGATTCGCGCGGTAAGGATGAGCGCAATGATGGCGACAGGGATATTGACCCAAAAAACTGCTCGCCATGTCCATTCGGTTAAGTAACCGCCCACAATTGGGCCGATGCCCGTCATCACGCCGGTGACGGCAAAAAATATTGCTAATTTGGCGCCTCGTTGACTGAGCGGAAAAGTCGCGACCACCAATGCCAATGCCGCGGCAACCATGAAAGCCGCGCCCACGCCCTGAATAGCGCGAAAAGTGATTATCCAAGCTTCGGAATACTCACCAACCGGCGTGAGTCCACACGCCGTTGATGCCCCGACGAAGACCGATACTCCGATTATCACTAACCGGCGATGGCCAAAAATGTCAGAAAGTCTCCCCGCCAGAATGAATGACGCGGCCAAAGCAAGTACATAAACATTCAGAACCCACTGCATTCCCGAAGGCGTCAACTTAAGCTCGCGTTGAATTTCCGGGATGGCCAGCGAAACGATGGTCACGTCGATGAAGGTCATTGATACCGCAAAAATCATTGCGATAAGAACTAAATTTGGTGCCGAAATTTTGCCTCGAGCCATTCTCCCCCCTGCCTAGGTTGCTACTACTGCTTGGTTTAGCACAAAATCTGTTGGGTCGGTTTAAACCGTCTCTTCAATGTTGTTGCGCGTGGGTAGGAAGAACCATACGACTGCTACTACCGAAAATAAAATACCGGCGATCAGCACTACCAAAGAATAAGTTCGTAAGTTGTCGGTCATTGCCGTAACCAAGGCTTTGGCCGCGTCGGCCTGCAACCTGCCGTCTACTTGAGCCGTGGCTTGCTCTATTCCGCTAGTTAGGGCGACCAACAAAAATCCGCCGCCGGCGATCATTACGATGCCAATAGCGAGCAAAGTTCCTCGGCGCCGCCAAGCCAGCGCGAACGCAATGATGAATAACGCCAACACCAGCAGTGGCAACGCCCAGTCGAGAGTGGCGGCCGCGTCGTAAGCATCGCGCCCGATGCTGGCGGTATCGCCATCAATAAGTTTTAGGCTGAGTTGGTCGGGTGGGGTAACTACACTATTCAACGCTGAACTCACTATGGGTATATTTTGCGCGACCAGTTCCGCTTGTAAAGTGGCCAAGATCAATGTGAGATTGAGGTCTACTGGGTCATTTCCTTGATTCTTAAATGAATTAACCAAGGTCGAGTGCGCCAATTGGTTAGCGATAGCCCACTGTTCTTTCATTATAGGAAGATCGAGCAGCTTCTCTACTTGCGGCTCGATTGTGGCCGCCGCGATATCGGCAGCCAATCCCGGAATATTCACTCGTTTATTAATTTGCTTAACCAGATAGTCCGTTGATTCGGTGGCAATGTACTTCTTGACTGCGGGGTCCGAAATTGCCGGAGTTACATTGGCAACATAATTCGAAGTGTTAAGGATTTGTCCGCCAAACCAAAAGATCGAGATGGCGGGCAGCAGCAACGCGGCCGCTAGAGATATCAGAACTGTGGCCGAAAGTGTACGCAAACCCGCGTACGGTGGCGGCGTGGCTTTAGCCGCAGTTGGGTTGGGAGTTGCTACCGCGGCTTTGGAGGTCTCGTTCATCTGGTGAGGATACTCAAGATTTCAGCGTCCGGCCGAGCCGACTACCCCTTCAAAACTAGCCACCCGTAAACCGCGGGTAGCCAATTCCGACAAGAACGAAACCGGATTGACTACTCCGCCCAATGAATACGCGCCCGGCTCAGTAGAAACAAGTTGAACTTCGGGAACCAATCCGGCCAAACGAGCGGCGGCTATGGCCAATATCGCACCCGCGGCGGGTGCGGGTCGCTCGACCATTCCGTAAACGATTGATGAACGCGCGTTGCCCTGCCACCCCGACACCTCTACCCGCAATCCTGCCCAAATTTCACGCGGATGTCCGGAGACTCGCGGGGGTAACGGTGGGCGACGAGTGGGGGCTTCCCCCGCTCGCACCGAAACAAAGGTGGCCTCAGGAACCGCGCGGTGAATATTCTCGGCGCCTAAAGACACCACTTCGCACTCTTGTGCGCCAATGGGCTCAGGAAACCAAACCAATTGCGTACCGGCTCGTTTTTTAATCTGCCAACTATCGTTGATCCACTCGCGCGCCGGCTCGCGTCGCGCTCGTCGAAGCGATGCCACGCAGGTTGGTCCCGCGGTGCCGACGCGCGCAACTTGAACTTCGTCGGCCCGCTCCAGCGCGTTGGCCGCGTGGCGCGCCAAAACATCACCTAAGCCGGGAAGCAACGCGCAGCCGACAATCATTTGGGTGGTGTTTTCGCGCGCCAAAATGTCGAGGGCAAATAACGCATCGATGCCGAGGTCGTCGTCGGTCGCAGCAGCAACGGGAACGCCCGAGGAAATGATGCGCTCAGCCAGCTGCGCCGCGGCGCGACCGGGAACGGCTAAAGCCACCGCATCGGCAACAGCAATGGTCGCCGCGTTTAACGCGACTGCCTCGCCGCCCACACTGGCGGCCAACTCGGTGGCATGGGCACGCGATCGATCGACAATTAGTAATCGACTTAAACCGGGCGTATCAAGAAGTTGCCGAGCCGTGCGAGCACCTACGGCACCCGCACCCACCAGCGCAATAGTGGTCACCGGAAATCAGGGCCCTCAAGTTGTCGCCATCCGCCAGTAGTTTGGGGAATATCGCTTTTGCCCAGCATCTTTACCACTAGACCAATCAAAACTACGAGACCCCCAACTACTAAACCTCGGCGCAATGCGTTCATAAGTAACGAGTCTACCGCCGGTTGGAAAAACCCCGCCGCGCCCGCCGTTCAAGACGGCCGAGGTTCGAGTTCGTTTCAATCGCTACCGGTTGGTCTGCGCCGCCTTTAGGATCTCGGCTTCTAGCCACGGCGCCACCGACTGGGTGACGACGACGGGGTCAAAGTGGACTCCATCGGGCCGGAGGACGGGATCAAACTCACCGCCCGGCCAACGCTTCACAAAGTCGGCCAAGTCGACAATTCTTAACTCCGGGCGCTTAGCCGCCACTCGGGCCAAAATTTTATTAAATCGGCGCATGCGCGCGGGGTCGCCCGACGGGTCGCTATTGCGCACCAGAGTTGAACGGGCCGGATCGATAAGTGGGCTAGTGAGCCACACCGGAATTATCCCGCGATCGATAACCACATCAACCGCTTCCAGCATTCGCTTTTCTAGATAGGCATCGAGTACGGGATCGCCCAGCGACCGCCATTCGGTGTCGCCTGGTAATAAGCGGTCATTAACTTCGATCGGTCCCACTTGAATTATTGCAACTTGCGGTTTGGTTTCGTCGAGCGCCTTCCCCCATTGCTGCGGAATCGAACCGCACGATTCGAAAGTCAGCTCACGATCGGCGAAGCGGGCTTTACCGTCGCGCACGATTCCACATCCGTACCACGCGGCGCCGCCGCCCTGCGCGGTTAGCAAAGACAGCCCCGCCCAATCTTGAAATCCCTTTGCGGTCATAAGCGCAGCCGAGTCGCCAAAAAATGCCAGTGAGGTTTCGCCCGAAGCCGGAGTGGTGACCGGAACTCGATTAACACTGGTTGCCGCGGCAAAATTTAGTTGCGGAGGCGAACTTAGAGTGCTGGTAACTACCACGCCTACGAGCGCTATCGCCGCTATGGCGATGGGCGCGGCTACTTGGGCCGTGATTCCGTGCAGAACCCGACCCCGGCGGACCGGCTGCTCAATGACCAAATAAGAAGCGGTGGCAAACGCGATGGTTACTGCGGCCTGAATTGCTACTAACTCAGTTCCGCTCACTCCCACGCGCGCCGGTGTGAGCCAGAGAATTATCGGCCAGTGATAAATGTAAACCCCGTACGATATTTTTCCTAATGTTCGCAAAGGCCATACCGCAAGAACGCGGGCCAGCGGGCCAACCGGCAGGGCGGCCACAATTAGCAGCGACGAAATTGCGGCGAACGCGGTAAAGCCTCCCCACGACAGCCACGGCGAAGTGCGAGTAACCGTGGCGCACAAAATGACAATGGCCAAAAGACTGGCGATCCCGCCGATGGTTACCCAGATCGTTGCGGGTTTACGCGCCGCGCGCGCCACTCCAATGGATGTTGCCACCACTCCCCCGACTAAGAGTTCGCCGGCTCGACTCGGAAGGCTGTAATAAATAAAGTTGGTATTTCCAGTAGCCGCGGCCGCGACAGTAACGACCAGCGAAATGACGATGCCGATTAACAGAGTCGTGCGCAGCGTTAGTCGGAACTGTCGGGGTGAGTTTGTGCGGCGAGCGATAAACCAAACCACCAGAGGCAACAGAAAATAAAACTGTTCCTCAATGGCCAAACTCCAGTAGTGCAAAAGTGGTGACGGCGACTGAAAGAGTTGTGCATAGGAGTCTCCCTGCAATAAAAATCGCCAATTAGCGCCGTAGCCAAGCGAAGCCAAAATGTCGGTACGCAATTCGTCGGGCACCGGGTTCCAAACCAAAGCCGAAAGAACTAACACGAGAACAATTCCGAGCAGCGCCGCGGGCAATAATCGTCGTAAACGGCGAGCCCAAAAACGCGGCAGTTCAATTACCGAACTCCGTACCCCTTCGTCTAGCAATAACCGAGTAATCAAAAAACCCGACAGGGTGAAAAACAACGAAACCGAAAGAAAGCCACCGGGGAAAACCGGCGAGCCGGTGTGAAAAAGAAAAATAAGCAATACCGCGAACCCCCGCACTCCGTCGAGCCCAGGGTGGTAGCCCAGTGATCCGAAAGTTTCTTCCGTGGCGTCAGTCGAAGGACTTGCGTCGGTCGGGAGCGGGGCGGGGGTGGTGCGCTGAGCGGTCGTCTCGCTCATGGCCGCAAATCTCGCAAGGCGGGCACCACGGCGGATCCGCGATACACAACAAAGTCATGGCCCTCGAGAGTTACTCGTTCGGTTGGTGGGCCGTAACGCCGAACAATATCGGCGAAGTCGCAGTACTGCCTTTCCACTGAAACCGCGATGCTATTAACTCGCGGGCGCAACAGTGACGAATCGTTATTCCAATCCATCAACTCAAGCGGGCCGCTTCGGTCACAGACCACACTGGCCCACTGCGAATCGCCCGAAGCCAGTTCGGCTTGGCGAACCGCCATCCAGTAACCCGCGTAGATCCGATCCCAGTTCTGAAACTTCACCGCGTCACCTAAGGCGATCGCGTTGGCATCGCGCACAATATGGCGATTATCGCGCCAAGTGTTGATATTGGTAATAAAAACTGCCCCGACCAAGACCGCTACCGCCGCGGCTGCGACCGCCGACCGCCGACTCGAAATTTGGCTAAGGGCAATAATCGCTAATCCACTTATCGCGACTAGCACCATCACTAGGTAGCGGTCGATTACAAATTCAGGATTGGGATAAATATTAATAAAGACGACCGCCAGCGGAGTAACTGCTGGGGCGACCACTAAAGTGCGCGCCAATAAACTGGCGTCGGACCACGATCGCGCTATTACCACTACGCCAATTGCCGCCAAGCCCACTACGCCCAGTCGCAACCAAGCGATCAATAAATCAACTACTCCGCCCGAAGTCAGGTCGGAGCCGGCAACGCCAAGGAGCGCCGCCGACCGTTCGAATACCGTTACTGCTCTTTGCGGCAAGTCGGTGATGGGGGTTAAAAAATAGCCGCCCCGGGCTACCGATTCGGTGGATAGATTGAATAGCGCGGCGATGCCGCGCAAGACCGCCGCGCCAACTACCGACAGCGCCAGTACTCCTAAGACCGTGACCGCTCGTCGGCGTTTTTCGACTCGGCGGGCATCGATCACGACTACCAACGCGGCCGGAATGGCAATAATGAGAAATACCAGCGGGTCGGAAAACCACAGCACGGCCAGCACCGCGGCAGTTAAAACCTGAGGACCCTTTCGGCGCGTGTTGGCCGTGCGCACACCCAGCCAGGCGACTGCTAATAACGCGAGCCCAATTTCGAGGGGGCGAGTATTCGGGCTGAAAAAAACATCGGACCAGGCGATAGTCGACCAAGAAGCAAGCAAACCGGCGCCAACCACTACTCCCCATCGCCGCGGCTTCGTCAGCGAGTTACTAAAAATCAGCGCAACCAAAAAACTCGCCGCACCTACCAGATTGAGAATTATCGACGCCGCCACTACTCCCGAACGACCATTAAGCCCCACCCCGTCTAGCGCGGCGTACAGTCCGAATCGGGTCGGAAATACATCCTCCGAAATCCAGCCCTGCGCGTGACCAGTTGAGCCCCAGATGTGCAGCAGCCGTTGCCAAACGAGGTCGTCGCTATTGAGATCGCGAACGGCGCCGGTAGCCACCACTGCGGCCGTCATCGTTGCGGCCAGAATTAAAACCGCAATCCCGACGCGCGCGTCATCGCGGCTGACAAAAGTATGCACGACTGATAATTTCCGCGGCGGAACTGGGGCGGTCAACACGAAATCAAGCCTAACGGCGACATACGGGTTGATGACCGGCACCGAGCGTGGGGCTAGCTGGAATCGAACCAGCGACCTCATCCTTATCAGGGATGCGCTCTAACCGACTGAGCTATAGCCCCGCAGAATTTGAAATCTTACTAGGCGCTCCTCGGGTCGTTCGGAAGAAATTAACGCCCTTGGGGGTCTTCTTCTTTAATGGTGACCTCAAGACCACCAAACAGTCCGGCAAAGATGTTGTAGAACGATACTGCGACGGCGGTGATTACTACTTGCAGCGCCACGAATAGGAGTCCGATCAGCATCACGGCTTGAAGGACTTGGGCCGATAAAAAGGTGAAGCTCTTGTCGGAGAATAAATCGCCGAGAAACTTCTCAACGTTTCCGATTATTCCCGCGGCCTCAGCAAAAACCCACAGTGCCACTAAAGCGACGACCAGTACAAACATGGCCGAGATGTAGAAACATAACGAAAGTTTGATTACCGTCCATAAGTCGACTTTGACAATCGTTTGCCGATAACGACGCGGTGCGGGTGCGGCCGAACGCGAAGGGGTCGCACGCGAAGGGGCTGCGCGGCTGGGTTCGTTGTGTCGGAGTCGCTGCGGCTCGGGAGTCGTGGTCATTCGCCGGTCTCGTCCGGAGTTTCGTGATCGAGCGCGGGTGCCGCCGCCACCACTTTTTCGCCCGCGGCTAAGCGCGCTACTCGAACTCCAGTGGCGTCACGACCCTGAACAGAAACATCGGTGGCGGGCATCTTAAGGATGTTACCGCTTGACGAGAACACCATGATCTCATCGCTCTCGGTCACCGTAAATGCCGCCACGACCTGACCACGGGTCGCGGTGATTTTCATACCACGGGCTCCTTGTCCACCGCGCTTCTGCCGCGTGAAGGCGTCGGACTTGGTGCGCTTGCCGTGGCCACTAGAGCTGATAAACAGCATGACGGCATCTTTGCGATAGGTGTCGCTCGAGACCACTTCGTCGCCCGCGCGCAACTTCATTCCGTGAACCCCGGCCGATGCTCGACCGGTAGAACGAATTTCTTTCTCGGCAAACCGGATGGTTTGACCGTTCATGGTCGTCATCATCAAGTCGCCCGTGCCCGAGGTCTGGATTACCCGCACCAACTCATCGCCCTTGTTTAAGTTGAGAGCAATAAGCCCGTTGCGCAGTGACGAGTCGTACTCCGACATCTTGGTCTTCTTAACCAAACCTTTTTTGGTAGCAAAAACGAGATACATACCTTCTTCGTAAGTGCGAGTATCTATAAGCGCTTCGATTCGTTCGCCCGCCGCGAGCGAAATGAGATTCACTAACGCGGTGCCACGCGCCACGCGCTCTTTCATCGGAATCTCGTGCGCGCGGATCCGGTAGACCTTGCCGCGATTAGAAAACATTAATAAATACGAGTGCATAGTGGTGGTAAGAAGATTTGAAACATAGTCACCGTCGCCGAGTTTGCTGCCCCGCACGCCGCGGCCGCCGCGGGCTTGGCGTCTAAACGAATCTGCGGCCACGGTTTTGATGTAGCCCTCCTTGGTGAGAACCACCACAACCTCTTCATCGTCGATCAGGTCGAGCACATCGAGTTCGCCGGTGTCGGCGGTGAGTTTGGTGCGACGAGGATTGGCGAATTTTGCTTTAGTCGCGAGCAACTCGCTTTTGATTACTCCTTCAAGTTGTTCCTTGCTCTGCAAAATCGCCTGCAAATCTTTAATCCGCTGTTGCAACTCGGCCAGTTCAGTGCGCAGTTTGTCGCCCTCAAGTTGAGTAAGGCGGCGCAGTTGCATGTCGAGGATGTAGTTAGCCTGAATTTCGGAGAACAAGAAAGGTTTAGCCATAAGGCCGGTTCGGGCTTTATCAACATCGGCCGCGGCCCGAATCAACGCAATCACCGCGTCGATGGACGCCAGCGCCTTGACCAGACCTTCAACAATGTGTTCGCGCTCTTGGGCTCGCTTCAAGCGATATGCAGTGCGGCGAGTAACCACCTCGATTTGGTGTTTGAGGTAAACCCGAAGTGATTGGTCGAGGGTTAGGAGCCGGGGCACGCCGTCGACCAAGGCGAGCATATTTACCGAGAACGAAGACTGCATTTGCGTCAACTTGTAAAGCTGGTTGAGCACCACATTGACATTGGCGGTCTTTTTTAGATCGACTACTAGGCGGGTAGTAACGCCGGCCGACTCATTGCGCACATCGCGTATGCCTTCAAGTTTGCGGTCGTTAACTAGTTCAGCGATCCGTTGACCGATTGACTCAACCGAAGTTTGATAAGGAACTTGGGTAACAACAATTCGCCGCACGTCACGCGCGCCTTCTTCGACATCAACCGTGGCCCGCAGTTTGATGGAGCCTCGGCCCGTCGTGTAAGCCTCTTTAATTCCGGTTTTGCCCAAAATTAACGCGCCGGTGGGAAAGTCGGGACCTTTAACAATCTTTAATAGGTCGCCGATTTTTGCCTCGGGGTTATCGATTAAGTAGATCGTGGCGTCGATAACTTCGCCCAAGTTGTGGGGCGGAATATTGGTAGCCATGCCGACGGCAATTCCGCCCACGCCGTTAACTAAAAGGTTAGGGAACCGCGCCGGCAATACCGTCGGCTCTTCGTTTTCGCCGTCATAGGTTGCCGTGAAGTCGACCGTCTCTTCGTCGATCTCGCCGAGCATCTCCATGGCCAGCGGGGCGAGCCGGGCTTCGGTGTAACGGGCTGCGGCCGGCCGGTCGTTGGGATCGGGCGAACCGAAGTTACCGTGGCCGTCGACGAGGGGATACCGCAACGAAAAGTCTTGGGCCATACGGGCCATAGCGTCGTAAATAGCGGTGTCGCCGTGGGGGTGAAACCGGGCCATTACGTCACCCACGGTTTGGGCCGACTTTCGATGCTTGCGGTCGGGGCGAGTGCCCGAGTCGTACATCGAAAAAAGAATGCGGCGATGCACGGGCTTGAGCCCGTCGCGCGCGTCGGGCAGCGCGCGTGCGGTAATAACCGACATGGCGTAATCGAGGAAAGACCGCTCCATCTCGTCTTGGATCTCAATGGGCTGAATATCGCCACCGGCGACGGGTGCGGAGAACTTGCTGGGGGGTTTATTCGGGGGCGAGTCTGAATCGGTTTCGACTTCCGAATCGGTTTCGACTTCCGAATCGGTTTCGACTTCCGCAGTTTCGACTTCCGCA
>JBCKKA010000034.1:0-13105 GCA_038904515.1 Acidimicrobiia bacterium | reverse complement strand
CCGTCGAGCCGGATGACTATCGGAGATTTAATATCGACTCGATCAAGCGCAGCGATAATTCCGTTAGCTACTTCGTCGCCTTTAGTGATACCGCCGAAAATATTTATAAAGATGGCTCGCACATTAGGGTCGTTGGTTATAACTTCAAGAGCACCGGCCATAACATCGGCGTTAGCGCCACCACCGATGTCGAGAAAGTTTGCCGGTGAGCCACCGACTTGGCTAACAATATCGACGGTGCTCATAGCCAATCCCGCTCCGTTGGCGATGATGCCAACCGACCCATCGAGTCCCACATACTGCAGCCCTTTGGCGTGAGCGGCGGTCTCGCGCGCGTCGCGTACTTGCGTCGCGTCGTAGACCTCGTAGTCGGGGTGGCGAAATAACGCACTATCGTCGAGCGTTACTTTGGCGTCGAGTGCGTGTACTCGGCCATCGGTGGTCAAGATGAGAGGGTTGATCTCCACTAAATCAGCATCGGCGTCGACATAACAACGCCACAACTTGGTAAGAATATCGATCGTTCCTTCGGTTGCGGCCGGATTTAGTTTGGCTTCCGCCACCCACGCCCGACACTGCTCCGGAGTTAAACCATCAACCGGATCAATCCAGATACGAGCTAGCGCTTCGGGATTTTCTACCGCCACCTGTTCGATCTCGATTCCACCCGCGGCCGACAACATGCCTAAATGTTTTTTGGCGGAACGGTCGAGGGTGAAAGACGCGTAGTACTCCTCGGATATATCGCTCGCGGTTTCAATCCATAGCAGCGCAACTACATGCCCTTTAATATCGAGACCAAGAATATCGGTTGCGTACTTACGACATTCGTCGGCGGTGGCCGCCAATTTGATGCCGCCCGCTTTACCGCGTCCGCCTACTTGTACTTGGGCCTTTACCACCACTGGATAACCAATGCGATCGGCCGCGGCTACTGCGGCATCGACTGTCTCCACTGCCTCGCCGTTTGATACCGGAATGTCGTAGCGAGCGAACAGTTGCTTACCTTGATATTCATAGAGATCCACTGTGGCTCCTGAAAGTTAAACGGGAAGTCAAACGGTAGCCAATCCGAGGACCGATAAGCGAGTTGACCGAGACAATTCACCAGTGGCGGAGGAGGAGGCGCTCAGTGCGGTTCGCGACCACGAAATGGTAGACAATGACCCTATGCCTCCGTCTCGCAGCGACCGCCAAGTGCTTATTTTTGCCACCATAATCGTGATTGTGGCCGGCTTAGTGGCCGCGGGATTGATATTTCTCGCTACCGGTGGCACTAACGACACTCCGAAAACTGCGCCCTTATTTTTAGGCCTTGAACCCGAGCTTTCGAGCACTATCGGCACGGGCGGACCGCTTTACTTTGCCAACCCGTTTGGCGGTCGCGGATTTTGGCTTGACCAAGAAAACGGAAAGATTGTTGCCCTGGCGATTGATCTGCCTAAGAACAGCGACTGCCTCGTTAAGTGGCGAGATTCGCGCAAAGCGTACGTCGACTGTAACGGCAATAAATTTCAAGTCGACGATCTTGACCGTTACTTAGTTTCGGTCGGATCGGTCGGAAGAGGTTCGCCTAAAGATTCGCTCTACGTAGATTTGCGAGTGCGTACACCGCCACCGTCAACGATTACTCCCTGACCTAAGAAAAAATCCGACAGTTTAGATACTGCGTAACTAATTAACGATTCGACTTAGCGGAGCCCACGCTAATAACAACCGCTTCTCGCCGACATCGCGAAAGTGCACCACTACTTCCGCACGATCACCGGTGCCTTCTAAACCCAAGATCACTCCTTCACCGAATTTTTCGTGAGTCACATCGTCGCCCACCGAAAAATCTAGGTACTCGGCGCCGCGCGCTCCGGGCGAATCGCCACCGCGGCGGATGGCCGCGTTGACCACCGTGTCGCGGTGTGCTCCCAATCCCGACCCTCCGCGCTCTTGACCAACCACATTGATTAGTTCGGTGGGAATTTCATTGAGGAATCGGCTAGGCGAGTAATACTCGGTATGACCAAACAGAGTTCGGCTCCACGCGTGGCAAAGATATAAGCGATCCTCGGCTCGCGTTACTCCGACATAACAAAGGCGTCGCTCTTCTTCAAGTTCGTCGGGGTCGTCGAATGATCGAATGTGCGGAAACACTCCGTCGTCAAGGCCGATCAAAAACACCACTGGGTATTCAAGTCCTTTGGCGGTGTGCAGAGTCATGAGCGTGACGGCGCTTTTTTCACCTTCAGTTTCGGTGTCGAGAGTGGTGACCAGTGCCACTGCTTCTAAAAATGCCGATACTCTTGCCAATCCGGTAGGAATTGTGACTGCGGCCGAATCGTTATCGCCTAACTCCTGGTTGGCGGGCGGATCGAGAACCGTGCCGAGACCGGCGATTTCGGGTAAGCCCGTAAGGTCGCCCGAATCTAACGCTTGATCAAAGTGGCGACACAGCCCCACCAGCTCGGCCAAGTTTTCGATACGACCTTCAGATTCAATCGATCGTTCGGCTTCGAGCTCGGCTACATAACCGGTTCGTTCGCCGATGTACTGGATTAGTGCGCCGACCCCATCTTCCGCGTCGGCGGTTAGCCCTTCAATAAGTTTTAGCGCGTCTTGAATTCCACTTAGCGCGCGACCGCCGACCCCTGCTGCGGCCGCTTGGTCGAGCGCGGCGCGAAACGTGATGCCCGTACTAGTCGCGTAAGCCACAACTTTGGCTACCGACGCTTCCCCCACGCCGCGTTTGGGAGTGTTAATAACTCGTCGCCAACTAACTTCGTCATCAGGATTAACCAGTGCTTGCAGGTAGGCAAGTGCGTCTTTGATTTCTCGCCGATCATAAAATTTGGTGCCGCCAACAACTTGGTAAGGAATACCGGCATTAACAAACGCCTCTTCAATTACCCGGCTCTGAGCATTGGTGCGGTAGAAAACCGCCACATCGTTGAGGACGCTGGTTGAGTCGTCGACTAATTGTTTAATTTCATGGGCCACAAATCGAGCTTCATCTCGTTCGTCTTCCGCTTGATAGCGAGTAATTAGTTCGCCGCCTCCCTGCTCGGTCCATAGGTGTTTTGGGGTACGCGCGGCGTTATTCGAAATTACTGCGTTGGCGGCATCAAGGATATTTTGGGTGGAACGATAGTTTTGGTCGAGCACAATGACCGATGTTTCCGAGAACTCTTCTTCGAACCGAGCCAAATTGCGAACATCGGCGCCCCGAAAACCGTAAACGCTCTGGTCGTGATCGCCCACCACCATTATGTTGCGATGCTCAGTGGTTAGTAGCCGAACAATTTCCCATTGGGCCATGTTGGTATCTTGAAACTCATCAACTAAAACTTGGGTAAAACGCTGCTGCCAACGATGGCGGACCTCGGGATTATCCCGCAACAATTTAACTGTGAGCATAAGTAGATCGTCAAAATCAACGGCCGAAGCAAGCTGTAAGCGGCGCTGGTATTCGGCATAAACCTCAGCGATCCGAACTTCGGGCGGAGTGCACGCATCGGTCTGGGCCTGCGTAGGAGTTATCAGTTCGTTTTTCATCGCGGAAATGCGGCTGTGTAGCCGACGGGGTGGAAATTGCTTGGGGTCAATATTTAGATCACGCCGAACATAATCAGTTAAACGCACTGCATCGCTCTGGTCATAAATAGAAAACGATGACCGCAATCCCAGATGCTCGGCTTCGCGTCGTAAAATGCGTGAGCACGCCGAGTGAAATGTGCTGACCCACATACGCGACGCGATCGGCCCCACCAAAGTGGCTACCCGATCTTTCATTTCGCCCGCGGCCTTATTAGTAAAAGTGATCGCCAAAATAGAAAACGGCGCGGCGCGGCGAGCCGCAACTAAATAAGCAACCCGGTGAGTCAGGACTCGGGTTTTACCCGAGCCCGCTCCCGCCACGACCAGTACCGGACCGTCAGGAGCACTTACTGCCTCGCGTTGGACCGGATTAAGACCGGCGAGGAGAGCGTCGGCGTTGATCAGACGGCCGACTCCATATCGGGCGAGTACTGCCCGGAGCGAGCCTTGCCGTTGAGTTGCGCCCGATGAGCAAATGCTGCCTGCGCGGCCGTTTTATTGCCGGCTTGCCCTTGCCACGCGCCGAGCGCCGCGGCTTGTAACGCCCGCCCGTAGGAGAAGGAAATCTGCCACGGGTGCGCGGCGCCACGAAAATCCGGCGAGTTCATCAGGTTGAGTCGATTGGTCGCTTGTTTGTCACTCTGACCACCCGACAAAAATACGATTCCGGGCACGGCCGCAGGAACGGTGATCGCAAAACAGGCCAAAGTTCGTTCGGCTACTTCGGCGTCGGTGGCTTGAGTCGCGGAACCGTAACCCGAAAGCACCATGTTGGGTTTAAGCAGCGTGCCTTCGAGGACAACTCGTTGCGCCTCAAGTTCGCGGAACAGTTCTTCTTGCACCGCTTGGGTTACCTCGAAACTTCGTTCGATACTGTGATCGCCGTCCATCAGCACTTCGGGCTCGACGATCGGAACGATATCGGCCTCTTGACAAAGAGCCGCGTAACGCGCCAACGCGTGAGCGTTAACCGAAATACAGTAAGACGACGGCAGCGAATCGGTGATGCTGTAAGTAGCGCGCCACTTAGCAAACCGCGCGCCCAGCGCGCGATATTCGGCCAACCGTTCGCGTAAACCGTCTAATCCTTCGGTAACGGTTTCGTCGGGAGCGCCCGCCAAATCTTTGGCACCGGCATCAACTTTGATACCCGGAATTACTCCTTCCGCGGCCAAGAGTTTAGGAAACGGAGTTCCGTCGGCCGCCGACTGACGAATAGTTTCGTCAAAAAGAATTACCCCACTAACATGATCGGCCATTCCCGAAGCGGTGAATAACAACTCGCGGTAATCTCGTCGATTTTTTTCAGTCGACTCCGTATTGATGGTGTCGAAACGCTTCTTAATCGTCCCCCCTGATTCGTCGGCCGCAAGGATTCCTTTGCCGGGAGCCACTAATGCTTGAGCGGTTTCTTTAAGTTCAGCAAGATTCATTTTTCTCCTCTATTCCCACTCGATCGTTCCGGGAGGTTTACTGGTGATGTCGTAGGCCACTCGGTTGATTCCGTCTACTTCATTGATAATTCGTGACGCCATTATTTCGAGCACATCGTGCGGCAAGCGCGCCCAATCAGCGGTCATGGCGTCATCGGAGGTTACCGCTCGAATGATGATCGGGTAATCGTAAGTGCGGCTATCGCCCATTACCCCCACACTGCGAATAGCCGGCAGTACCGCAAAGCTCTGCCAAATCTCACTTTCCAGACCCGCTCGGCGCAATTCTTCCAGAACGATAGCGTCGGCGGCGCGCAATTTTACTAGCCGCTCGGCAGTAACTTCACCAATAATCCTTACCCCCAGCCCGGGACCGGGGAAAGGCTGGCGCAAGACGATGGCGTCGGGCAGGCCGAGTTCGCTACCGATCGCGCGCACTTCGTCTTTAAAGAGTTCGCGTAGTGGCTCAACTAAATCAAGAGCCATGTCTTCGGGAAGACCGCCCACATTGTGGTGAGATTTAATAACCGCATTATCGCCGCCACCCGACTCCACTACATCGGGGTAAAGCGTGCCTTGTACCAAGAATTTTGCGTTAGCGAGATCGACCTCCGACCCTTCGGCGTGACCGGCAACTTCTTCAAATACCCGCACAAAAGTCTCGCCAATAATTTTTCGCTTGACTTCGGGATCGGTCACTCCAGCAAGCGCATCGATAAATCGGTCAGCAGCCTTAACATGCACTAGATCAATATGGAATTGGGCCCGAAATGTCTCTTCAACTTGTTCGGCTTCACCTTGGCGCAACAATCCAGTATCGACAAAAACACAACTGAGTTGATCCCCAATCGCTCGCTGAACCAACGCGGCCGCTACTGCCGAATCGACCCCACCCGATAAGCCACAGATAACTTTTTCAGTACCCACTTGAGCCCGTATCGCGGTTACCGCTTCTTCGATGATGTTGGTGTTGGTCCAAGTTGGTCGCGCGCCACACACGTCAAATAAGAACGCGCGCATTACGTCTTGGCCGCGCTCGGTGTGACGCACTTCGGGGTGAAATTGAACACCGAAGAAACCTCGATCGGTATCTTCAAAGGCCGCCGCGGGCGCACTGGGCGACGACGCGGTGATAACAAAACCTTCGGGGACCGAAGTAATCGCGTCGCCGTGGCTCATCCAGACTGAGTCTTCGTTGGGGATCTCGGCTAATAAGACCGATGATCCCGAACGAGTAATCGTGGTGCGACCGTATTCACCGTCGCCGGTCATGCGCACCTCGCCACCTAAATCGCGCGCGATTAGTTGTGCGCCGTAACAGATTCCTAAAACTGGTATTCCCGCTTCGTAGATTGCGGGATCGATCGACGGAGCGTCATCAACATGTACCGAAGCTGGGCCCCCCGAAAAAATAATTCCTTTGGGTCGGCGGGCCAGCATCTCGCTAACTGGTGTGCGCCGTGAAACTATTTCGGAGTACACCCGCGCCTCGCGCACCCGTCGCGCGATTAATTGGGCGTATTGAGCCCCAAAATCAACTACCAGCACCACATCGTGATCACCGGTCGAAACCGATTCGGGGTCGGTCGCCGTTGTGCTCAGCGTCCCATGCCAACGCCCTGAGAACGCTGGAGCGACTTTCCTTCGGTTTGAAGTGACGGAGCAACCATCACTTCAGCCTTCTGAAATTCCTTCAGGGTTCTGTAACCAGTTGTTGCCATCGACGTGCGCAGCCCGCCAAAGAGATTGAGGGTACCGTCATTTTCGTGCGCGGGGCCGACAAGAATTTCTTCCATGGTCCCTTTCATCCCCGAAAAAACTCGTGCCCCTCGTGGCAGCGTGGGGTGAAAAGTCGCCATGCCCCAGTGATAACCCCGACCGGGACTTTCGTAAGCGCTCGCCAACGGTGAACCAATCATTACTGCGTCGGCCCCACACGCAACCGCTTTAGCGATATCCCCACCGGTGCGCATTCCGCCGTCGGCGATGACATGAACATAAACGCTAGTTTCGTCGAGGTGGCGAATTCGTGCGCCGGCTACATCGGCAATAGCGGTGGCTTGAGGAACACCAACGCCCAGAACACCCCGACTAGTGCAAGCTTGGCCGGGGCCAACGCCAACCAAGACTCCAACTGCACCCGTGCGCATCAGGTGCAAAGCAGTGGCGTACGACGCACATCCGCCTACGAGTACTGGAATTTCGAATTCACGAATAAAGTTTTTTAGATTAAGCGGCGGTCGAGTTTCGTCACTCGAAACATGTTCGGCCGAAACTACTGTTCCTTGAATAATTAAGATGTCGAGTTCGGCAGCAACCATGGCCGCGGCGTGGGCGGCAACTTTTTGGGGAGTTAGTGACGCGCATGTAGTAATTCCCGCGGCTTTCATTTCGCCAATGCGCACGCCCATGAGTTCGGGTTTTACCGGTGCGGCATAAATATCTTGCATTCGACGAGTGGCTTTCTCGGGTGACAAGTCGGCGATTTCTTCTAGGAGCGGTTCGGGATCTTCGTAACGAGTCCAGAGGCCTTCGAGGTTCAGGCAAGCCATTCCCCCCAACCGACCAATTTCAATCGCGGTTTTAGGAGAAACCACTCCGTCCATCGCTGACGCGATCAGCGGAAGGTCGAACTTAAACGCGTCAATTTCCCAACTGATATCTACATCTTCCGGGTCGCGCGTGCGTCGACTCGGCACGATGGCAATATCATCAAATCCGTAAGCGCGTCGGCCGGATTTACCAATCCCGATTTCGACTTCCACTTAAAGTAACTCCCTCCGCCGTAACTAAAGAGCGTACCGCTTTAGACCCCTGCGGCGCGATTCCAAGGCCGAAAATCCTCATTCCGGTACCGAAGTGACGAGATGAGCGAGGAACTCGGCGAGAATATGAGCGGTGGCCCCCCAAACCGTCTCGCCGGGGAGTTCGAAGAAATGGATCGGACGGCTGGGCCCCACGGTCGGACCAAGTCCAATATTCGTCGGAATATCCCAGCGCTCTTGGCGATAGACCTCCGTGCTCAACAATTCGGAGATACCCACATCGAAGACGGAAACTACCTCGACCGGATCGGGGTGCAAGGCGGGGCGCGTCGCCAAAATTCCGATGAAGGGAGTGAGCAAAAACCGCCCCGCTACTGTGACCAGACTTGGTAATTGGGCAACGACTTCGACCGTCTCGGGGTCAAGACTCACTTCTTCGTGGGCTTCCCGTAACGCGGTGGCGGTAAGGGTGGCGTCGACGGCAGCATCGAATTTTCCCCCCGGGAAAGCAATCTCGCCGCGGTGCGTGGCCATCGTTTCGGGTCGCTTAGTGAGGATCACGCGAGCTTCCCCGTCGGCTTCAAAAAATGCCACCAACACCGCCGCGAGCTTGGTGGTCTCGGGCATGGGCGGATGCGGATGCGGTGCGGGTAGCGATTGAGCGGCGGCGGCGACCATAGCCAGCGAATAACGCCGGTCGGAGTCATGGTCGGCCCATACTGGCAAATCGCCCGGTCGGGCCGAAGCGGGACGGGGGATGTGCTGACGACCGCCGCGTTGAACCATCCCTAGAACCTAGGCTCAAGACTTCAGCAAAGGAGTATTTGTGTCTGACTGGAATTTAGCTAGCGTCTGGGAATCGATTAGCGACGCCATCCCTACGCGACCCGCTCTTATTCAGGGCGATCGGCGCCGGACTTGGGCCGAATTTGACGATCGGGCCGCCCGTCTCGCTACTGGACTCGGTATTACCCCCGGCGCCAAGGTGGCGTTTTATCTCTATAACAGCAACGAATACACCGAAGCGCTTTTTGCCACCATTAAGGCGCGTGGTGTGCACGTAAATGTCAACTATCGCTATACCGAAGATGAACTTGCCTACATTTTAGAAAACTCTGATGCCGAAGTTTTAATTTTTCACGGAGTATTAGCTAAACAAGTTGCCAAAGTTAAGGAGCAAGCGACGGGCCTGCGCACTCTTATCCAAGTTGATGATGGTTCCGAGTTGCTTGATGGCGCGCAAGCGTACGAAACGATAATTGCCGACAACGAACCCCAAGTGCGCCAAGTGCGCTCGGGCGATGACCAGTGGTTTTTGTATACCGGCGGTACTACCGGAATGCCCAAAGGGGTGATGTGGCGTCAAGAAGATCTTTTTGGTTCGCTGGCACTCGCGGTTTATCCGATCTACGGAGAAACTTTGCCCGAAAATTCTGCCGCGGCCGGCGCGGTAGCGGCCAACATTGTTGCGTCGGGACGGGCGCCGGTGCACCTGCCGGCCTCACCGCTCATGCACGGGACCGGAGCGATGACGTCAATGCAAACGCTATTCATCGGCGGCACTATCGTCACGCTAGAAAATCGTCACTTTGATCCCGAAGAACTCTGGGCCGTGGTCGCGCGTGAAAAAGTTACCCAAATGGCCATCGTAGGCGACGCGTTCTGCGCGCCCATGGTGCGAGCGCTCGATGCCGCGGCTGAACGCAATGAGCCTTACGACACTGCGTCGTTGGCGTTAGTGATTAGTTCGGGCGTTATTTGGAGCGCGCCAGTAAAGGCCGGCTTAATGGCCCACCAGCCGGTGATCTGTCTCGACTCGTTGGGCTCAAGTGAAGGAGTTGGGTTCGCCAGCAATGTCACTGTGCCCGGAACCAAATCGACTACCGCCAAGTTTTCTATCGGCGCGCTAACCAAAGTGATAACTGAAGATGGAGTTGAAGTGGCCGCCGGCTCGGGCGATCGCGGCATGCTCGCTCTTGGTGGACACATACCGCTCGGATATTACAAAGACCCCGAAAAATCAGCCGACACTTTTCGCGAATTTAACGGCCAGCGGTACTCGGTTCCGGGCGACTGGGCCATCGTCGAGGCCGACGGAACTATCACTTTGCTTGGACGCGGCTCGGTGTGCATCAACTCGGGTGGCGAGAAGATTTACCCCGAAGAAGTTGAAGAGGCAGTAAAAACTATTACGGGAGTTAACGACTGCATTGTGGTGGGCGTTCCTGATGAACGGTTCGGTGAAAGTGTGGCCGCAGTAATTGCTGCCGATGTCGGAACTGATATGAGTCTAGAAACTATTGCCGCGGCTACTTCTCACTTGGCCCGATTTAAAACTCCCCGCCATGTAGTGATAGTGAAAGAAATACCCCGAGGCCCCAACGGGAAAGCCGATTATCGATGGGCTAAGGCCACCGCGCGCGAAGACCTAGGCCTCAACGCTTAATTAGTCGCGTCTTCGGTTCGAACAGACGGTTCAGCCGGCGTTTTCGTTTCGGAGTTTTCGGAGTCCCGGCGCGCCCTTTCGGCGTCCCTTTCGGCGTCCCGGCGCGCGTTTTCGGCGTCCCTTTCAGCATCCCGGCGCGCGTTTTCGGCGGCTCTACGCGCGTCTTCGGCGGCTCTACGCGCGTCTTCGGCGGCCCTTTCGGCGGCCCGGCGCTGATCATCACTGATCCGCGGCGCCGTTGACGGAACGGTCGTGCGGGGCTGGGTGGTCGCGGTCGTGCGGGGCTGGGTGGTCGCGGTCGTGCGGCCTGGGTCGGTATCGGTTTGGCGACCTGAGTCGGTATCGGTTTGACGTCGAGGCCGCGCCGGACCACTAATCGCCATTAATTCATTTTTCCAAGCTTGGGGAAAAAGACTCTTTACTTGCTCATACTTAGTTTTAAATGTTGCTAACGCTACGACTGCTTCGGGCGAGTCGCTAGAAATCTCACTCAGGTCGCGACAGGCTTTGGTCACGGCACCTAATTTTTTCTTGGCCGCCAATTTCTTGTCGCGGCTTGAACACCAGTTCTGCATTGCAACAACTTCGGCTTCTGACGCGCGATCAAGTTCTTTTGGCCGTGAGCCGGCCCGGTTGGGATTCCGGTTGACCGAATCGTTCTGAGCGGGATCGGCCACTTCATTTGATGGCGAATTCGACGCGTCGGGGATCGAAATGCCGACTACTCCCACTACATCGGCCAATCCCGACTGAATTGGCGCGGGCAACGATCCGTTGGCAGCAAGCGCTACTCCGCCTCCACCGAGAATGACTACGGCCGCAGCCAAAGCCACGACCGGACGCAAGGGGGAAGGCCGCTTAGCAACTTGAATGCTCGAAGATGCCGGTGCGCTACTGGCAACGGGGGCCAGCGCTGCACGAAACTCCCGCACGAGGGTGGCGGGAGGTTCGGTTACGGAAGGATCGGCGTTAATTCTCGCTTGTGCCGCGCGGAGTTCCAAAATCGCCCGAGCCACAGTATCCTGGGCCACAGCATCCTGGACCACAGCATCCAGATTTCCGGACGTGCCCCTCAGCTCACCCCGCAAAATAGCATCGTCTAATTCGTAAGCGGCGCGGCGTTTAGCACGCAAGGAAAACCGCGAGGAAAACCAGTTCGTATTCATACCTCTCCTATCGCCGGATTAACGCCATCGTTTCCCTCTGATCCCATAATTTCGGCTAATGCTTTAAGTCCCCGGTGGCACAAAATTCGCACGGCGGTAGCCGAACGGCCCATAGCCGCCGCAGTAGCCGATACATCAAGGTCGCCCAAAATCCGTAAACGAACAGCTTCGGCTTGAGCCGGCGGTAACTTTTCGAGCGCGCCCAGTGCTTCTACTCCCAGTTCGCTAGTGAGCACGGATTCGAGCGGGTCGCCACCGCCGGACGGATCGGTTGTCATGGCGGTGGTTTCAGGCCGCCGCTTAACTTTGCGAATGTGATCGACCAACCGCCGCCGAGCAATAGTGAATAGCCAGCGCTGGAAGTCGACTTCCTCGCCTTCGAATCGATCTAATCCTCGGGCCACTCCGATCCAAGTTTCCGAACCGAGATCATCGGCATGAGTGGTAGATCGTCGGCGCAGAAAACCCGCTACCGCGGGATTGTGGGCCCGATAAAGCGCGGCGAAAGCTCCCTCGTCGCCGTTGCGCACCCGAATAAGGGTGGCGGCAAAATCTTCTCCGAGCATCGACATTTTATGTTTACCTTTATATTTCTCTAGTCCTGGATTTGCGGGTTCTGGATTTTCGTGTCCTGGATTTTCGTGTCCGGAATTTACGCGATGGAGGACGAAACGCCGGAGGGTTTGATGAACGGGCCGGCATTCGGGCAATCAAACCGCATTTCCTAACGCTAGAGCAGTTGGTAAAACCCTGTTGAAGCCTTATCGGCTAAGGCATATACGCCAAATATGTCAATTTCAAATGAACCAATTCCAAATGATCAAACCAAATGATCAAACCAAATGATCAAATTGGGGCACAAGTGAAACGATCGCAGCTTGTCGGCGATAACAGAATCGTGACCAACAACCGCACTCCGCATCCGCCCATTCGCTCGGCTCGGAGTCATACTCCACCCCTATCTCGTCGCCGCCGAGTGGCCACCGTAGCGGCCTTCGCTATAGCGGGGGCATCATTTCTGGGCGCGTTCTTGGCTCCCGGAGCCAGCGCCCAAACCGAGACGCCCGCCAGCCCACCAGCAGATACCCCGATAACCGATACCCCGATAACCGATACTCCGATAACCGAGATCCCTCCTCTCACTCCGCCCGCCGATTCCGCTACCGAAGCGCCCATCGACATTCCGCCCGTTGCCACTCCGATTGAAACCGATGTCCCCGTAATCGTGCGCTTGACCACCGACACCACCGCCACCACTCTGGCCGACGATCTTGCGGTGGCCGGCGCCGATATCACCCAAGAATACGATCGCGTTTTCCCGGGCTTTGCCGCCGACTTGAGTAATGAGCAAGTTGATTGGCTCGTCACCCAGCCCGGCGTGGTTTCAGTTGAATCCGACCCCATTCTTTTTGCTCTAGGTAACGAACGCGCTGATCTCCGCGCGGCTGCTACTGAGTCGGGCTCGAACAATCTCAACTTTTGGTTACTGGTCAGCGCAGCAATTGCTGCCGGAGCAGGAGTCGTATTAATGTCGGGTCGTCGCAAAGGAGTGATAGCAATCGCCAGTCTCGCGTTTATAGCGGCCGCCTGTGTACCCAAACCCGTTCCCACTACTACCACTCCGCCAACTACTACTACGACCACTACTACGACCACTACTACGACCACTACTACGACCACTACTACGACCACCACTCCGTCAGCAGGACC
>JBCKKA010000033.1:0-13280 GCA_038904515.1 Acidimicrobiia bacterium | reverse complement strand
GATGTATCGGGCGAAGGCGTTCAACAAGCGCTACTAAAAATTCTTGAAGGTACTACTGCTTCGGTGCCACCCCAAGGTGGTCGCAAGCATCCCCATCAAGAATTCATCCAGATCGACACCACCAATATTTTGTTCATTTGTGGTGGTGCGTTCGCCGGTCTCGATACGATTATTTCCAGTCGGCAAGGAAACCGCGGCGTGGGCTTTGGCGCCGATGTGCGTCGGCCGAGCGATAAAGATCTCGGTGAATTGCTAGGGGGAGTTTTACCCGAAGACTTGCTGAAATTTGGTCTCATTCCCGAGTTTGTCGGCCGTCTGCCGGTTATCGGTTCGGTCCACAGCCTCGATAAAGAAGCCCTCATCCGGATTCTGGTTGAGCCCAAGAACGCGCTGTTGCGTCAGTTCCAAAAGTTCTTCCACTTCGACGATGTTGAGCTCATATTTACCGACGACGCCCTTGACGCGGTGGCCGACGAAGCCCTAAAACGCGGGACTGGAGCTCGAGGGCTGCGAGCAATTCTGGAAGAGGTTCTGCTCGAAGTCATGTACGAACTTCCCAGTCGTGACGATGTGGCTCAATGCATAGTCAACCGTGAGGTCGTAATCAATCGAGGGACGCCAGAAATCGTCACTGCTAGCGAGATCGATCGCCGATCGGCGTAGCGCGTGGGGCAGGCTATTTAGCCGACCCACTTTAGATCGGCATCCGGTCTCTAAACTCTGACTATGGCGGTCCCCGATAAACCCAATCTCGACGGCATAGAAGATCGCTGGGTTGAATCTTGGGACAAAAATAAAATTTACAGTTTCGACCGCACTCGATCGCGCTCCGAGATTTACTCAATCGATACTCCACCGCCGACGGTAAGCGGCTCTCTGCATGTCGGTCACGTTTTTTCGTATACCCATACCGACGCCATCGCTCGCTATCAACGCATGAACGGAAAAACAGTTTTTTATCCCATGGGTTGGGACGACAACGGTCTTCCTACTGAACGCCGAGCGCAAAATTATTTTGGCGTGCGGTGCGATCCATCTCTTCCGTACGAATCAGAGTTAAAGATCTCCGCCCAACTTGATGCTAAAGCGAAACCACAGCCGATTTCGCGTCGCAACTTCATCGAACTCTGCGACGAATTAGTAGCGGAAGACGAAAAAAAGTTTGAAGATTTGTGGCGCCGGCTCGGCTTGTCGGTCGACTGGTCGCTGACTTACACCACGATTGGGTCGAATGCACAAGAGATCTCTCAGCGCGCGTTCTTACACACTCTCGCGCGCGGGGAGGCCTATCAAGCCGAAGCCCCAACCCTTTGGGACGTCGATTTTCGCACTGCAGTAGCTCAGGCCGAATTAGAAGATCGTGAACGACCAGGCGCGTATTACTCCCTTCGTTTTACACGCACCGGCGGCGAATCCGTAGTTATCGAAACCACTCGCCCCGAATTGTTGCCGGCGTGCGTAGCGCTAGTTGCCCATCCCGACGACAAGCGTTACCAGCCGTTGTTCGGTACGACGGTACAGACTCCACTTTTTGGCGTCGAGGTTCCGGTGGTAGCTCATCCACTAGCCGACCCCGAAAAAGGCTCAGGTATCGCCATGATTTGTACATTCGGCGACCTCACCGACGTTATTTGGTGGCGCGAATTAGATCTACCTACTCGTTCCATCATGGGTTGGGACGGTCGCATTCAGGCCGATCCGCCGGTCGAGTTTCCGGGTGCTAACGCCGATAACTTCTGGCAGCAATTAGCGGGCCAAACCGTAAAAGCCGCCCACAAACTTATCGTTGAGTTATTGATTGAGTCGGGAGATCTTCTGGGCGAACCCCGTGCGATTACTCACTCGGTGAAGTTCTACGAAAAAGGTGATCGTCCACTCGAAATTGTTACCACCCGACAGTGGTATATCCGCAACGGCGGGCGTGACGCCGATCTGCGCGCGGCTTTAGTCGAGCGCGGCCGTTCATTAAGTTGGCACCCCGATTACATGCGTGCGCGTTACGAGTCGTGGGTTGAAGGACTAAACGGCGACTGGCTGGTATCGCGTCAGCGGTTCTTCGGAGTTCCGTTCCCACTTTGGTATCGCCTCGACGAGCACGGCGATCCGGTATTCGCTGAGCCGTTGCTGGCTCGACAAGAGCAGTTGCCGGTCGATCCCGCGTCGGCTACCCCCGACGGATATTCCGAAGATCAACGGGGGGGTGCCCGGCGGTTTTATTGCCGACCCCGATGTCATGGATACTTGGGCCACTTCATCTTTGACTCCGCAAATCGCTTGCGGGTGGGGACAAGATGACGATCTCTTCGCTCGCACTTATCCGATGGACTTGCGGCCCCAGGCTCACGAAATCATTCGGACCTGGTTGTTCTCAACCGTGGTGCGGGCGCACTTGGAGTTCGGTGATCTGCCCTGGACCGATGTGGCGATTTCTGGATGGGTGCTCGATCCCGATCGCAAGAAAATGTCTAAGTCGAAAGGCAACGCCTTAACTCCGCTTCATCTTCTCGAACAGTACGGATCCGATGCGGTTCGGTACTGGGCGGTAAGTGGCCGACCCGGCACCGATACTGCCTTCGATGAAGGTCAGATGAAAATCGGTCGCCGGTTAGCGATCAAAATTCTCAACGCATCCAAGTTCGCGCTCGGAGTTATGGACGGAGCCCGCATTGAGGATCCGGATGCGGTTATCGCCCCTCTCGACCAAGCACTCTTGGCTGAGTTGGCCGATCTCGTTGATTCTGTAACTGAAGCTTTCAATGGGTACGACTACGCGCGCGCGCTTGATCGAACTGAGCGTTTCTTTTGGAGTTTTTGTGATGATTATGTCGAGCTAGTTAAGACTCGAGCCTACGGATCCTTGGGCGAGTCGGCGGCCGCTTCCGCGCATGCCACTTTGCATCTCACCCTCTCAACCCTGCTACGGCTATTTGCACCCCACTTACCTTTTGTAACCGAAGAAGTATGGGCCTGGTGGCAAGACGGTTCTATTCATCACGCATCGTGGCCTAGCGGTAACTCAATTCGCACTTTCGCCAGAACCGGCAACCCCGCGGTGTATGAGATAGCGGCCGAGATTTTGGCGGCGGTGCGTAAAGTGAAATCAGAAAATAAACGATCGCAACGCACCGAAGCCCTGCGGGTGACGGTAAGCGATGTCGCGACGCGTTTAGAAATGGTGAAGTTGGTCGAAGACGATCTTGTTGCCGCGACTTCGGCGCGGGTGATCGATTTTGTAACTTTCGAATCGGCGGGAGTGGCCGTCGAACTCGTACCCGCCGACGAAGGCTAGGACGGGATTTTGGATAGCAAACTGAGTTCCTGGCTAGAAGATCACATCAATCTGGAGTCACTAGGTATTCCCGCGGGGGTGGCGCGGCGATCAGCGACCCCAACTCGAGAACGGATTGAAGGATTGCTTACGCTTCTGGGGTCTCCCCAGATCGAATTTCCGGCCATACACATAACCGGCACTAACGGTAAAACTTCAACCGCGCGCTTGATTAGCGACTTATTAGTGGCCGACGGTCTCTCGGTCGGAACTTACACCTCACCTCACCTTGAGCGCCTCAATGAACGCATCGACTGGAACGGAATACCTATTTCGGATTCCGCGCTCGAAGATCTCTTTCGCCGCATTGCCACCGTTGAAGAGTTTCTAATTTCTCCACCTAGTTATTTCGAGATCCTTACCGCCGCGGCATTTACTTTTTTTGCCGATGTAGCCGTTGATGTTGCGGTAGTAGAAGTGGGTTTAGGTGGGCGGTGGGACGCCACCAATGTTCTGCGCTCCGACGTGGCGGTTATTACCAACATCGACCTCGATCATATTGAGTATCTAGGACCAACGCGCGAATCGATCGCGACAGAGAAAGCTGGGATTATTGAGGCGGGGTCGTTACTTGTTCTAGGTGAAACCGATCCAGATCTAAGATCAATTTTTTCTGATCGTAAACCCGATAAAATTTTGTTACGAGATTCTGATTTCGGTGTTTCGGCGAACTTGCCCGCCTTGGGTGGTCGTTTGCTGAGTGTGTTTACTCCAACAACGATCTACGACGAAGTTTTTCTTTCTATTCACGGCGCCCATCAAGGCGATAACACCAGCGTGGCGTTAGCTGCGGCTGAATCGTTTATTGGTCGTCCTCTCAACGATGACATTGTAAGGACGGTCTTGGCTAACGCGCAGTCGCCCGGTCGACTTGAAGTTGTGCATCACCAACCGCTAATCATTCTTGACGGTGCTCATAACGCGTCAGGAGCACGGGCACTGCGGTCGTCGTTAGTTGAAGAGTTTGCTTTGGCTCCCACCTTTATAGTTATCGGTTTACTGAGCGAAAAAGATCCCGTGGAGATGCTTCAGGCACTAGATGCGCACGATGTCAAGCAATTGGTCTGTTGTCGTCCGCCTAGTCCGCGCGCGTTATCACCTGAATCTATTGCCGCGGCGGCTCGAACTCTCGGTCTCGCCGATAACCGCATCATCGTGATCGACGATGTGGTCGAAGCAGTTCGGTTCGCTCGCGGGCAGGCCGAAACCGCCGACCAAATCGTGATTACCGGTTCGCTCTACGTCGTTGGGGCGGCTCGAGGCGAGTTTGATCTCGATTCGCGCATCCGCGGCTAGAGTGACGTTATGACAACTAGAACTTTGGTGCTGTGCAAGCCCGACGCGGTAGAGCGAGGATTAACCGGCGAGATTATTAGTCGGCTCGAAGCAAAATCGTTGCGGATTGTCGCGCTTGAACTTCGACAAATCGACTCCGATCTCGCCGGTGCGCACTACGCCGAGCATAAAGACAAACCGTTCTTTGGTGAGTTGGTGGCCTTTATTACTCGCAGCCCGCTGGTGGCCCTAGTGATTGAGGGCGGTCCCGATACTTGGCAAACGGTACGCACAATGATGGGTGCGACCAATCCGCGTGAAGCCGCCCCCGGAACTATTCGCGGCGATCTCGCGCTCGAGACCGGCGAAAATTTGGTCCACGGATCCGACGGAGTCGAATCTGCTGCTCGGGAGATAAAATTGTTTTTCCCCGGTCTTTCGCTTTAGTCGAAGCCGGTGAGATACCGCTAAAACATCGGTATTGTCAGTGCCTTCATCTTCAGGCTGGATTACTTGAGCCGTACGCCGTAGCCTTGGGGGCTGTGGGCAAATCTTGGTATACCGGAGTTATGGGCCGCGACTTGGCCATCGATCTCGGAACCGCAAATACCGTGGTCTATGTGCGCGGTGAGGGCATTGTGCTTGATGAGCCCTCGATCGTGGCTTTGAATCGACGCACGAGCGACATAATCGCGGTTGGTGCCGAAGCTAAACGCATGCTTGGTCGGGTTCCCCCCAACATCGAGGTGGTACGCCCACTTAAAGACGGTGTTATTTTTGATTTTGATCTTTGCGAAAAAATGCTGCGTTACTTCATCCAAAAAGTAACCAATTCGTCGCGCTGGTCGAAGCCGCGAGTAATTATTTGCATCCCTTCAGGAGTTACTGGAGTTGAGCGTCGGGCGGTACAAGATGCAGCCGAATTTGCTGGCGCTCGTAAGCCAGTCCACGTAATTGAAGAGCCCATGGCCGCCGCCATTGGTGCCGGTATGCGAGTTCACGATCCCGCCGGAAACATGGTGGTCGATATCGGTGGTGGCACTACTGAGGTCGCGGTTATTTCGATGGGTGGCGTAGTGGCTAGTGAATCGAGCCGGGTCGCGGGTGATGAATTCGACGAAGCCCTCATGGCCTACATGAAGCGAGAGCATTCGTTAGCTCTCGGTGAACGCACGGTTGAGCAGTTGAAAATATCGGTTGCGAGTGCTTACCCACTAGAAGAAGAGTTCCACGCCGAGATTCGCGGGCGCGATCTGGTAACCGGTTTGCCCCGCACGGCCGTAGTGTCAACTCAAGAGATCCGTGAAGCAATCGAAGAACCCATTGCTTCCATTGTCGACGTCATAAAGGCCACGCTTGACAAAACTCAGCCCGAACTTGCTGCCGATGTCATGGAGCGCGGAATTATTCTTACCGGTGGTGGCGCGCTCATGCCTGGAATAGATGCTGTGATTGAGGTTGAAACCGGTATGCCTACACGCGTGGCCGAAAATCCGCTTTACGCGGTGGTCTTGGGCTCAGGGCAATGCCTTGAGAACACGAACGCGCAAGCCGAGATGTTGTTCGGCGACTTCAACGATTAGCCGGGCGCCAAACTGCGCCCATGACTTTTGTAAAACGTAATGTTCGCTGGCCGCCAGTTATGGCCGCGCTTTTGATCGCGGCACTATTTTTGGTCGCCCTCGATGAACGGGGGAGCGGCCCTATTACTAGTTTGCGACGGGTCGCACGCGAAGTCATTTCTCCGCTACAAACGGGGGTAAATACGGTATTTAATCCCGTTCGCGATTTATTCGACGGGGTCCTTAACTACGGGCAGTTACGCGATCGTAACCTTGAGCTGACGCGCAACAATGAGGCATTACGAGGGAAATTGCTCCGCGAGCGGGCCGTTGGTTCTAAGGTCGGCGAACTAGAAAAACTCCTCGATCTTCCTACTTTTGAAGACGCGACCGGAGTAGCGGCTCGCGTCGTGGGCGGATCTCCCGGCAACTTTGAGCGCACCGTTTTAATTAACAAAGGCACTACTAGTGGAATAAAAATCGGCGATCCCGTAGTGGCGGGTTCGGGTTTAGTTGGGAAAATAACCGCCGTCTCGCGCACGGTGGCCACAGTCACTTTGATAAATAGTGCTGGTTTTGGCGTAGGTGTTCGGCTCGAAAATAGTAATGAGCGTGGAATCGCTGAAGGAAAATCCGGTGAAAGCGAAATGAAACTTTCATTTCTAACTAATGTGCAGGTCGTTGTGAAAAAAGGTGAACTCACTTTCACTTCGGCTACCGAAGATGCAGTTTTCCCGCCCGATATCCCAGTAGCGAGAGTCGTTAGCACCCAGAAACTTACTGGTGATCTTGAACCAACGATAACTTTAAAGCCCGTAGTAAATCTTGACGACTTAACTTACGTAAAAGTGCTGAGGTAATTATTAAATGATGACGCGTCGTCTTCGCCTATTTCTCTTAGTTCTAAGTCTGGTGGTTTTGCAGACGACGATAGCTACCCACTTGCATGTATTTGGCGCGATTCCCGACCTCTTATTAGTGGCAACTGTTGCCGTTGCTTACAATGAAGGACCACAGAAGGGTTCTTTGTTTGGATTTTTTAGTGGTCTAGTCCTGGATCTCTTTTTGGTTTCTCCGTTTGGGCTGTCGGCCGTTTCGTTTTCTTTAACCGGCTTCGCTATCGGAACCTTTCAGTCGGGAATGGCGTTCCAGAGCAGACGGACTCAAGTACTTCTTGCCGCTTTGGGCGGACTTATCGCCGGGTCGATTTTTGCGATCGTCGGTGGAGCAGTTGGTAGAGCGGGATATTTTTCGCTTCATTCGGCCCAAGTAATCGTGGTGGGGTCGGTTTGGAACGCTGTCGTGGCCGTACCGATATTTATGTTTGTGCGCTGGGCTTTAATGACCGAGCGGCTACGCCGTTACTGAGGCCTGCGCTGAAAGGTACTTATTTCATAAGTATCCTTGGTATTTATGACTCGTTCTGCGTCGGGCGCAAACGCGCCGCGCTACCCCGCGGTTTCTCGCCGCCGGTTTCTCGCCGCCGGCGGAGTAACCGTGGCGGGTTTGGCGATAATCGCGCTCAATCCTTTTGGCGGCAATAACGATTCTGATTCATCAACCCCCGCCATGGCCGGCGCGCCGCCTTCACCTGACCCCCATCACACTTTCGATGTAGTTATTGAGTCGGGTCGAGTCATGGATCCCGCCACGGAGTTTGATGCAGTGGCTCATGTTGGCATCGACGGATCGACGATTTCGGCCATTCAATTGGCGGGGTCCGACCAACCGCGACTCAAGGGAAAAACTTCCATTAACGCTCGAGGGCTAGTGGTCGCTCCTGGTTTCATCGATATTTTGAGCTACGCACCCAACCCTTATGGGATCTGGTTCAAGGTCGCCGACGGCGTTACCACCAATCTTGGTTTACACGGAATTGAGAGCACCGCGGCCAACTTTTTTTCTAGTTACGGCTCACCGGCGCTTAAACCTCCTACTCATTACGGTGGAGCCTTCAGCAACCCGTGGACTCGTTCACAACTCGGCTTAGGAATCGGCGACTCGTCGTCGGCTAAACAAATCGATGCGTTGGTGGCCGCGTGCGATGAAGACTTGCGCCAAGGCTACATCGCAGTCGATTTCGAACCTGAATACACGCCCGGAGTTCTCTATGATGAGATTAAAGCTTTGGCCGAAGTAGCCAAGCATCACAATGTTCCTGCCACTTTTCATGCTCGTTATTCCGACGACATGTCACCTGGTACCAACGCCGAAGCATTAGCGGAAGTGTTAAAGATTGCTCAAGATACAGGCGCCCGTGTCCATGTTGAACACATAATCAGTACTGGCGGCACTTTCACCATGGCCGACTCGTTGAAGACGCTTAACTCGGCTCGTCGCGACGGTATTGAAGTAACTGCGTGCATGTACCCTTACAACTTTTGGGCGACCTACTTGGCTTCAGCTCGGTTTAATCCGGGCTGGCAGGAACGATTCCATATTAGTTACGACAAATTAGAGATTGTCGGCACCGGCGAACGACTCAACGCCGATACCTTTGCGAAGTATCAGAAGCAAAATGCTCTTTGTGCAGCATTTGCGATTCCTGAATCCGACGTTAGAGAGGCGTTACAAACTCCGTGGATTATGTTGGGCAGCGACGCGATTTTAGAACCCGGTAATCGAAATCACCCCCGCTCTACTGGCTGTTTTGCTCGGGGCGTAGGCCGTTATGTGCGCGAAGAGAAAGTTATTGACCTGATGTCGGCCTTAGCCAAAGCCACTATCTTGCCGGCTCGGCTTACCGAAAAAGGCGCTCCCACTATGCGTCGGAAGGGTCGATTACAACGAGGGGCTGACGCTGATGTAACCATCTTTAATCCCGATACCCTGACCGATCGCTCGACGGTGGCTAATCCGGGAGTGGAGTCAGCGGGAGTGGAGTACGTAGTTATTGCCGGCCAAATCGTACGCAATCCCAGTGGCAACCAGACTTCCGTTCGGCCGGGAACACCAATTAATCGTGAAGCGGTTTCGGCATGAACAGTTCTAATAGTCGGGTTCGCCTTAGCGTCGTTGGCGCAATAATCATTTCACTATTTTCTATTCTGTTCGTACGACTGTGGTTTTTGCAGGTGGTATCACCCGAAACCTACGCGGCGGCAACCAAAGCCAACCGCATTCGAGTTATCTCGGAACCGGCGATTCGCGGAAACATCCTCGACCGTAACGGCAAAGTTATCGTTAAGAGCGAATTGGTTAATAGCGTTCAAGTACGGAGAGGAATCACTGAAGAAGAACGTAAAGTTATGGTCCCGAATTTAGCTAAGGCTATTGGTAAAACTAAGGAGTACGTTAATAGCCGTCTCGACAGCGTTAAGTTCTCTCCCTATCAGCCGGTACCGATTATTACCAATGTCCCTTACGACACCATGGTCTATATAAAAGAACGTCCCGAAGACTTTCCCCGGGTAGATGTAGTCCGGCGTTCGATTCGGGTTTATCCCGACGGCTCTATCGCCCCCCATCTTCTTGGTTATGTGGCCGCTATTAATAAGCAAGATCAGAAGTTATTCCCTAACGCTAAATATGGCCCCGAAGAAAATATCGGCAAGGACGGAGTTGAGCGCATGTTCGAGACTGAACTTCGGGGCGTTCCGCGCGAGCGAAAGTTCGAAGTTGACAGTCGGGGCCGCTTGATACGAGTCCTTAAAGACCGACCGGCTGTAGTTGGTAATGATGTTCAGTTGACGGTCGATCTCGATGTTCAGCGCGTGACTCAAGAGTCGCTCGAACAAGGCATGCGCGCCGCGGGTGGCTTAAAAAATACTGGCGAAAAGCGCCGCTACGAGAATTTCAAAGCTACTGGTGGCGCCGCTATTGTTATTGACGCTCGTGATGGGTCAGTGATTGCACTGGCTTCGGCGCCGGCATTCGATGTGACTCGCTTCACCGACGGTATCCCGATTGAGGAGTACGCCAAGATCAAAGATCCCGCCAGCAACTTCCCGCTATTAAATCGAGTAACGCAAGGCCAGTACGCCCCGGCTTCGACTTGGAAGCTATTTACTTCTATTGCCGCATTAGAAACGGGAGTAGTTACCCCTGAAGAAGTTATCTACGACCGCGGTTTTGTCGAATTCGGTAATCCACCCCAACGGTTTAATAACGCCCAAAAACAGCCTCACGGAGTGGTAACTCTCTCCAAAGCGCTCACGGTTTCTAGCGACGTCTACTACTACACGATGGGGTTTAGGTTCTGGAAATTCTTTTCTAATCGAAATGCCAATCCAGAAAATCTTGCTAAAGGTTACGCAATCCAAAATGTGGCCAAACGATTCGGTTTTGGTAAACCGACGGGTATTGGATTGAGCAACGAAGCCTCCGGCCGGATTCCTGACGAGAGTATAAAAATCCAGTACAACCAAAACAGCCCCGATCCGTTTGCCAAAGAATGGCTTCCTGGCGATAGCGCCAACCTTGCGGTTGGCCAGGGAGATTTACTGGTTACTCCATTGCAAGAGGCGATTGCCTACGGTGCATTTGCCAACGGGGGAACTATCTATTCACCGCGTTTAGCCAAAGCCATCTTGAGCCCCGGCGGGGCAAAAATATTGCGAGAATTACCAATCGAAAAACGCGGCCAAGTAAAACTTAGTGCCGCAATACGCGACGCTATTTTGCCGGGGCTAATCGGGGCGTCGCTCCCCAACGGCAGCGGAACCGCTAGCGCGGCATTCTCTGGTTATCAGGGCATGGAAGTAGCGGGTAAGACTGGCACCGCTCAGGTAAATAATAAACAAGACACATCGGTTTACGCCGCTATCGTTAATCCAAATCCTCCACCCGACACCGATCAACCTCAGTACGTGGTGGTGGTCTTCGTGGAGCAAGGCGGCTTCGGTGGTTCAGTGGCCGCACCGATTGCTCGGCGCATCATTGAGGCGTTAAACGGTAATCCGAACCCCGCGTCGGTACGCTTGGTCTCTCAACGAGACGACTAATGGCAACCGCATTTGAGTCCATCCCAACCAATGCTCGCCGCCGACGCGGTTCGAGGTCGACTGGTGTCAATAGTTGGTCGGAGAATCTCGACTGGTGGTTGATCGGATCAGTTTTGGGTCTAATCGCGCTTGGCTTCATGATGATCTATTCGTCGAGCCGTTCCATTGTCACCGAAGATCCTTGGTACTTCGTAAAACGCCAAGGTGCCGCGTTGATTGTTTCCGTGATCGTATTTTTTGTGATCATGCGCATCGACTATCGCCGTTTTAGCGGCTACTCATTGGCGGCCTATCTAGGTACTTGCATTGCCCTGTTCCTTGTTCTTACTCCTATCGGATCCGATTCTCGTGGTGCGCAAGCTTGGTTCCAACTTCCGTTTGGTTTTCAACTCCAACCATCAGAATTTGCCAAAGTCGTTCTTATAATCGCACTCGCGGGTTTTGTTAATCAACACCGAGGCGAGATTGATCCGTGGCGACTCACCTTGATTGTCGGAGTGGCACTGATTCCGTTAGGGCTGGTGCAGCTACAACCCGACCTCGGAACCAACATGGTTTTGCTCTCTATGGTGGTTGGTCTTTTGGCGGTAGCGGGGGTTAAGGGCCGTTACCTCTTGGTTTTAGGTTTGCTGGCGATAACGGGAGTTTTCATTATTGCCAATCTTGGAATCCTCAAGCAGTATCAGGTTGATCGCCTTACTGTGGTTATTGATGGAGGGGATAAAACCGAGGGTGCCGCGTACAACCAAGATCAATCTGAGAAAACTATTGCCACTGGCGGTCTTACTGGCCAGGGTCTATTAAAAGGCCCGCAAACCCGACTGGGTTTCGTGCCCGAACAACATACCGACTTTATTTTTACTGCTGCCGGCGAGGAGTTTGGCTTCGCCGGTACATCGCTAATCCTCACTCTGTTCGCCATTGTGATGTGGCGAACCTGGCGAATAGCCCGACTGTCGTCTGATTTCTACGGAACGCTAATTTGTTCGGGAGTTCTAGCGGTCTTTGCGTTTATGATTTTTGAAAATATAGGAATGACTATGGGCGTTATGCCGATTACCGGAATTCCTCTTCCGTTTATGAGTTACGGCGGGTCTTCACTCCTTACTTCGGTTGCGTGTATTGCGCTCGTGGCGAATGTGCACGCCAACCGATTTTCCTGATTATTACAATTGCGAGTAATCTCAATCAATTATGAATAATGAGATCGAGGCCAGCCTGTGGCCCGAAATCGAACCACTGCTTAGCCACGTTGAAAAACCTGCGCGTTATATCGGCATGGAGCGGGGTAACCAAACTCCTATCCACCGACCGGAAGATGTTTCGTGGTTGCTCGTATATCCCGACACTTACGAAATCGGTCTTCCTAATCAGGGTTTACAGATCCTTTACGAGATCCTCAATGAACGCAACGATGCAACGGCCGAGCGGGCGTACGCCCCCTGGGTCGATCTCGAAGCCGAATTGCGGGCCAAAGGAATACCGCTATTTTCGGTCGATACTCATCGTCGGGCCGACGCTTTTGATGTCTTGGCTTTCAATCTTTCGGCGGAATTAGTTTTTACCAATCTTCTTAACTGCATCGATCTCGCGGGAGCCCCAGTCCGTGGTGCTGATCGTCACGATCGCGACCTGATTGTCATAGCGGGCGGTCACTCCACTTTTAACCCTGAGCCATTAGCTGATTTCGTTGACGCCTTCGCTATGGGTGACGGTGAAGAAGTCGTAGGCGAAATGACGGAAGTTATCCACGCTTGGAAAGCAAACGGTAAACATAATCGTGAAGGCGTGCTGCGCGAGTTAGCAACTATTCCGGGTGTTTATGTGCCGTCACTGTACGAAGTTTCTTATAATGGGCCGCAAATAGCCGAGATAACTCCACGATTCCCCGATGTACCTATTCGAATCGAAAAGCGCACAATTAGCGATCTTGGTGAGTGGCCTTATCCTAAAAATCAATTAGTTCCGGTAATGGAAGTTGTGCACGATCGTTTAAATGTCGAAGTGTTTCGGGGGTGCACTCGCGGTTGTCGTTTCTGTCAAGCCGGCATGATCACTCGCCCAGTACGGGAACGACCCGCAGAGCAGGTCCGAAGTATGGTGCGCGACGGATTACGCCGTACGGGCTACGACGAAGTAGCACTCACCTCGTTGTCAACCGCTGACTTCTCG
>JBCKKA010000032.1:0-13708 GCA_038904515.1 Acidimicrobiia bacterium | reverse complement strand
GCGGCGTGCGGTGGTGGAAGCGATCCAGTCAAGAAAAAATCCGCGCCCGTCAGCACTACGACCACTAAAGCAATTCCTATCGCTCCGTTAACTGGATTGCCCGACCCCAGTGGCGTTTCGGTCAGCCGGGCCAGTTTGGCAGTCAAGATTGAAAACACTCCCGCAGCTCGTCCTCAGTCAGGACTTGATGTAGCCGACGTAGTTTTTGAAGAAGTAGTCGAAGGCGGCATCACTCGCTTCTGGGCAATCTTTAATTCGGCCGCTGAGTGGTGGATGAGTGTCGAACGCTCGATTTAGCCACGATCCTTTTTTGCCTTCCTCTCGGTCTAAGGGCGACTCGATCCACAATTGCGCCGTGGCTCGAGTTGCGCGATGAACCACCACGGTATCGGCTTCAAGCTTCTTCAACGCGGCACATAATCCGGGAGGATAACGAGTCAGTTGTACCGCCGTGGCGTCAGCCAATAATTCTCGCTTTCGACTCATCGAAAACTGCATCAACCGAGCACCGAGCGGGGCCAGAACCAAAAGGGCCATAGCTAGGAGCGCTACTACCACTCCCACTGCGCCAGCGTTGTTGCTGTCGCTTCGACTGCTGCGCCCACCAAATATCCAAAATCGCAGTCCAAGATCAGCCAACAGCGCTAGGGCGCCCACCGCCGTTACCGCCACCGTGGCGGCCAAAATGTCGTAATTCTTAACGTGGGACAGCTCGTGGGCGATAACGCCTTCTAGTTCGACTCGATTCATCAGCGTTAAAAGACCGGTGGTTACGGCTAAAGCCGCGTGTTGAGGATTGCGGCCAGTAGCGAACGCGTTGGGAGCGGGATCGTCGATTACGTACAGGCGCGGCTTAGGGAGACCGCTCGCTATGCATAGACCCTCAACGAGATTATGGAAGCGTTGATATTCATTAGGGTCAGCGGGTTTAGCCCCCGTAACGGCCAGCGCCACCTTGTCGGAGTTGAAGTAAGAAAAAAATGCCATCAGCGAAGCAATGACTAGAGCTATCAAAAGAGCCACGAGGCCGAAGTTGAATAACAGATCTACCGCTAGACCGACCAAAACGATTAGCGCGACAAACGAGACCAAAATTACGAAGGTCCGCCACTTGTTACGACGAATTTCAGCAGTAAAATCGGTGCGAGCGCCGATTAAATTTCCAGTATTAGAAGATGCGTTCTTAGAATTGCCCATAGGCGATTAAAGTCGTTTCTAGAACTTGACCGATGCCGGAGTGTCGTCACCCGGAGCGGCTTCAAAGAATTCTTTTTGGGAAAAACTTAACGCGCGGGCAAGAACATTGCGGGGCAATGTTTGAATGGCGTTATTGTAGCTAAGGACACTGTCGTTATAGAACTGACGAGAGTAAGCCACTCGGTCTTCAGTGGAAGTCAACTCCTCTTGCAACGCGAGAAAATTGGTGTCGGCTTTTAGATCAGGATACGCCTCCGCTACCGCGAAAAGACTCTTCAACGCTCCGGTCAGAATATTTTCCGCGCCGGCTACTTCTCCTACATTCCCCGACTCTTGAACACTAACTGCGGTGTTGCGAGCGGCCGTGACCGCCTCGAAAGTCTGACGCTCGTGAGCCGCGTAGCCCTTAACGGTTTCAACAAGATTAGGAATCAAATCGTGGCGACGTTTTAGTTGAACATCGATTTGGCTCCACGCGTTATCAACTCGGTTGCGCGCTCGCACTAAGGAGTTAAACATGAGGGCGATGGCCAACAGCACAACCACTACGACAACAATCGCTACGATCATAAAAAGTCCTTTCGGTATTTATTTACCTCTAGACCGAGACTAATACTCCTATCGTAGGCTTTCGTTTCGCCCGATAACGCTCAGGACAGCGTTTAGATCCGCCATTTAGCGGGAATAATAAAATGTTTAAACGGATCGAGTGGGGGCAGGTCTTGATGCTTGCACCTTTAAGTACAGGGCGTGGAACGAACTAGCCACATTTTCCATTAAAAAATCTTGCGTTCTAAGGGTCCCTGAAGTAATTAGCTCTCGACGACGACTCTCATTGTCGAGTAATTCTCTCAGCGCTTTCCGTAAGGCGTCAGCATCACCAGGAGCGACCAGAATCGCATCTTGGCCGCTACGAGCCACATGGCGATAACCGGTCAAATCTGATGCAATTACCGCAGTTCCCGCCGCCATAGCTTCGAGAAGCACGATCCCGAACGACTCGCCCTCTAAAGAGGGAAAGCAAGCAATAGTCGCGCCACTGAGACGCGCCGCCTTTTCCGATTCGCTCACATGGCCAATCCAGTGAACGCCACCACGCGATTCATCGATTGAACCGACCGCTATGCGGCTTTCGTGTTCCGAACGCAGATCGGCGGTGAGCGGGCCCTCCCCCATCACCCAGAGATCGGCTGCTCGATCAAGGCCAGAATATGCTTCTAACAAAACCGCGAGACCTTTCCTCGGCTCATGACGACCCAAGAAAGCAATGGCGGGCCGACTGCTTGGCCAGGGTGGGGCCAGCGAAAAATTTTCTATAACTACGCCATTAGGAATAATTTTACACGGTAGGCCGGAAAGTTCTTCTACATTTCTTCGCGCTTCTTCCGACACCGCGGTAATTGCGGTTAAACGACCCACCATCTTTTTTAGTGGATAACGAAAAGTGCCGTACCAAGAATTGCGACCGGAGTGCGCGGCGTGAAATGTGCCGACCGCAGGAATATCGGTCCCCAGAATTAGCGGAAAGTGCATCGGAGAAAGTGGCTCGTGGAGGTGAATTACATCTGGACGCAAGGCTCGCACCGCTTCGTAGGTTCGTCCGGCAACCGCGCGTCCAACCGTAATTGGAGCAATTGAACCATTGCTAGAAAATCTCCGAGTCGGTCCCAAACTCACTACCCCCGGTTCGGGTGGAGGACCGTCCGACGGGGCTAGTACCCGAGCATCAACTCCCCGAGCTCGTAACGCGCGCGCTAAGCCCAGTACTTGAATCTGTACACCGCCATCCACCGATAACGAATAGGGGCTAGTGAGAACAACTCGTAATGGTTCGGCGTTAGCGGTCATGAAACCACCAAATCTGGTGGCAAATCTGGTGGCAAATCTGGTGGCAAATCTGATGGCAAATCTGATGGCCAATTGGGCTGGAGAACCAACCATTGATCAGGAGCTCGACGGATGTAGTCTTCGAAGTTGTTGACTAGATCTTGAGTGATGCGAGCCACATCGTCACGCAAGCGGCCTTTACGCTCGACTGCTAACGGCGCTTGTATTTCAATTCGTAATCCGGTACTCGAAGTAAAAAAAGTTGCCGAGGGCAAAAGGGGAACTCCCGTGCGTAGTGCGAGCAGCGCCGGCCCGCCGGGAACGGTAGTTTTTTCGCCAAAGAAATCGACTTCGACGCCATCACCACTTATGTCTCGATCGGCCAACAGGCACACCAACTGCCCCTTCTCTAGGGCCTTGATTAATTTGCCCGTAGCGTGGTGGTTAAGCGGGACAACGTCCATACCTAATTTTTGTCGAGTAGCAGTGAAAAGATCAAACAGCTCGGGCGGCTCAACCGTCTCCACGACCACGGTCAGAGGAAATCCGCTCGCGCATAGATAGGACCCAGCTAAATCCCAATTTCCTAAATGAGGAAGGGCCAAGATCGCACCGCCAGAAAGATCGGTTAAAAATTGCTGGCCCTTAATTTCAATATCACCGAAATTTTCACTTCCCGCTCTAAATAGTTCCAACCAGTAGCGCGCGTAATTTTCGAAAACTTTAGTTACGCCTTTATTGAGTTCGTCACGGCTTAACTGTCCCCCTGAGATTCGCTGTAAATTCCGCTTTACCTGATCGCGGCGGGCCGGGGTGGCGTAAGACGCTAACGCTGATACCGATCGAGCCAGCGGACGACTGAACGACACCGGCAGGCGTCGAGCCGCCTCCGCGCTAGCTCGATACGCGAGAAATGCGGCGCGGGCGCCGAGCACGGGGTGTTCGTTTGCTTCGGGACGATTTACCAACGACCTTTGGAGTTGCCTGTCTCCACACCATCACGAATCGATGGGCCGCAGTGATAGCGGTGAGGACGAGCATGATCCACAACACCGGAACGAGAATGTCGAGAGCTAAACCAATTCCGAGTAACACGAAACGCTCTAGTCGTTCCATGATTCCACCCTGGGCCGAAAGCCCGAGTGCTTCGGCCTTGGCCCGCTCGTAAGAGACGAGCATGGTTAAGGCGAGCACCGCAAACACCAAAATCGAAAGTTGCGAGCCCTCGGTACTTAAATGCCAAGCCACTCCACCCAGAATTACTGCATCGGCAATGCGATCGAACACTGAATCAAAAAATGCACCCCGTTCATTAGCGGTGCCGCTTTGGCGCGCTACTGAGCCGTCGAGAATGTCAGGAATTCCCGTGGCAATGAGGCCAAATACCGCCCACACCAAGTTGCCATTAGCGATAAGAACCGCCGTTGCCACCGCCGCCGCTAGACCAAAGATTGTCAACGCGTCAGCGGAAATTCCCGCGCGTACCAGCACTCGGCCTACCGGTTCAAGTCCTTGCTCTACCGATGCTCGCCATCGCCGATCAATCACTTAAAGCCTGCTCTCGTTATTTTGTAAGTATTTTCTACCACATTAACGCCGATTCTTTGCACTATTAGGAATTACCTATCAGTTCGTATAGCCGAATCGGTTCGGAAACGACTTTTATTCCAGATCTGCCCAATCTTCCGGATTGGCCTCGGTGTAGTCGCCAATTACCCGTCCGTCTACTGCATCTATTTCGACTAGACCCCGCAAGTCGGGTGGTGACTCGGTCGAATAAACCAAGATTCGCCACGACGGGCGTGACCGCAGGCCGGTCCAACCGACTTGCGCCGACGCGTGTCCAACCGCGAACCCCACCGTCCGGCTCGCAATAGCCAAAGCTTCGGTTTGGTCAATAGCGAGTGGCCATGCCGCTAGAAAAAACCAAACGGAGATAACACCAATAGCGATACCGCCGACGGTTAACCCGATGTTGTTGGCAGTCACTCCGACAATGACCGCCGCGGCGGCGATAACTAGAAGGATTCCTCCGCCAATACGACGCCGACGAATGTCGGGAAATATATACGGACCCACGTAAGCGGTGACATTTAATTCGTCAGGGAGCGCGTCGCCGGAGGTATCGGATTTAGATTTGGGATCAGACATGATTACCTACTGTTAGCGGGCCAGGCCGAACGCAAACGCTCACAAGTTACGTCGAGAGCTTCGGGCAGAACTCTTACTTGGGCCACCGCAGTCATGAAATTGGTATCAGCGATCCATCTTGGCAACACATGAACGTGGAGATGATTTGGCAAACCGGCACCCGCGGCGCTTCCTTGATTTATTCCAACATTAATGCCGTCAGGTTCGTACGCTGAAGTAATCGCAGTGGTTGCTGCTTGCGTCATCATCATGACGGACCCCGCTTCTTCGGAGTTGAGCGCATCGAGCGCACTTACATGTCGGCGCGGCATAACTAATAAGTGTCCCGAGGTATACGGGTGAATATTTATAACCGCCATGGTTGAGTCGTTGCTGGTGATGATCTGAAAACTATTTTCATTGCTAGACAAATCACAAAATACGCAGCCAGAATCTGGATCGTTATTAGCCACACCTTCTACATACTCGCGACGCCAACCCGCCCACATGCGACCCATACTCATGCGCGACTAATTATATCGTTTTGAATCTGCGTTATGAAATCACTCACCAGAACCCCGCGCTCGGGGTCATCACTTCCCCTTCGGTTAACGCCAGCCGTTCGCGCTTCGACGTCTTCATCGCCCAAAACGAGAACATAAGGAACTTTTTCCGTCTTGGCCCGCCGTACCCGAGCGCCAAGAGTGTCGGCGTGGGCATCGTGCACTTCAGCTCGGATTCCGAGCGCGCGTAGTTCCTCTCGCAATTCGTTGGCCGTGTCGTTATGCCGATCCGCCACGGGAAGAATCACTACTTGAACTGGAGCTAGCCACGTTGGAAATGCGCCCGCGTAATGCTCCAAGAGAATGCCGAAGAACCGTTCAATCGAACCGAATAGCGCTCGGTGAATAACCCACGGGCGCTCTCGCGTGTTGCCCGCACTTACGTACTCCAAATCAAAACGCGCCGGCAATTGAAGATCGACTTGCAAAGTTGAGAGCTGCCATCGCCGGCCGATAGCGTCGCGCACATGCACATCGATCTTGGGTGCGTAGAACGCGCCTTCGCCTTCAGCAACTACATACGGAATTACGGCCGAATCGAGGGCGTGACGCAGCGCATCGGTGGCCCGATCCCAGTCATCGATTTCACCTACGAATTTATCGGGCCGAGTAGCTAATTCGGCTTCGAAATCATCGAGACCAAAGGTGCGTAGTAATCGCAAAACAAAGCTTAAAAGACTGGCCAGTTCATCGGGTAGCTGATCAGGAGTACAAAATATGTGACTGTCGTCCTGAGTGATACCTCGAACTCGCGTCAATCCGTGAATAACTCCTGAACGCTCAAAACGATAAACCGTTCCGAATTCAAAAAATCGCAGTGGCAATTCGCGATAAGAACGCGAGCGCGAACGATAGATAAGCATGTGTCCAGGGCAGTTCATAGGTTTGGGGTAATAAGTCGCCCCTTCCATTTCCATGGGTGGGTACATGCCTTCGGAGTACCACTCAAGGTGGCCAGAAGTTTCGAATAAAGACGCCTTGGCTATATGCGGAGTCCAAACGAATTCGTAACCTCCGGCTTCGTGCTCGGCGCGCGAATAGTCCTCCATCAATTTGCGCACCATGGCGCCCTTGGGATGAAAGACCGGCAAACCGCCACCAATTTCAGGAGGAAATGAAAAAAGATCCAATTCGGCTCCGAGGCGGCGATGGTCTCGAAGCTCGGCCTCTTTCAGTCGGTCAAGGTGCTCTTCGAGCGCAGCTTTGGATTCCCACGCCGTTCCGTAAATCCTCTGTAGCATCGGGCCTTTTTCATCGCCCCGCCAATAGGCGCCTGCCACTTTAAGCAGAGCAAAGGAACCTAAACGCTTAGTCGAAGGAACGTGCGGACCGCGACAGAGGTCTATGAATTCACTACCGTCGGAACGCTTATTTCGATAAATGCTAATTATCGAGCCGCTCCCTACTTCGGATTCCTCAACTCGCTCGATAATGTCGCGCTTAAACGGTTGGTCCGAAAATAGCGACAGCCCTTCATCACGCTTGAGTTCGGCGCGTTCAAACGGTTGGTCGGCAGCAACAATTTCTCGCATGCGAGTTGATATCTCTTCAAGGTCGGCGTCGGTAAAGTGGCCTCCGTCAGGAAGTTCAAAGTCGTAATAAAATCCATCTTCGATCGCCGGACCAATGGCGTAGTGGGCGCCAGGATAAAGACTGGTTACGGCCTGCGCGAGTACGTGCGCGGTGGAATGTCGGAGTACTTCCCTGCCCTCGGGTGAAGCGGGAACAACTATTTCGAGATTTGCATCAGCAGTAAGGGGAGTATCTAGATCGGACCAGTTACCGTCGACGCGAGCGGCCAGCGCATCTTTACCTAGTCGCGGGCCAATATCTTGCGCAATCGCCAACGGGGTGGATCCGGAAGGGGTTGCGCGGGTAGACCCGTCGGGCAAGGTAATCACTATTTCGTCAGCCATCTCAACTCCGACGGTACCAGCGTGATCGTTGCTCACTAGTGACGATTTTTGCACGGTCAGTCATCACTCTGAACTAAACCGGTAGTTCAAGCGGTCGGGCAAGCGGTCGGGCAAGATCGATACCGAGTAAATAGCCAAGGTCGCGCAGTGCTTTTGGCGCGCTCGCATCACTCTCCCCCGTGGGATCAACCCCCGTCGAAAGAATGGCGCTGGCCAGATCGTCAAGCGCCTCAAGGGCGCGCGGAGCATCAAGGTCGTTATCAATGGCGTCACGGACACGAGTAGCGAATGCTTCAGGGTCAGGACCCGTCGTACATGCGGCCGCGGCCAGTAGCCGATGAAGCAATGCCACTCCTTCGTCAAGATCGGTGTCGTGCCATTCAAAACCCGACCGATAGTGATGACGCAGTAAAGCCAAGCGAATCGACCGAGGATCGGCAATCTTGAGTAAATCGCTTACAAATACCAAATTTCCCAGCGACTTCGACATCTTCTCGCCCTCATAGCTAACCATTGCCGAATGCAACCAGTGGCGAACGAAAGGTTTGCCGGTGACACTTTCACTCTGGGCGATCTCGCACTCATGATGAGGAAAAATGAGATCGGTGCCGCCACCGTGTAAATCGATAGTAGGTCCGAGACTTTCGATCGCCATAACTGAACATTCGATGTGCCAGCCTGGTCGTCCGACACCAAAAGGCGCGCGCCAAGCCGGCTCATCAGGGAGCGATGGTTGCCAGAGTACGAAGTCGAGCGGGTCGCGACGATGCGGATCGTCGGGGCGACCCCCGCGGGCACGCGCCAACTTAATCATGTGTTCAACGGAGTACTGCGACAACTCGCCGAATCGGGGAAATGTCGAGATATCAAAATAAACAGTCCCGTGAGTCAAGTACGCGTTTTCAGACACAAGCAACTGATTGACCATCTCGATTATCGCATCAATCGATTCCGTTACGCGCGGCTCGGCGTAAGGCGGTCGGATATTTAGCGCATCCATATCGGACTTAAACCGAGCAATTTCTGCGGCAGCAAGTTCAAGATACGGAATACCTAATTCGCGAGCCTTAGGCAAGATTGAATCATCGACATCAGTAATGTTGCGAACCATCCGAACCTCATGGCCGATATCTTCGAGGCGTCGGATTAGCAAGTCGTACGCGAGATAAGTAGCGGCGTGACCTAAATGGGTCGAATCGTACGGGGTAATCCCGCATACATACATCCGAACAATTTCACTCGGATCAAACGAAACGACCTTCCGCTGAGAGGTATCGAATAGACGAATACTCACTACAACTCCCTTGGGGCGTAACCCTCAACTCCAAGAAATTTTAATGTTCCTTTTCCTTTTTGACGGATGTTGATAGACAGGAGCGCGGCGGCAAAAGTTTCGATACCAATAGCGTTTATTAACGATCCCGCGTCAAAAGCGCGAAGATTTGGCATCGACGCAACTAACTCAAGCACGGTAGTGCGAGCGGCGTCGTCGTCGCCGCACACAACTACATCGCCTTCCATGTCCTGATCGATAGCCGCAAATACCGATGCAGGAATATGCTGAAAGGCCGCTACGACTTTGGCTAATGGTGCGGCGGCTTGAATTGCCGCGCTGACCGAGCCTTCAACCGGAATAACGGGGTGGAACTCTCGTCCAACTTTTTCCATTCCGTTAGCCATCGCCACGACGGTTCGGTCCGCTAGCGCGGATGCATGGAGTGCCGCCGTTTCCACGGCCGCCTCCCAATTTGTCGCGACCACAACCAAGTCGCATTCGGCCGCGGTTTCGTTATCGGTCGGCTGCAGGCTTGCTAAACGACTACCCCATTTTTCGGTTAACGCTGCCACTGCCGATGAACTGCGATCGGCATCACGAGAACCAGCCCAGACTTCGTACCCAAGACTGGCAAGTCGAGCCGCAAGACCCTGCCCCGCCGGACCAGTCGCGCCGAGAACTCCTATTCGCATCGTAAAACTATGACACGCCACCCCCGCCGGAACTCTTACTGATCTCAGCCTCCAACCGGTGGATGAACGCTTAAGACCGCTTCGCTGGCTACAGCAGGCAGTGTTCTCCCAGCAATTCCCTTAGTTCGCCGAATAGGCCGCTACTAGCCGCAACTCTGAATTCGTCTCCCACCTTTATTACCGTGGTTCGCTCTCGTGCTTCTAGGTGGACATAAACCGGACTGTTGCCGGGATGACGGCTGAGCAGCACCCGAAGGGTGGCGACCCGAGAATCGGAAACGGTTGTCAACGGGATACGGACGCGAATAGGAGCATCTTCGGCCGACAATGTGGGTCGTTGGACTTCTAGCGCGGTGAGTTTGACCGCCTCGTCACGCTGGTCAAGTCGCCCGCGCACGCAAACCACCACATCGTCTTCGAGTAACGATCCCACGCTTTGCATAACTTTTGGAAATACCATCACTTCTATTACTGCGGCCAGATCTTCTAGGAAAAAAGTTGCCATCAAATCACCCTTACGAGTATGGCGACGATTAAGACCGGTGACAACGCCGCCAAAGGTTCGCACCTGCCCGTCACCCTGATCGCGCAGTTCGCTAATGGTTCCGTCAGTAAGTCTGGCCAAGCCGTGTTCTACTCCAAGAAGCGGGTGGTCACTTACGTACAAACCCAACATTTCTTTTTCAATAGTCAATCGTTCCGACTTGTCGTATTCGATATCAGGAATCGTGGCTACGTTGTCATCATCCGAACTAAGTCCCCCCGATTCGAGATCGAAAAAACTTAATGTCCCTTGGTCAAGGCGTCGACGACGCTCCATGACCGCATCGCTAATAGATTCATGGACCTCAACTAAACCTTTCCGCGGATGCCCAAGCGAGTCGAACGCACCGGCTTGCGCGAGAGACTTAACCGTTCGTTTGTTGAGAGCTACAGGATCGACCCGCTCGCAATAATCGTGGAAGTCTTTAAACGGACCGCCCGAGTTGCGGGCATTAACGATAAGTTCAACCACTCCTTCACCGACGTTCCGCACTGACGCCAGCCCGTAACGAATAGCCGACTCGCCGCCGTCGCCACGACGCACTACGAAGTCTTGTTCTGATTCATTTACATCAGGGACCAAGACGGGGACTCCAAGTTGGCGACACTCATTAAGGAATACTGCGGTCTGGTCTTTGTTGCTGCGCACGCTGGTTAGTAGGGCGGCAAGAAACTCGACGGGATAGTTGGCCTTTAAAAAGGCGGTCTGGTAGGCAAGATATCCGTAGCCAACGGAATGCGACTTATTGAATGAATAGTCAGCAAAGGGTTCGATGGTGTCGAATATTTTTTCGCCAAAGTCGCGGTCGTATCCTTGCGCTACGCAACCATCGACAAACTTAGAGCGTTCTTTGGCGATCAGTTTGCGGTCTTTCTTGCCCGTTGCTTTACGAAGATTGTCGGCTTCTTCCAGCGAATATCCCGCCAGCAATTGTGCGACTCGCATCAACTGCTCCTGATAGATCATCAATCCGTAAGTGGGCGCCAAAATATCTTCGAGGTCGGCGTGCGGATAGCTAACTTCCTTGCGACCGTTTTTCCGGTCGGCATATTCGTTGTGCCAGTTCTGCGCCATGGGACCGGGCCGGTAAAGCGCAACTAAAGCAGCGATGTCCTCGAATCGGGTAGGCGAAAGCGACCTCAACAGCGAGCGCATTGGGCCGCCTTCCAGCTGGAATACACCAATGGTGTCGCCTCGCCGCAACATGTCGAAAGTCACCTCATCGTCAAGAGGAACTTCATCGATATTCACTCTGATACCCGTTGAAGTCTCGATTAGGTCGAGACTGATCTCTATGACGTCTAGGTTGCGCAAACCCAGAAAATCCATCTTGAGCAATCCGAGATCTTCAACCCCGTGCATTTCGTACTGGGTGACAATCGGAGCATTTTCTATATCGCCACTGGCCCCCGGCTTGCGCTGAATGGGTAAATAGTCAGTAAGTGGCTCGCGCGTAATCACTACCGCGGCCGCATGAATGCCGTCTTGACGGCGGAGTCCTTCGAGGCCGCGCGCAACATCGATAACCCGCTTGGCATCGGGATCGCGGACGTAAAGTTCGCGCAATTCAGTCGCCATTTTGTAACCGTCTTCATGGCCTTTCACTAATTCCAGACACCCTCCCAGAGGAGTATCGCGGCCCATTACTAGCGGAGGCATCAGTTTGGCGATCTTGTCGCCGAGCATGGGTGGATAACCGAGAACTCGCGCACCGTCGCGCACCGCCGCGCGCGCTTTGATCGTAGAAAATGTGATGATCTGCGCGACATGGTCTGAGCCGTATCGTTCAGCGGCGTATTTAATTACATCACTCCGGTAGCGCGAGTCGAAGTCCATATCGATGTCAGGCATCTGCTGACGACCAGGATTTAAAAACCGCTCAAAAAGAAGGTCGTAACGAATCGGATCGATATCAACAATTCGCAAACAAAAAGCGACGCAGGAACCCGCCGCGCTCCCTCGTCCGGGTCCGACTCTGATTCCACTTTCTCGGGCAAAACGCACTAAATCCCAAACGACGAGAAAATAAGCCGAGAAACCCATCGCCTTTATGACTCCCAACTCGTGTTCAATCCGTTCGAGAACATGAGGTGCGAGCTCATCGCCGTAGCGGGTACGGGCTCCCTCCATAGTTAGTTCTCGTAAGTAGGAGTCCTCATCGTGATCGGGAGGAGTAGGGAACTCGGGTAGCACCGGACTGCCGAATGCTGGCTCGAAGTCGGCTCGTTCAGCAATCAAGAGTGTGTTGTCGCACGCTTCGGGATGATCTTGGAAAAGATCTCTCATCTCCTTAGCGGATTTGAGATAAAACTCATCACTGCCAAACCGCAAACGGTTGGGATCATCGACCGTGCGACCGGTTTGTACACAGAGAAGAGCATCATGGGCTTCCGCATCGTCTCGATTGGTGTAGTGCGAATCATTGGTCGCCAAGAGACCGATGCCAAGCTCGTGCGAGATTTTCAATAATTCGCGATTGACAATTTTTTGTTCTTCAAGACCGTGATCTTGAAGTTCAACAAAAAAGTTTTCCCGCCCTAAAATATCGACAAACTTGGCCGCGATTTCGCGAGCGCTATTGTTTTCACCCATAAGAATGGCTTGGCAGACTGCGCTACCTAAACACCCGGTAGTACCGACTAAACCTTCGCCGTAACGCTCCAGCAACTCAAAGTCCATGCGGGGTTTGTAGAAGTAACCGTCGATGAAAGCAGATGAAGCTGCTTTCATGAGGTTGTGATAACCAATCGTGTTCATGGCCAATAAAGTGAGGTGAAATATCTTGTGGTGTTCTCGCTTGGGGCGATCGAACCGACTAGTAGTAACGAAGTACGCCTCCGTGCCAATAATGGGTTTTATACCCTCGGCACGCGCGGTCTTGGCGAATTCAAGAACCCCGTACATATTGCCGTGGTCAGTAATTCCGATAGCGGGTTGGCCATCGGCAACCGCGTTGGCGATTACATCAGGGATTCGTGCCGCGCCGTCTAGCATTGAATACTCAGTGTGAAGATGAAGGTGAACGAATGAAGAGCTCACACGCGCTCGCTGATTGTGGGTGAAACTAAGTTCAAGAGATACCCCGCCGAATTAGTGCTACTCCGATTACTGAATCACATTTGGCTTTAGTGCTTTACGAACTTACACGACTGTGATTAAGAAGACTGGCTCTGACCTAAAGACCCTGACCTTGGAGACCCTGACCTAAAGACCCTGACCGGGGAGACTCAGGAGCGGCACCTGCATTTCTGCTGCGGTGAGCGAGCCGTGAGCTGAACGCAAACGAGCTTCGCCCGGCAATTTAGGGTCAATAAAAGCCGCGTCGCCCCGAGCCGCCATAACGACATCCCCAATACGACGGGCAACGGCGGTCGAGGGCGCGGATCCCAGCCAGCCGTCATCGAGTAATTCTTCTTTTGAGCGAATCCAGGCATATTCCCCGTGAATGGCTTTAGCCCCCTCGAGCAGCTCTTTAGCCATCCCCCGACGAGCATGGAGATAGCGAAACCGGCCATCACCAGCACACGCGTCGACTAGGTCGGCAATATCACCCAAATCTCGCC
>JBCKKA010000031.1:0-15777 GCA_038904515.1 Acidimicrobiia bacterium | reverse complement strand
TCACCGCGGTAGCGATCGAGGTAGGGATTAGTGCGAGTGAGACGCGCGCCGAGGGCTGCGTTGCCTCCGTGAGATACCAAAACCACCGCCGCGGCACCCGCACCCGATCGAGTCTCGTAACTCGTACCTAAGCCAGGAATTATTGCGTCAGAAACAACTACGAGAGCCACGCGCGCGGTACCGGCACCGATAGCGTCGGCCGCGCTAAAGAGCGCTTCCATGCCCGAGTGAGTTGAACCAGAGCAAAGTGCGCCGGTCGACCGAGCCGAAAGACCGATTGCGCGCGCCATGACTGCGTGGCTAGGCCCTTCGGCAAACGGTGGACGACTCGTTCCCCACCAAAGTCCGTCAACGATGTCGATCTGCAGACCCGATGCATTGAGTGCCCGCAGAGCTGCCTCCACGCCCAGCGTGAGTGGATCTTCATCGGGCGCACACACTGCGACTTGGCCGGTGCCACCGCTATTACCCCAGCCCGCATTTATTTCGGCTCGATTGAGTCGCCAAGCTGGGCTTGCGGCACCGACGGCCAGAATATTGATGTTGGAGTTCACGAATAGTGATATTAGGCGAACCGACTCGAACCCGTGAAGACGACTACCGGTACTCTATTGACTCGTCTAAATATTTGGCGGCGTAGCCGAGTGGTTCAGGCAAGGGTCTGCAAAACCCTGGACGCGGGTTCGATTCCCGCCGCCGCCTCCAAGAAATGCCACGGCGCGACAGCGTCGAAGGAGCCCAACGCGGTGGAAGTGCAAACGAAATGCAAACCGGAGGTACCGGAGCGGTGACCGAGTGGGGGGTCTGGTCGTCGAGATCGCGGACGCCGTTGACGTTGTCGGTGGCAACGCGGCCGTCACGGTGTTGCTCGCGCAGGTGGTGAGGACTGTGCACCGCAAGCTGAGTGATCGTCAGGGCTGCGCTGCAACCATCTCGCTGGGCGCAGCCGAGTACCTTGCCTTAGCTGATTTGGTCGACCGGGTGCCCCAGGACAGTCCGACGCCGCGAGTCTCGGCATCGGGCGACGTAAACAGGTATCCGCACGACACGCCCTTCATCGGTGGGGACGCCTACTGTGGCGTGAGTCTCGGTAGATAACGCGATGGGCTCACTCGCCGAACGCGGCCGCAAGTCCCTGAGCAGCAAGTTCCACCATCTCGTCGTCAGCGTGCTGGTACACGCTCTGGGTGAACGCCACCGAGGTGTGGCCCAACATGCGCGATGTGACACGAGTGGCGATGCCCCCGAGCGAGCCAACTCCGTAGCCACGCCGTGTCTGAGGTCGTGGAGGCGAACACCCGCGAACCCGCCGCCCTCCGCGAGTCGACTGAATCCCTTGGTGTATGCATCGGGGGAGAAGGGGCGACCGTCTCCGGCCGCGCTACCACCATGAACCCACCCACGGATGCAGCACAAGAGCCCGAAATGAACGCCGGGCGTTTCGACGCTCTCGCGGTTTGTCAACCCACGCGTAGATCAGATGTGGCGCGACGGGAATCCAAGACTGAGCCGGGGTGCGTCGGGCGGTTCAGGGCGATGTCTGTTCGAATGTGGTTGGGAATCCGAGTGCGCGGAGTTGTGCAGCTGAGAGGTATCTGGAGTTCCCGACCTCGTCGATGAGGTGTATGTACTGGATGGTCCAGGTGCCGTGCTCGGCGAGGAAGGGGATCGTCATGTTGGTCTGGAAGGTTCCGTTGGTCGGCGTTCCTGAGATTCGCGCACCGTAGAAGGTGGCATCGGCGAGCTGTCCGTTAGGGCTTAGGAAGCGAACTTCACCATATAACCTCCCACCGTCGTTCCCGGTCCCGGAGAGGTCGTCCGTGATTCCGGCGGTGACGGTGATCGTCGCGGGTCCGGCGCCGGTGTTGATCGATGTGGGTGAGAGCGAGAACGACACCAGCTGCGGTGCCGTGATGTCGCCAGGGCTTGTCTGTTTGAATGTGGTTGGGAATCCGAGTGCGCGGAGTTGAGCAGCTGAGAGCCACCTGGAGTTCCCGACCTCGTCGATGAGGTATATGTACTCGATGGTCCAGGTGCCGTGGGCGGCGAGGAAGGGGATCGTCATGTTGGACTGGAAGGTTCCGTTGGTCGGCGTTCCTGAGATTCGGTCCGTGTTGGCTAAGCTGGCATAGGCGAACTGCCCGTTAGGGCTTTGGAAGAGAACGTCGGTTGCGTAGTTCCCGGAGAGGTCGTCCGTGATTCCGGCGGTGACGGTGATCGTCGCGGGTCCGGCGCCGGTGTTGATCGATGTGGGTGAGAGCGAGAACGACACCAGCTGCGGTGCCGTGATGTCGCCAGGGCTTGTCTGTTCGAATGTGGTTGGGAATCCGAGTGCGCGGAGTTGAGCAGCTGAGAGCCACCTGGAGTTCCCGACCTCGTCGATGAGGTATATGTACTCGATGGTCCAGGTGCCGTGCTCGGCGAGGAAGGGGATCGTCATGTTGGACTGGAAGGTTCCGTTGGTCGGCGTTCCTGAGATTCGGTCCGCGTAGTTGAAACTGACACCGGCGAGCTGCCCGTTAGGGCTTTGGAAGCGAACTTGACTCAATAAACTTGAGATGCCGTTCATGGTTCCGGAGAGGTCGTCCGTGATTCCGGCGGTGACGGTGATCGTCGCGGGTCCGGCGCCGGTGTTGATCGATGTGGGTGAGAGCGAGAACGACGCAAGCTGCGGTGCCGTGATGTCCGAGAGCACGGTAACGGGCACCGATTGCGATTTGATCCCCGAATCCCCCACTATGGTGTGAGCGCCTTCGGGAGCATCGGCTGGAATCGAGAGAGTTCCTGTGACGAGCCCTGACCCATCGGTGTTGAGTCCGCCGAGTGGAATCGGGGTCGAATGAAGTGTGAAGACAACGCTGCGGCCCGAACCGAATCCTGTTCCGCAAATCGAGAACGATCGGCCCGTCTGGAGTCGTACTCCGGATTGCGGGTTGTCCATGTTGATTGTGGAATCGCGCCCGGCACACGACGGGAGTGGCGCGGGCGCGATCGGCAGACAACCGGCAACGAGGATGCCGGCCACGGCGAGGAGCCAAGGCGTACGGCGTCGCGATACGCGACCGACCGCTTCTTTGCCGACGTTCATGGCAAAAACTTAGCATGGATCCACCGATGGGTGGTGGTGTTCAGGCTGGTTGGGGTTCGTGGGCGGGTCGATGAGGTGGTCGGCGTTGGTGATGAAGCCGGGCGTGCCGCGCCCGGACGGTCACCCAGATTGAGCATCTCGTTCGCGGTGGTCTCGAGCCCCAAACGCGCTCCCAACGTCGCCGGCAACACCAGCCCCGCGTTCGCGATCATGTGCTCATCATCGAAGGTCACCACGAACCGGTTCCGGCTGCGCGAAGATGCCCTCAAGAAGGTGCCCTCCTGGCAGACGAAACGGTTGGCGTCGCAACCACCATTTTCCCTGCTCAGAGGGCATCCTTCGCGGATACGCGCACCCACTCACCCCCGCCAAACGGTGGATCCAGGCTAAGCCGCGCTGCACGCGGCCGTTGTTCAAGGGGCATTTCCGAGCACTGCGAGTCGCATCGATGTGCAAACGCGACGCAAACGTACGGATCTTCACCGGCCCGGACAGGGCGATACCGTGTTTTGCTGGGGAGGCGCGAACGTGCTGGTTAGCCGCACTTTCCATCACCCGCCCGGACGGACCGACACGTCGGGTGTCGGTCTGCAAAACCCTGGACGCGGGTTCGATTCCCGCCGCCGCCTCCATATATCTAGAGCTGGGATTGATTGTCGAAGTAGGCAACAATTTCTTCGGTAGTCAAACAAGTGCAGAGCGCTCTGAGTGTGTGTTCGATCATCGAATTGCCGTAATCTCGCGGCACTCCGGCTATCGCGTCGGTTGCTAAAACCACTTCGTAACCGAGGTCGACGGCCACCATGGCTAATCCGGTTATGCCGATATTTATTGAGACTCCCGCTACCACGATGGTTTTTATATTTCGGTCACGCAAAGTTTGGTCAAGGTCGGTAGCGGGAAACGGGGTGAGCCCAGTGCGCCGAGTGGAAATTGCGTCGCCCGGTTCGGGACCCAATTCAGCAACCAATTGAGCTGCTTCAGTTCCGACGATGAGATTCGGTTCACCTTGGGCTAAAGCTCGAAGTAGTGGAGCGTTCGTTCGCATCGCACTGGGGTCGGCGCTGAATTCGGCCAGGCAATGAACCACCGCGGCTCCAGCCCGGCGCGCGGCGATAACCAAGCGCGCCGCATTAGCGACAAGGTTGGTGAGAGCCACCTCGTCGGCCAGAGCACGGATGGAAGCGGTATCGCCTACGACTCCATTTTGTAACTCCATAGTGACGACCGCAGTGTGGGCGGGGCTAAGCAGTGCCGAATAATCACGCGCCATAACCCAAACACTAGATGCGCACTGAGCCCACCCGCTACGATGAAGTTGACAGCAGTGTCAGTTAGCGGGCACGCTTCCCATCACCAATCACTAGAAAGCGAGATCGACACTTGACTAGGCAATCGGACTGGAACTTTCCTTTCGAGGAGCCCATCCACGATGTTTTCCCCGCGTTGCACGAAGCCCAGAGCGCTTGGATGGCCCAAGTGGATTCGCTATCCGCGCCCGACCGCAAGACTCACGAACTTATCCGACTGGCGTGTGGCGTTATTTTGCGCAACGGCGAAGGAGTGGCGCGCCATGCGGGTTTAGCGCGTGAAGTGGGAGCGTCGTGGGATGAAGTACTCGGATCGGTAATGCTCACTGTGCCCGGATTCGGTTTATTACCCGCAGCCGAAGCGATTCCGTTTACCAAGGAAGGTTTCGACGCCGCGGGCGCGATGGAAATCGAAGACGATGGCGACGCATGAGCACTGAAGTTCCGTTTCGGATTTTGCCCCGAGTTGGTGACCGCAACGAGCATTTTTGGCGCGGTGGACGCGACGGCGAACTCAGATTTCAACGCTGTTCCGACTGCGGTTATTACATTCACCCACCGAGCGTTTTATGTCCGAAGTGTTTAACTAAAAATCTTGTCATAGAAGCGGTGTCGGGTAAAGCCGAAGTATTGACTTTTACCCTTAACTATCAAGCGTGGATGCCGGGGCTTGACCTTCCGTTTGTTCTCGCGGTCGTGCAGTGTATTGAGCAAGACGACCTGCGCTTAACTACCAACATTGTGGGCTGCGCACCCGAAGCGGTAAAAATCGGAATGCCAGTGCGGGTTATTTTTGAGCCCCATGTCGATGAAGAAGTTTGGATTCCGCTATTCACACCCGACGAAAGCGCCACTAAATGAACTCCCGTGAATCAGCCGAAACTATTGATCTGCTAGGCGAACGGCGTGCGGTGATTTCGGGTGCCGGTCAATCGGATATTGGCCGCCGGCTATTTCGCGATCCACTTGAGTTAACCCTCGATGCGTGCCTGGCGGCCATTAATGACGCGGGCCTTACTGTGGCCGACATCGACGGACTGTCTACTTATCCTGGCGGCATAGAATCACCACTGGGATTTTCGGGTGCGGGTATTACTGAAGTGCACGATGCGTTACGACTCAACTTGAATTGGTGGACGGGCGCGATGGAGTTGCCTTCACAGCTCGGTGCGGTCATTAACGCGTGTCTGGCAGTTTCGGCGGGATTGGCCAAGCATGTTTTGTGTTTTCGCAGTGTTTGGGAAGGAAGCGCTCAGGGTGATAAAGGTCGGTCCGCAGTTATGCCTTCTGGCGGCGGCTCCGGTTCGAGTTATCGGGCTAGCGGGTTTATGGAGTGGGTGTTGCCGTACCAAGCACCGTCGGCGGCTATGTGGATAGCCATGATGGCCACTCGACATTTTCATGAATACGGAACTACACGCGAACAACTTGGACAAATCGCGATAAACGCGCGCAAGAATGCGGCCCTTAATCCCAACGCGATTTATCGTGATCCGATGACGATGGACGATTATCTAAATGTGCGGATGATCTCAACGCCGTTGAGTCTTTACGACTGTGATGTTCCTTGCGACGGTGGCACCGCAGTAATAGTTTCTCGGATCGATACCGTTCCCGACTTGCGTAAAGTCCCGATTCAGGTTGAAGCCGTAGGTACTGCTTTGCACGGCCGACCATCATGGGACCAATTCGATGATTTGACCACCATGGCGGTGCGCGATGCCGGCACTCAGATGTGGGAACGCACCGATCTAGTGCCGGCCGATGTGCAATTGGCCGAGATGTACGACGGATTTTCTTTCATCGCCATGACTTGGCTCGAAGCCATGGGTTTTTGTGGGAAAGGGGAGTCGGGTCCTTTCGTCGAAGGCGGTAGTCGTATCGCACGCGACGGCGAATTGCCACTCAATACTCACGGTGGACAACTATCGGCGGGGCGACTGCACGGTTTTGGATTTCTTCACGAAGCCTGCGTACAACTTTGGAATGAAGCCGGGATGCGTCAAGTAGCCGGCGACCCGGAAGTGGCGGTGGCGTGCGCGGGCGGGGGCCCGATGGCCGGGGCGCTACTACTGACCCAGCGCCGCTGAGACCGTGCATAACTGGCTGCCGTTTACCTCATGAAATTAGGCGCCAGCGAAATAGACGAGGCGTTTCGCCTGGAGTTAACGACTTGGCTCGACCGCCACGCTCCGAGTCGCGAAATTCTTGACCAACCGCACCTCTCTAGCGCCGATCTTCCCGATTGGGCGCGTAAGTGGCAGCGCGAACTGTTTGATGCGGGCTGGTTGGTTCCGGGTTGGCCAGCCGAACTCGGTGGACGTGACGCCGACGCCTCGGAGCAGATGATTTATTTCGAAGAAATGAAGCGGCGACAAATTCCTCGTACTCTCAATCCGCAAGGATTAGGAATTGTTGCTCCCAGTATTCGGGATTATGGGACTCCTGAACAAAAAGAACGGTGGCTGCTTCCTACTCTGCGGGCTGAGATCGGTTGGTGTTTAGGAATGAGCGAGCCGGGCGCGGGTAGCGACCTCGCGGGGCTCAGTACTCGTGCCACGTTAGATGGTGATCAATTTATTGTTAATGGCCAGAAAGTCTGGACATCGGGCGCGCACCATTCAGATTGGTGTTTGTGTTTTGTTCGCACCGATCCTGATGCGCCTAAACACAAAGGGATTAGCGCGTTGGTGATCGATATGTCGTCTCCTGGTATTGAAGCGCGGCCCTTCGCGGAGTTAACCGATCCCGATTACACCGACTTCAACGAAGTCTTTTTCACCGACGTTGCTGTCCCTAAGTCGCATCTCCTTGGTGATTTAAATCGAGGATGGGCACTTACCCAAGTATCGCTGGGCCATGAGCGGGCGATGCTCTGGATCGATTACGCCTACGCCGTAATGCTAGCCCTCGAAGCACTTATCGCGCTTGGCGATAAGCCCGGCGCCGACGGCCGACCCCGAAAAGAAGATCAACGATTTCGCGATTCGATAGCGAGTTTTCATGTCGATTCTGAAGCCCTCACTCTTATGGGTTACCGAGGATTTTCTAAATTCATGCGGGGGAGTGCCGCGCCCGAACATTCTCTACTCAAACTCTATGGCAGCGAAACTCTTCAAGAAATACTGGCTTACGGTGCCGAGTGTCAAGGAATCGAAGCAATCGATACCGAAGTCATGGGTCCTCGCATGTGGCATAAAGGATCGTGGATCATTTCTTACCTTCGTTCGTTCGGCGGAACGATTCCGGGTGGAACTAGCGAAATCCAGCGCAACATTATTGCTGAACGAGTGCTGGGCTTACCGCGCAAATAGGTTTATCTAACCACCAGAAAGTTGACACGAAAACTGTGAACGATCCGGAGCTTTCAGACCAAGAAATTGAAAAAATGCGCACCCCGCTGTGGGAACAAGCAAAATCAGCCGTGCGGGCGGGCGATCCGGACGCGGCCGAAGTACTTATCGACAAAGCAGTAGCTCAGTGGTCAAGTCTGCAGGACTATTCAATCAACTGGATCACTTCGCTACTTACCTTTATCGGCGAAGAACTGGGAGAGCCCGCAGTTGAGCGCGCTTTGCGTAAGACCGGTGACGAGTTCGTTAAACCGCGCCGTACGACGGATACTGAGTGGGGCGATCTCCCCGCGGCGTTGCGAGCCAAAGTGATTGCTCGCGCGATGGTCGCGAATTTTGGCGAGGTTGAGGTTGAGGAAGACGAAGAAAAAATCATCCTTTCGTTTAAATGTGGAAGTGGTGGAAAATTAATCGACGATGGCCGCTACGAAGGCGAAAATGCCTATCTGACTCTCAACGAATCGAGCCCCCGCACATTTTCGCGCGACACACTTTGGGTTTACTGCGCCCACTGTTCAGTTAATAATGAGATCCAACCGACCGAATGGGGTGGAACTCCTACGAGCATTGAGTACCCACCCGAGAATCCCGGTGAGCCGTGTGTGCACCATGTTTATAAAGATGTGAACGCGATTCCCGACTCCGCCTATGAACGCATCGGGCAAACTTTGCCACCCGCGAATAACGGTTGACCACAGTCGTGCCACCGGCAATGATTTCAGTCTTATGAGTAACGAACTTCCCGCTGCCATGAAAGCATCGGTTTATTACCGTAAAGGAGAACTTGAAGTCGAAGATCGACCGGTTCCCGAGCTGGGGGATACCGACGTATTGCTCGAAGTCGATTTTTGTGGGGTTTGCGGCAGTGATATTCATTTTGTCCTTGAAGGCTGGGGTCAGTCCGGTTCGGTAGAAGGTCATGAATTTTCTGGACGGGTAGTTGCCACTGGACCAAAAGTAAAAAATTGGAGTATCGGTGATGCCGCAGTCGGCGGTCCGACTCCCCGCTGTGGTGTATGCAACTTTTGTCAATCGGGTCGGCCATCGTTGTGTTCGGGTCGGAGTACCCCAGGAGTTTCGGTCAATGCCGACGGTGCCTTCGCTCAATACGTGCGGGTAAGTGAAAATTTGTTACTAGCCATTCCTGACGGTCTTGACACTCGAGGTGCGGCCCTCGCGGAACCATTAGCAGTGGCGCTACACGGAATAAATCGAAGCGGTGTTTTACCTGGACAACGGTTATTGATCACTGGGGGCGGGCCAATCGGCGCATTAAGCATCGCCGCCGCACGGGCGCGCGGCATCGAAGACATCGTGCTGAGCGAACCTCACGCCAAGCGCAGAAAGTTAGGCGAGTTGTTGGGTGCCCAAGTGATAGCTCCCGAAGAAATGGTGGTACCAACATTTCCAACTGAGATCATCGACAATCCGTTTGATGTTGTTCTTGAATGTTCGGGCAATCGTCGCGCGATGGAAACAGGGCTTGCTCAATTGCAACGAGGTGGGATTATGGTTCTAGTGGGCGCCGGCATCGAAGCGCCCCGATTCGATCCCAATCGCATTTTGCTCAACGAGTTGATGATTACCGGTTCGTTTGTTTACGATCCCGACGGCTTTGAACGCGCGTTAGAAATGTTGACTACTCCGGGCTTCCCTATCGAGTTACTGATTGAGCCCGAAGCGGTTCCCCTCGAAGGGCTATTCGATGCTCTTGAGAGCTTGGCTCGAGGCGACTTGGCCGCCAAAGTTATGGTTACTCCTAACGGTTAATCCTGATGACGATTGAATATTCTCCTCATCGTGCTCCCCAGTTCAATCATGTTGCTATGAGCGTGTCGGCCGAATTGCTCAATGAAGAAAATAGATCGGCAATTATTGATTTTTATGGAAAAGTATTCGGTTGGGAAGAGTTGCCCACGATGACGCTCGATCGCGAACGACTGGTGCTCTCGTGTCATACCTACGAACAGTTTGTATTTTTGATTGCTGACGATAAACCCATGACGGCTCCCGCTATGGATCATTACGGGATGTCGGTAAGTGCTGAAGCCGATCTCGACGAAGTATGGCATCGGGCTCAGGCCTATCAACACCACGATGCCCGTGTGAAAATTATCGATAAGAAGACTGACGACTTTGAGGTTTTGACGATTACTTCCATCTATATCGGATTTCTTCTTCCGATGATGGTGGAACTGCAGTGGTGGAATTTTATTGATGCTAAAAATTAGAGTAATTAAAATTGCCCGATAAAACTACCAGCGAGTTCGTTACTCGCGACCTGCGCGCCGCTATCGGTCCGTGGATATTTTCTCGAGTCGTAGTTGGTTTTTCTTTGGCGGTTGCGCATATTTTGGCTTCGGGGCCCGACAAGTTAGGCGATGCCGACAAGGTTCGCCAAGGATTATTCGTTTACGACGGAAGCTGGTACCGAGCAATTGCCGAGCTTGGTTACGGTCAATTACCGCGTGAAGTTTTGCGGTTCTTTCCTCTCTATCCGTTGTCGGGTCGGGGTCTTGGATGGGTGCTATTTGGTCATGCCGACATCGCCTTATTACTAATTGCCAACGGAGCGGCTTTGATAGCGGGCGGCCTTCTGCATCGGCTGGTTCTGAACGAAACCGATGACCCTCATTTGGCGAGAAGGTCGGTTTGGTACTTAGCGGTATTCCCGACATCGTTAGTGCTCGTTTTGGGTTACGCCGAAAGTCTGCTATTGGTCTTCGCTATCGGCATGTTCCTCGCGTTGCGTTCGCGGCGGTGGTGGATTGCCGCCGCGTTAGGTCTGGCGGCGGGAGCCACTCGGCCCGTCGGAGTTCTTCTGGTGCTTCCTGCGTTAATAGAAGGCGCGCGCGGCTTTCCTCTAGTAGCAGTATTAAAAGAGCGGGTGGCGCGTTTAGGTGCCGTATTGGCCCCAATAGTCGGCATGGGGGCTTACCTCGTATGGGTCGATAATAAGTTTGGCGGACTCTTTACTGCCTTCAATGTGCAAGCCAAAGATAATTTACGAGGTAGCACCACCGATCCGTTCACTCGATTAGGCCAAGCGATCGCCGACACTTTCGGAGCCGACTTAGTGCAAAGCAGCGGCCGGGCTGTTCGCTACTTAATTTGGATTGCCGTAGCGTTAATTTTGGTGGGAGTAGTTTCTCGTCGCCTACCAAGTTCTTACGCGGCTTACGGTTTAGTAGCAATTCTTTTAGGCATGACCGCCCAGAACTCATCTTCGTTTGAGCGATACGCCTTCACTACATTCCCGCTAATCATCGGGTTAGGGCTTGTAACCGAGATAACGGGGGTTCGGCGTATCTTCTCAATTTTTTCGATTATTGGTTTATTCGCCATTTCGATAGCGGTGTTCTTGGGTCAATACGTTCCCTGACGCGCCACTACTAAATTGCGTCATGGTCAAATTTGGCTAGTCTTAACTAATGACCGACCAGCCCAAATCATTTTTTCTTACTCCGGAATTACATTCCTATTTGATTGCTCACAGCACTCCAACCGACGAAATCGCCGATTGGTTGGTATCCGAAACTGCAACTCAAGCCGCCGATTTCATCGGCATGCAGATTTCTCCTGAGCAAGGGTCGTTCATGACTTTAATTACCGCCGCTCTCGGTGTGAAGAATGCGGTCGAAGTGGGAACCTTTACCGGCTACTCATCACTTTGCATCGCGCGCGGTCTTGCGCCCGGAGGTCGCTTGCTCTGTTGTGATGTCAGCGAAGAATGGACAACAATTGCCCGCCAGGCTTGGAGCCGTGCGGGGGTGGACGATCGAATTGATTTAGTTATTGCTCCCGCAAGAGAAACTTTGCGCGCCCTTCCGCGCGACGAGACAGTCGATTTAGCTTTTATCGATGCTGACAAGGGGTCGTACTCTGAGTATTACGAGGAAATTCTGCTGCGTATGCGTCCAAATGCGGTTTTATTCGTTGACAACACGCTCTGGTCGGGAGCAGTTTTAGACCCCGCCGATTCCGGAGCCGACACTTTGGCTATCAAGTTATTCAATGAAAAATTAGCGACCGACGATCGAGTAGATGTCGTACTACTTACCATCGGCGACGGCTTAACGATGGTGCGCAAGCGCTAAACCGGATACGAGTTAAAACTTTCCGGTGCGTCCGTAACGGTAGTAACTCGCGAATTGCTCGGCAGTTTTAGCCGGTAAGGGAACGATTTCACCGAGCTTTTCTGCTCCCCACAAGATTTCGGCAGTGCGTTCGACCAGCGCCGCGACATGGAGAGCCGATTTAGGCGTCGACCCCACCGCGAAGAGCCCGTGGTTGGCCATCAATACGCAAGCCTTTTCACCCACGCGCCCCGCAATTTCTTCGGCCAGTTCGTCGCTCCCAGTGGGTTTATAGTCGGCCACTTCAACGTCGCCACCTACGAAGACCGCGAACTCTTCAATCACCGCCGGTATCGGTCGTCGAACAAGGGCAAACATGGTGGCGTGTTTGGCGTGACAATGCATGGTGGCGTTGATATCGGGATGGCGTTTCATCGCTGATAAATGAAGAGCCTTTTCGGTCGTCGGACTGCGATCGCCTTCTAAAACATTGCCATCAAGATCGCAGACCACAAGGTCGGCCAGAGTCATGGTGGTGTAGTCGATTGATGATGGAGTTAAGACCGCGTTACCGTCGGGCAGTCGCGCACCGAGGTTACCTGCCGTACCTTCGACTAATCCCGACCGCAGCATTTCTTGGGCGACCCAAAGAACTTGGTCCTTAATTTCAGCAGCAGTCATGGTGATATCGGTCACGATTTAAGAACCTCCGGATTGACAAGATTAGCGGGCTGTCCGCCCGAAAACAGAGTAACCAATCCGTCGGCGATCATGATTGAATGATTTGCCTCGGTATCGTAAGTAGCACCACCGATATGAGGAGTTAAAACTACATTGCTCATTGCGCATAGCGGATGATCGATCGCCAAATTTTCTCCTACAAAATGATCTAATCCCGCGCCGCCTAAGTGTCCAGATTCTAAAGCCGCTACCAACGCATCAGTGTCGTGAAGCTGGGCACGCGCGGAATTTATAAATAGGGAGCCTTCGCGCATTTTAGAAAACTGGTCGGCGCTAATCATATTGGCAGTTTCAGGCGTTACTGCGGCATGCAGTGAAATAACATCGGCCTCGGCCAAAAGATCGTCTAGAGAATGAGTCGCGTCGGACGCGTAAGGATCGTAAGTTATGACTTGCATTCCTAAACCTTCGAGTCGCCACTTCGTTGCTCGACCAACGGCACCTAAACCAACAATCCCTGCGGTTCTTCCCGCTAGTTGCCAAGCGCGGAATCGCTGATAAGGAATTGTTCCCTTTTGGTAAACTTTACCGGCGCGTACATCACGGTCGGCCGCCACCACACTGCGATTGACTGCCATCAATAAGGCAACAGTCATTTCGGCGACGGCATCAGCGTTGCGTCCGGGTGCGCGCAGTACCGGTATTCCCCGAGCAGTAGCAGTAGCGATGTCGATGTTGTTGGGATCGCCCCGACAAGATCCGATGGCTAATAGGGGAAAATCGAGTACGGCGCCGTTAACAAAATCCGATTCAACGATCAGTATTTCTGCCTTAGTCTTGCTCACCATCTCTGCGAGTCCGTCGCCGTCGAGCAACCGGAGCGGGTAGTGGTCGATCCAAGGGTCGAGGACAACCTCCGCGATGGTGAGGAGAGTATCGAGCCCCGCGCCTCGAAACGGAGCGGTGACTAGTGCGGTCGGTTTACTCACTGGGTGATCATTCCATGAACCTGACATCCGGGTCACATAGATACCGGGTCACATAGATACCGGAGCCGGTCATAAAACTGACTATGGTGTCAGGTTTAGACGAGTGGTGACGGCTAATCCTGGTTTTTATCCTGATTTTTACAGTCGGGTTTTTAGAGGAGGAAAAATGGCAATTCACTACGAGAAAGGTGAAGACCATATCGTCGTCATCACCATTGATCGGCCCGAAGCTCGCAACGCCGCCGATATGGAGCACTTCAAAGCTTTGCGTGAAGCCTGGGAACGTTTTGGGGCCGACGACGATGCTTGGGTCGCAATTATCACTGGAGTCGAAGGCTCATTTTTTTCCGGTGCCGATTTAAAAACCTACATTCCCGCTATTACTAAATTACAAAAACAAATCGCCGAGCAAGGGATAACCGAGATTGACGGATTTCGCCTCGACGACGGAGTGAAAGCAGTTTTACGCAACGTTGAGTTATACAAACCCATCATCGCCGCGGTTAATGGTTTTTGTACTGCGGGCGGAATGGAAATGTTGGGTGGTACCGACATTCGTATCGCGTGCCCCGAAGCAAAATTTGCCGTTATGGAACCAAAGCGAGGGTTATTCGCCGGTGGAGGAACCACCGTTCGCTTGCCTCGGCAAATCTCTTGGCCGCTGGCAATGGAATTTCTTTTGTGTGCTGATCTTATTCCGGCCGAACGGGCTTACGAGATGGGCTTGTTAAATGCAGTAGTGCCACGCGAACGACTAATGGATACCGCGCGCGAATATGCACAGCGAATTATTGCTAATGCACCGTTAGCAGTTCAGGCCACTAAGCAGAGCGCGCTCCAAGGTCTTTATCACGATGAAGATGAGATTAAACAGATTCGTAATGCTGCTAAAGAATTGAAGAATATTTTGACAAATTTAAATCTTGACGGTTCGAACAAAAACGATTCGGATACTGCGCAAAAAGCAGTCGCGTTTGCGGTTGAAATTCTTGAAAGTCTTACTACCGAATTGCGGACCGCGTTCGAAAAAGAAAGCAAGTTGTCGAGCAAGATATTTCAGAGTGAAGATGCCAAAGAAGGCCCTAAAGCTTTTGCCGAAAAGCGACCACCAGTATGGCAATCTAAATGATCAACCCTCGCACGCCGTGTCTCATTGGCGTTGGTCACCGAACTTGGCATCCGTCAGAAGTGGGGGTTGACGGTGCACCGGAACCGCTGGAGATGTGGGAAACCGTCACTCGGGCTGCGGCCGACGATAGCGGTGCGACCGCAGTGCTTGAATCACTCGATTCGATTGATGTTGTTTATTGTCAAACTTGGCAGTACGACAACGCTCCGGCTCGTTTGGCCGAAAAACTAAAAGCAACACCAACCCGCTCGGAATATTCTGGTATTGGCGGAACTACTCCGCAGGTTTTACTTCAAGACGCGACCGCGCGCATTTTGGCCGGTACATCGAATTCTGCCTTGATTGTGGGCGCCGAAGCTTTGGCGACTAAGCGTGCGTTCAAGAAAAACGGCAATTCTCCGGTCTACTCGTTTCCTCCGGCGGATAAGCGCCCGTTTCCGTGGGAGGCCCCGTTCAACTCGTCGGAACTAGCGCATGAAGTTAGCCAAGCGTGGCTGACTTTCGCGCTTTTTGACAACGCGCGCCGAGCCGCACGAGGAACCGGCCTCGATGATTACCGCACCGAACTCGGGCAGATGTTTTCTCCGATGACCAAAATCGCCGCCGATAACCAAGACGCTTGGTTTCGTATTGCTCGATCGGTGGAAGAGATAGTTCAACCCTGCCCCGATAATCGAATGGTGGGCTACCCGTACACGAAATACATGGTGTCGGTAATGGATGTCGATATGGCCGCGGCGCTTTTGCTTACTAGCCATGAACAGGCCGATGCGTTGGGCGTGCCGAAGGATCGGCGGGTCTACGTTCGCGGTTGGTGCTACGCCACCGACCCTGTCTATGTAGCTCAACACCTTGATCTCGCCCAGTCGCCGGCCATGGCTGCCGCCGCCAACGAAGCACTCCGAATTGTTGGAATTGGAGCCGACGATGTCGCGCATCTAGACCTTTACAGTTGTTTTGGAAGCTCGGTCAATTTCGCTCGCGATGTATTAGGAATTACTTCCGGCGATTCTCGACCGCTTACCGTTACCGGCGGGCTTCCCTATCACGGTGGGGCAGGGAGTGACTACATGACCCACTCAATCGCAACCATGGTCGAAAAGTTGCGTAGCGATCCGGGCTCGTACGGCATGGTGAGCGGTGTCGGTATG
>JBCKKA010000030.1:0-15866 GCA_038904515.1 Acidimicrobiia bacterium | reverse complement strand
GTGATGAGGCCCTTCGTACGCGCCGACAACTTCTTCACTTTGGTGTCGTTGCCACCGAAGGTGGAGTCGGCCTTCCAGAGCAGGTCGCCGATCCAGTACGAGCCGCACTCGACGACCGCGTACTTGAGCTTCGGGAAGCGATCGAACTTGCCGGAGAGCATCAGCTGCCAGAGCGCGCGGTGCGTCCAGAACGGTACCTCGAGTATGTACTGCACGACGTTCTCCCCATAACTGGGGAAGTCGGCCTCGCCGGAGTGGGTGTGCACGACGAGGCCGGCGTCGGCGCACGCCTCCCACACCGCGTCGTAGTGATCGGTGCCGTACGACGGGTTGTCGTGCCACATCGTCGGCACCATGATGCCCTTGATGCCTGGCTTGCCCGCGAGTTGTTCGACCTCACGGACGGACTCGGCGACGTCGTGGATGATAGGGACGAGCGCCACGCCGGCGCGTCGGGGCGGGTTGGTCGCGCAGAACTCCTCGAGCCACCGGTTGTGGGCTCGGGCGCCGGCAAAGGCGAGCGCGGGGTCGGTGATCTGGCCCGCCGCGAGGCCCGCACCGAACGGTGGTGACTCCATGCCGGTGACCGCGTCGCCGTCGGCGAAGATCACCTCGCCGGCGATCCCGTCGGCGTCAAGCTCCTTGTCGCGCACTTCGGGATCGAACGCACCCCGAAGCCCCTCGGCGTTGTCGCCCTCCCACTGGGCGATGTACTCGCCGTTCACCTCTTCGCTGACCCGCCGGTTCTCGTGACGCTCCTCGAGCCAGACGTCGAACTGCGGGTGGTACTTCGACTCCAGGTACGGGCGGTACTCCTCGACCGGGAGCCCGGCGTGGGTGTCCGACGAGACGATGACGTACGGGGCGTTACTGGTGTCGATGCCCTCGAGCGGGTTGTTCATGGGACTCCTCCGGTGAACGGGTCTTGCCCGGCCTATAGAGCGCTGTCATAATGCGACATGCGCATTATGACAGACCATGATGCTCATCCGCAACCAGCCGCCTCGGACACCGCCGCGGCATCCGTGCCCGACGACCTGATCCGACCATGACCGCAACGACCCAGAGGAGCCCATCATGACGACGACCGACGGACCACGCATCAACCCCGGAGAGATCTCCGGCTGGCCTCTCCTGAAGATCGTCTATCGGAGCGAACCGGACAAGATTGCCGACCTGTTGCCCCCCGGCATCACCCCGGGTGCGAACCCCCACGTCCACATCAACATCTACAACGTGCCGGTGAACGGCGAGCCCGAGTACGGCGTCTCGACGAAGGTCGAGGCCGAGTACAACGGGATGGCCGGCTTCTATAGCCTCGGGCTCGGCATCGATCAGGAGGCGGCGATCTTCATCAGCCGGGAGATCAACGGGCAACCGAAGTTCCCGTGCTCCATCCGCTACTACCGCCTCGACGACACCGTGCACGCCCGGTGCACGCACAAGGGGTATACGTTCCTAGAGTTCGACGGCCAGGTCACCGGTGCGGTGGACGATCCGTCGGGCGAATACTCGGAGAACGAGTGGTGGATAAAAGTGTCGCGCGCTGTGGGCGGAGTCGAGAAGAGCTACGACTTCGCGCCGCACGTCGTACGCGTCGCGCAGACCAACGACACCGCTTTCGCCGAGGAGGTCGACGGGACGCTCAAACTCGCCGACAGCCCGTGGGACCCGTACACCGACCTCTTGCCGATGGTTGAGCTGCTCTCGACCCGCCTCGTGACCCCGATCTACAAGTCGCGGGCGATCACGCTCGAAGGGCCACTCGACCCGATCGCGTTTTGGCCCTATGCCGACACGATTGGTGGATCCCGCTGGCCGGGCGACCGCGGTGGCCCCCGATTCGCGAGGTGATCCTGAGGCTCGGTAGCCGGGTCGCGCGCGAGCAAACTTTGACGCGGCCAGCGGGTTGGGTTCACTGAAACTTGACGAAGTATTCAGTTTGTTTAATAACGCCCCAAAATAAAATTCAGTTATTGTGTACTGAGACTGGCTCTAAATAACCCTTCGGCCACGGCTGCTTTTACCGCGGGGTCTGGTTCATTAAGTCGTTCAAGCACAACGGTATCGATAATGCCGGAAAACGGAAACTCGCTTGGGTAATTTCCCACTGGCGAACCCGTATCGATTCCAACGTCAAAAGTTTCACCGCTCATCGAAAAGACCAGCGGCACCGTATTCTCAATGCGAACATGGGCGACGGGAGAATCATCGACTACCAATAGCAGTTCTCCACCCGCACCAAAACCGCCGTCGTAGTCGAAGATGGCGTCGATCTGGTGGGGACCGATCGCTAACGGCTGGGAATCTTTTACCACGCTTAGTTCGTGACCAAACCAGTTATAAATAAACTCCGGACAACTATCGATTAGGTACATAGACCACCCCGCCATATTGCCACCTTGGCAAGCGATAACCCCATTCTCGACTTCAGAGATTTCAACGCGGGCGGAGATTTTCCATGAACAGTTCTTTAAATTGACAACTGAACTTTCAGGCATGCGCACGTGCGCGGTGGTGTAAGTCATCGCCGGTGTATTGCCAAGCGATGACGGCACCGAATATTCACCTTGGCGCGGAGATCCCGCATCGCGTAGCGGGTACACGCCAAAATCATTGGCTTCTTCATGAAATAGTCTCTGCAGATTAGTTAGAATCTCGGGGTAGGTTGACGAAAGGTCGTGGGCTTGCGAGAAATCGTTGCGGATGTCGTAGAGTTCCCAAACTTCTTGAGGTCCATCAAATTCAAGACCTTGTAATCGAATCCACGGCACTCGTCCGTGAAAACAAGATGCGATCCAGCCGTCGTGGTAAATCGCCCGGTTTCCAAGAATTTCAAAATATTGGGTCGTGCGGCTGCTGGTTCCGTCGGCGCTGAAGGAGTAGTTCATCGGTATTCCGTGGATTTCCATCTGGGTGATCCCGTTGACGACCGCCGGCGGTTCTATACCAACCGCCGCGAAAATCGTAGGGGTGATATCAACAACATGGTGAAACTGCGTTCGTAATTCTCTGGCGGTCGCTATTTGATTAGGCCACGAAACCGCCATCGCGTTGCGAGTTCCACCAAAATGCGAGGCAACTTGTTTCATCCACTGAAACGGCGCGTCAAGCGCCCACGCCCACCCGGCGTTGTAATGGTTTTCGCATCGGCTGGTGCCGAAGTCTTCAATATGTTCGAGCAGCCATTCTGGATCTTCGGGCACACCGTTTTGAAATGAGGGCGCACTCCACGCGCCATGAATTGTGCCCTCGGCCGACGCTCCGTTATCTCCGCTGATGTAGATGATGAGAGTGTTATCGAGAATTCCCAGCTCATCTACTGCGTCGATAACTCGACCGATTTGTGCATCAGTGTGGCTAAGAAAACCCGCAAAACATTCCATAAGTCGCGTGGCCACGGGTCGATACCGCGGCGGATAGTCGGACCACGCCGGAATTTCTGATGGCCGATTAGTCAGTGATGTGCCGGACGGGATTACGCCTAGCGAAAGTTGCCGCTCGTATATTTCTTGGCGCAACTGATCCCAGCCGCCGTCGAACTGACCGGCAAAACGATCAATCCAGTCGGGGGGTGCGTGGTGGGGTGCGTGAACCGCGGGCGTGGATAAATAACAAAAAAACGGACGCTCGGGGGCCGAGACTTTCTGGCGCTGGATCCAAGCAATCGCTTGGTCGGCGAGATCCTCGGTGAGGTGGTAATCGTTGCGGCCAACATGAGGAGAAATCGGTGTTGTCTGGTCGTATACCGGCGGCTCCCATTGTGAAGATTCGGCTCCCAAGATTCCGTAAAACCGATCGAACCCCAGACCAGTTGGCCAACGATCAAACGGACCGGCGGGACTTTGTTCCCACGCCGGAGTTAGATGCCATTTTCCGAAACAGGCAGTGCTGTAACCGACTTGTTGTAGTACTTGGGCCACCGTCGCCGCTTCGGGGGGAATTGCCGAGTCGTAGCCGGGAAATGAATTGGCAATTTCGGTGATGCCGCCCATGTGCACCGAATGATGTTGACGGCCAGTAAGGAGCGCGGCGCGAGTTGGTGAGCATAACGCGGTGGTGTGAAATTGGTTGTAAAGCAGTCCGTTATCAGCAATGCGCTGAAATGCTGGTGTTGGAATTGGTCCGCCAACAGTTCCGAACGATCCAAATCCAACATCATCGAGCATGATTAACAAGATATTGGGTTTCCCGGCCGTGTCGTAGCGAGGTTCTAATCGCCGAGGAGTGGAGTCGGCGATTAGGCGGTCGATTTTACCAGTGAAGACTGGAGTCGGTCGCGGCAGTTGGTTGGGCTTATCCACTTATGTCACCGGACGGAATGACGGATGGTCGATAGCCAACAGCGCTCGCTCAACTTCTTCAGTTTTTCCAGTGATAATAATTTTTCCGCTGGCCACCGCATCGGTAAACGACTGTTTTTCGGCCAGTACATCTGCCCAAGTTTCTTTGGTACAACTCACCGTTCCGTCGGCGTCGCGGCCATCGGTAGGGCACGCGACAAAGTTTCTAAAATGAAGCCCGGTGCGTTCATTGTCAATTAACCAAGCAACGTGCACATCAATATCGTCTAAGCGTTCGGGTTCGACTAAAACGCGTAAAACATGCACCGTCATACTTGTTGGCCAAGTTGCTACCTGCTTGCGGTAAAAGCGATGTGTCCGCATGCGAGTCATGTCAATTTCACCGTCAATGTCAAGCGCACGCGTTATGCACCAGTTGCGGATATTGGCCGATGTAGTCCGGTAGGCAATTTTGCGCAAAACGCTAGCTAATAACTCGCGATCCGGTAGCTCTGCCTCCTCGCCCACACTTAACAAAGTTGCCAATTCAAGCGCCCAACGCAGATCGTCATCGGCAGCTTTTTGGCAAAGTAACCGGGTCGCGTCGCGGCCGCCCATGGCTTTGATGAATTGAGCCGATCTGATTTCGGGTGCCATGCGAAATAGGTTCTGCGGATCACCATCGAACCAACCGAACAGTCCGCTTCTGATTTGTCGTACGTGGTGTTCAGCCACGCCGTAGAGTTGGCGGGTAAGAAAATCTTCATCAAACAGCGCCGGTAAGACCACTCGGTAGGCCAACTCATCCGCGGTTACTCCGCGGTTCGACCAGCGAACGGTCTGATCCCAAAGAAACTGGATGGAGTCGCGATATTTGGTTACTCGGTCGCGTATTTCTTCGGCCCCCGACATCGGAGGGCCGTGGGTCGCCACCAGGTGATCCGCTCTTAGCGAAAGAATATGATCTATTCCGCGTAAAAGAATCCGTGGGTCTCGGTACTCTTCACCCCGTATGGCAAAAATATTGAAAAGTGTGGGCCAAATGAGATTGTGAACAGCAAGACCGAGAGTCGGAAACCAATAAGTCACCGAATCGTCGGAGTCGGACGGTGCGGGCTCAACCTGAATCTCAAGCCCACCGAGGTGAAAGGTAGACGAACCGCGCAGCGGGTGTGTCGGCGAGATGTATCCGTTAGTGAACGGAGCATGCTCGCGCATTCGGTACGCGAGTCCAAGGCCAACATTGACTAATCCATCAGGACCTGAATCGGGCATCATCGTTCCGAACTGTTCGGCGATACCGCGCCCGTACGCCGGCGCGATTTCGGTAGCTGCCCGTAACCGATTTGCATCGATACGCTCATCGCCATATATGGGCGGCATTTCCGCACGGTTGCGATCGCGGCACTCATTGAAAATTGCCGCGGTGCCCTGTACGTAATGGAAATGAGTATAGAGAACGCCAATAATTGGCTGGTCAGTTACTCGGCGAAGTTCTACTAACGCGGCGGCCATCTCTTCAATGGATTCTCCGGAGTCAATGGCGATAATTCCATCCGGAGCGTTTATGAAGGACTGATTAGAAAGCCCGTTGCCAATTAAACACCAAGCGTGATCACCAACCGTAATTAACTTCCGTTGAAGGCGTTGCGAATGCTCGTTGTGAGCCCGATGACTCCGTTTACCGTCGCCAGTCTCAATGGTCTGCGATTCGTCCAGTTCGAAACTCGGTGGCATGGGCATCGTCTCCACTCTAACGAGCAACCGCGTCGCGGAACCGGTAGTCGCTTTTCCAATAGCAATTGGAGTGGACTACGGTTAACCGGCTATGAGCAATATTTTCTTTTCGCGCCCGCGCCCTCTCTCGGTGAGGCGCGGCGCGCTGGTAGCCTTGGCGGCCGCGCTGGTCTTGGGCGCGTGCGGAAGTGTGGATTCAGCCAACAATTCTTCGGGCGGCGGGTCACCGATGCCTAAGGGAGCGTTGGCTAAAGATAAAGAAATCTTGTTGGGTCGTTCGGTTTATTCTTCTAACTGCGTGTCTTGTCATGGCGTATCGGGCGGCGGCGGGCGCGGGCCATCGTTTAATGACGGACGGGTGTTGAAGTCATTTCCCGATGCAACCGACCAAGAAATTTTGGTACGTCAGGGGCGCTCGGGAATGCCCGCGTTCGGCGGCGACTTAACCGACGCCCAAATTACCGCAGTGGTCCGTTACGAACGCGAAGTATTGGCAAAACTCTAGAGCGGCTAGATTACTGTGATTCTGATGAACCCCCTGACCGTCAAAGATGTTTCCGAAGCCAGCGCAAACTTCACTGTGGAAGGTTGGATGTGGGCCGCGCTGGTCGGCTTCGTCTGTTTTCTAATTGCTGCTGATCTCTTTATCCACCGGAAAGGTCATGTGCTCAGCACTCGCCGAGTGGTCATTGAGTCAGTCGTTTGGGTGACGATCGGCCTGCTTTTCTCTCTGGTGATTGCGGCGCTGGGCGGTGGCGTGGCGGCGGGAGAGTATTTAAGCGGGTATGTAATAGAAAAGTCTTTGAGCATTGACAACGTATTCGTATGGAGCATTATTTTTGCCAGTTTCGGAATTGCTTCTAAATACCAACGCCGAGTCTTATTTTGGGGGATATTCGGTGCCTTAGTTTTGCGAGCGATATTTATATTTGCCGGCGTAGCTTTAATTGAACGCTTCGCTTTTATGCTAACTGTTTTTGGCGTTATTTTAATTATTAGTGGAATAAAAGTCCTCCGTCACCGCGCCGACGAAGGCCATGCCGGTCACGATCGTGCGGTTAAATTGTTGGGTCGGTTTATGCCGGTAAGTAAAAACTTCAATGGTCAACACTTTACGATTCTCGAAAACGGTAAACGATTTGCCACTCCGTTACTAGCAGCATTGGTAGTAGTTGAGTTTACCGACGTCATTTTTGCGGTTGATTCGGTTCCGGCCGTGCTGGCAGTTAGTCGAGAACCCTTTATCGTTTTTGCTGCTAACGCGTTCGCTATTCTCGGGTTACGGAGTCTGTACTTTTTATTGGCGGGGGCGAAAGATCGGTTTCACTATTTATCGCACGGTTTGGGCGCGATTCTTATTTTCGTTGGCCTCAAGATGACGATAAGCGAGTGGTATCACGTACCAACTTTGTTATCGTTAGGAGTGATCTCAGCCTTAGTGACGGGCGCGATTGTCATCAGCCAGATAAAAGTGCAACGCGAATTATCTAAACAACTTTAACGGTTCGGGCTTCTTCACCTTTGCGACCGGGGCCCACAGCAAACTCCACTCGTTGACCTTCTTTTAGCGTTTTGTGGCCCGTACCCTCAATGGCCGAAAAGTGTACGAACAGATCGTCACCACCACTTTCGGGCGCGATGAAACCAAAACCCTTACCCACATTGAACCAGCGGATCACTCCGTGGCTGCGGCCGTTACTTGAACGATAGTTTTCGTTTGAAATCGTCGGCCCCGCGCTCGATTCAATCTTACCGGCGGACTTGTTGCCGGGTTGAGAATTTCGTTTGTGCTCGGGTTTCCAGTTCCGTTCCCGTCGCGGCCGTTCGGATTTTTTATTTTCCGAACGAAAGCTTCCCGATTGATTAGTTGTTCCGCCGGTGATAGCAGGCTTATCGGCGCGTGGGAGTTCCTTAATGTTGGGCGGGTCGATACCCGACGGGAGTTTGAGCGCGCGCTGGAGTCTTGATACTTCGCGGTGTTGACCTTTACTTACCAGCGAAACCACTATGCCGGTCGATCCGGCCCGAGCGGTACGGCCCGAGCGGTGGGTATAGTCCTTGGTGTCGGCGGGCGGGTCGTAGTGCACGACACACGCAACCGAATCGATGTGAATACCGCGGGCGGCCACATCGGTTGCCACGAGCGCTTCAACCCGCCCGTCGGTGAAGTCCCTTAGCGCTCGTTCGCGCTGTCCTTGCGAGCGACCGCCATGGATGGTGGCGGTGCTCAATCCTGTTTGGTCGAGCCGTTTGGCAACGCGGTCGGCGTTGCGTTTAGTTCGACAGAAAACAATAGTGGTTCCGGCGGCGCGCGCGACATCGCTAACGATGCGGATGCGGTCGTCGCCTTCGGCTTTCCAAAAATAGTGTGTGGCGTTGAGCGCGTGGTCGGGGTTGTCGGCCACTTGATGGAGAACCGGATCGCGCTGGTAACGCTGAACGAGAGTATCAATCGCGCCGTCGAGTGTGGCCGAGAAAAGTAAAGTTTGACGGGTGCTGGGTGTGAGGTCGAGAAGTTTGCGCACCTCGGGCAGAAAGCCCATGTCGGCCATTCGGTCGGCTTCGTCGAGCACAACCATTTCGACTGAATCGAGCACTACATCTTTGGTGCCGACGAGATCGCCAAGCCGACCGGGGCAAGCTACTAAGACATCGACGCCCCGTTTGAGCGCTTTGCGTTGCGGGCCGTAACCCACACCGCCGTAGACGGTGGCCACCCGCAACTTGCGAGGACCGCCGATCCACTCAAGTTCGCCGGCAACCTGAGCCGCGAGTTCGCGAGTCGGTACTAGTACGAGACCGAGCGGCCGACGCGGCTTAGCGTGACTGAGGCGAACGGCGAGAGGAATGCCAAAGGCCAGAGTTTTACCTGAGCCCGTAGGAGCGCGGCCGCTTACATCGCGTCCGGCTAGGCCGTCGGCCAGAGTTAGCTCCTGAACGGGGAACGGGGTATCGATGCCGCGCGCGCTTAGCGCGCGCACGAGATCATTAGGGGTGCCGAGGTCGGCAAAGTTAGATGACACTGATTTCACAACTCCAATAGTTGGCCCGTTTTCTTGGCGGGCGGGGATAGGTCTCACGAGGGGCGGGACGACCTCGGTGAAACTGACCCGACATCCATTGCAATAGCTAATGGACTTGGAGACGTGAAGAGAGACGGCTACCCGTTGCGTAAGTTCTTGCCGGCATTTCAATATGCTCACCGGTGAACTGCGTATCACTCTAGCAGGAACGCGCGCGCCGCGCCAGTCGGATACTAAATGCCAGTCGGATACTAAATGACGGTTACGCGGCTAAAAGTTGTGAAAGAACAAGCGTAAAAATCGCGACTGAAGCCGAGACTAGGAAATAATACGGATTGCACCGGACTTTGTAGATCAGCCCGCGCTTTTTCTTCACCACTTTTGATATCAATAATTACGCATTGTTCCATCATTCGGTCGTGATCGTAATGTGCAGTAAGGTCCGCCTCGTGATGAGCCGCAGTGAAATTTTAGAAAATCTCAACACGGTATGGGATTCACTGATTGAGTTGGGTCAAAGATTGACTCCCGAACAATGGGCCACGCCGGCGCTGTGTCCGGGCTGGACAGTAACGAGTGTCTATGTTCACCTCACCGCCGTCGAAGAAGCAATGGTGGGCTGGTTTCCCGCCGCCGCTGATTCACCCCCACCCTTCGAAGAAATCGTGGCCCGTCATCGCGAGTTGAGCGATCTTGATGCCGCTACGGTATTGGCACGTTTTATCGCGGCAACCAATCGGCGACGGGCCGAGTTAGCTAAAATTACCGAGACCGAGTGGGAGTCGCCGTGCTTGACTCCGATTGGACCGGGTACTTACGGAAGTTTTATGGACATCCGCGTCTTCGATTGTTGGGTGCATGAACGCGATGTGCGAGTGCCGTTAGGAATTGCCGGTGACGATGGTGGCGCGCCGGCGAACTTGGCGCTCAATACCGTCGAGCGGAGTTTGGGCTACATAGTGGGTAAACGAGCCGGATTTGCCGAAGGTCAGAGCGTGGTCTTCGATGTCACTGGTCCGGTAACTCGCCGAATGTGCGTTGAAGTTGCTGGCCGCGCGCAGTTGGTTGACGAGATTGCGGAGCCGAGCGTAACGGTGAACACTGACAGCCTGACTTTAATGTTGTTGGCTTGTGGCCGCATTGATCCTGAAGAACCTATTGCCGACGGTCGAATTAGTTGGATAGGCGACGACGGATTAGGTGGACGATTAGCCCGTAATATGGGCTTCACTATCTAATAAATCAAATAGTTGTGCATTTATAGGTAGTCGACATGGCTGCCAATGGGGTTGCCGTGTTCGGGACATTAAGTTGCACGTCGTAGCCATCGCTAGTCGGAATGTTCTCGGCTACAACATTAAAGGCAATGGTTAGATTTTTAGTGCGTTTAGCAATTGCCGCCACCCGCTTACAAAGTTTAAGTGCCGCAGTGGAATCGGCCGCAGTGAGGTTGGAATAAATAGTCGCGTTGCTTGTCGTATTGATTTCTTTTTTACCCATTACTTTTATACTTAAGGACCCGGCCGCAAATCCGGTGTAGTGCTTAAGTTTTGCTTTCTTTAGCGTGGTGGTGAAGCCGGTCCAACCGTTGGGGGCTTTCGCTCCTAAAATGCCTGCGCTTGCTGCGGGGGTACCAATCAATAGTCCACCGCTGACAAAAATCAGTACCGCGAAAACAATCGCGCTTCGATTCATAATGCCGCCTTACTGTTTAAGGAATGCGAGTTTCGGGTAGCCGTACGAGAGGGATGCGCCGATCAGTTATAGCCTGATAGTCGTTATACCAAGCGCGATCTTCGTTGAGCAGCGCCCAAGTGGTGGCGTAGTCGTCGCCGTCGAGTATTTCGGGAGCCGAAATAAATTCTCCCTGCTGAGATTTACAAGAAACTTCGGCGTTGGCCTCACGGTCGAGCAGGTTGAGAAACCACGCGGGATCGGTCTTGGCGCCGGCGAACGAGGCCACCACTATGCGATGACCGTTGGGGTCGAGCCATACCGGCAGAGCAACCTTGTGTTCGGTTCCAGTGCGGCGACCAGTAGTGCGCAGCAGAACATGCTGCATGCCGGCTTGGATCCAGACCTCATCGAGGTCGAGGGTTTCCATAGCCCCAACGTGGGTTTTACTGAGTTGACGAATTTCTTCGTGGGTAGGGGTTTCCCACGTCTGTTCAAGTTTTTGATCCATATTGCCAACGTTACCCTTATTCTAATGCTCAATTTAACTACGCCGTCAGCCGAATTTTATTTTGAGCTTGGCGTTTTGACCGATTTTGTGTCGGTTGCTCGGCCCATGAACTCCAAAACGCCGAGGGCAACCAGCCCGATTATTACGATTAGTGCTACCGATCCGAGGGCAGTGCGACCGACTAATAGAAGCAGCAAGAAGGCCACGCTAATTACCGCTCCGCGCAACACCGCGAGATGTTCGCCGATGAACAAAGCGATGGGGCCGGGCTTCCAGCCGCTCTGTTCGGCCTGAGTGCGCACCCCGCTAATTCCGTTGCGTAAGGTCGCGCGCAGTCGCACCGCGGCCCCAGCTGGTCCCGAGACCCACGCGGAAAAAGCAATAATTAGGCCAATGGCCATTACCGCCACCAGCGAGCCGTGTACAAAACGCAAGACGGTGCTGTAAAGCGCAGTAGCGGCCTCGCTCGAAAGTGATTTCCCCGCCAAAACATTGGCAAACAAAGTACGACCAATATTCAGGAGCACGATGATCGCTCCGGCGGTAACGGCGATGGTCACTCCCGATCGGATGGTGCCCCGCCGTCGATCGCGAGCGAGTAGCGCGGCGCCGATAAACGCCAAGATCATTAGCAGCGGGAGCACCCACGCCAATGTCCCAAGAAAGCTGACTCCAGTCCGAATCGGGACGAGGCTACTGGCGTCGAGGATCTTAAATTCTTTGGAAGCGACCGGGATCTCTACTTTATCAAAAATAGAAAGATCGCCCGCCCCCAGTCGTTTGGAAGCTTCGGCGATGACCGGTCCAAGATTTAGAGTAACGACGTCGTTCTTAACCATTACCGCTTTATTTCCAGTAGTAGTTTCACCGGTAAATGCGGACACAATCTTTTCGTGCGCCGCGCGATTGGCGGCGTTCCAGAGTTTTACGAATTCAGGCGAGTCTAAGAATCGCTGGACGACATTAGCGGTGAGAGTGCGCACTCCTTGAGCCAGCGGTGCCGCGAGAAATTGAGCTTTAGCGGGTAGCGCGTCGGCCGCGAGTTGAGGAACATCGACCGCTTTGAATAACTGGGTGACTATAAAATCTTCCACGGCCTCTTGGATAGCGGGATCGCTGGCTAAAGGTTCGACGGTCTCTATATAACGGTCGGTATTATTGATTTGGCTTTTGGCAAAAATAGCGACGGTAGTTAGAGGGGCCAAAAGGATCCCTAGCACTAACAAAAATATTGCTAGACGCGGCTTGCCTTTTCGGGGGCCAGCCGCCGCCGGTGCCGTTTTCCTTGGTGCTGTCTTCCTCGGTGCCGCTTTCCTCGGTGCCGTCTTCGCTTTCGCCTTCGCCGACGCTGCCTTCCTTGGTGCCGCCTTCGCTTTCGCCGGTGCCGGTTTTTTAGTTGAGGAAGGTTTTTTACTATCGGCCATTGAGGCTCCTCGTCTTGATAGCGGAGGGTTATATATCTGAGTCGATATTAGATCGGGGACAAAGGTTGCTTTAGGCACCGGGCCACAACTTCACCGGCCGCCACCGGAACCGCGCCACCACCGCTGAGAGTCCCTGCTAGCGCCAGTGATCAAGGCTATGGTTCGAGCATGACTAAGCCTTCAGTTTCCGCGCGCCGATCAAGACATCAATTTCGACGACTAGCAGTCATGGGGGCGGCCTTTGTTCTCGTAGCGGCGGCGTGTACCAGCGGCAGCAATTCGTCAAAATCTTCTACAACTAAAACCAAGAAGATCGGTAGTTGTGTTATCAAGGCTCGTACTTCGTGTCCGGGTGCCGACCTACGCTTCGCCGACCTTGAAGGCGTCAACCTCACTGGCGCCGACCTCACCGGGGCCGACCTCACCGGGGCGGATTTGTCCGACGCCAATCTCACCGATTCGGTTTTGAGCGGAGCCACGATTGTTAACGCCAACGCCAAAGGAGTTTCGTTTCGGGCGGCCACAATGAAAGCCACCAATCTCACCGGCACCGACCTCACCGACGCCGATTTCCGCGGCGCCACTATCGTTGACGACAATCTCCTCGGAACAATTCGTTGCCGCACTATTCGCACTGACGGCACGATTGATAACACTTCGTGCCCCGGCCCCGTGGTCTCAACTAGCACTACTAAACCGGTGACTACGACCACTAAACCGGGCGTGACTACTACTCGTCCCGCGGCCACGACTACTACCGCGGCTCCCGCCCCCGCGGCGTGCACCTCGGCTGCGGTTTACTCTGGTTATGTCGCAACTTGGGGAACTCCGCGGGGTTCGGTTGTTCAAGCCGCGCCGTTGTGTTCGGGCGGTTACGCCAGCCAGATCATTACCGTTACCTACGGTGGACCGGCATCTGAGCAATTTTCGGTTTTTCAATCAAGTGGTTCGAACTGGATTGGCAAAGGAACTGATATTGCCGCCGACGCAGTTGCGCTCTGCACTTCACTAAGCATCCCGCCCGCAGTTAGTACGGCACTGGGTTGTGCTTAAATTCCCCTGAATTTTTAGTAAAAATCACTAAATTTCCTTATAAATAAAGGATTCTATCCCGCACCCGATCGGTAGCGGCGGTAACGCTGGGCTAGGGTTGGAGTACGCAGTTCGCACAATCAGATCGCTGGTTTAGGAACTTTTCTTATGAGTAAATTTTTATCAAACCACCGCGTACGGATACGCACGGCGGGTGCTGCCGCCTTAATCGGCGCGCTCGGATTGGGCTTAAGTGTAGGGGGCGCGGGCGCAGCCCCTATTGATAATTTGCGCACTAAAGCTGTCGCCATTGAAGCAAAACTTAACGAAAACGGTGCGCGCGTGGCAGCCCTCGGTGAACAACTCAACGCCGCCCAACTTCGACTCGACACCGCTAAAGCCAAGCTCGCCGACGCCGAAACCCGTATTCGCAAAGCGAAAGATGAAACCGAGCGACTGGGAGCTTTGGTGCGTCAGCGTTCGGTGACAATGTATAAAGGCAAGGGGATTGACGACTCTTCGGCGCTATTCGCCGTTACCGATGTTTCCGAAATGAATCGCCGCACCAACTACGCCGCCGCGGCTAGTGCCAAAGACAACGACAACCTTGACCAACTAGCCCAAGCGCGCGCCGACCTCGCGATACAACAAGCCGCAGCAGAATCGGCTCGTCAACAAGCGCAATCCGAGACCAGCGCGTTGGCCGCGGCTAAGGGCGAAGCCGACGCCGCCGCGGCGGAACAACGATCGCTACTTGGTCAAGTACAGGGTCAGATTGGGGAGTTAGTCCGTCAAGCGCAGGCGCAACGGGCGGCGACCGCTAAACCGGCCGGGGGACGCAGAAATTGGTCGGGCCCCGTGCCTAATCCCGCCGCCGGCGCGAGTGCCGCCGTTGCTTTCGCGCGGGCTCAGCTGGGAAAGCCCTACGAGTACGCCGCTTCTGGCCCTGATACTTACGATTGTTCGGGGCTTACTATGCGGGCGTGGCAAGCGGGCGGCCTCTCGTTGCCGCATTATTCTGGGGCCCAGGCCGCTATGTTTCCTCCGGTTTCGATCGATCAACTCCAGCCCGGCGACCTGATCTCTACCGGCAACTGGGCGGGTCACATCGGCATTTGGGTGGGGGGCGGTTATATTCACGCTACCCATACCGGTGATGTGATTAAGTTTGTTTCCGGTTCGGGGAGTGTGGCCAACGCAGTGCGACCGGGCTAGTTGCGGTTTATCTCGCCGCCTCACTCAAGCAGTCCGGTAGTCTTAAATTTGTTCGCTCGGCAATCCTTTACTCTGATTTTCAAGATTTGGGGACGCAGGATTTGGGGACGTAGCTCAGCTGGCTAGAGCACTGCCTTTGCAAGGCAGGGGTCGTGGGTTCGAGTCCCATCGTCTCCACTGAAAGTGGTGTCTTTTAGACAAAGTTCGAACATTTTTTGCGCAAACCCCCAATAAGGAAGCCCGCCCCGCCACTGCTCGACAAGCGAAAGTCGAAAGGAATTACAGAGTCATCTGTAACAAATAATTATGGAAAATAAATCAAAAAAATATCTTATTGCCGTACTGCTTATATTAGGAATAGGAATCGTGGCCGTTGTTTTCAGTCAGCGAAGTAATGAGAGCGGTTCAACGTCCAAAAATTTAAAACCGGTAGAATCTATTTCACACGGTCATGGTCTCGCAGTCGATGTGGCAGATCCTGCCAAAGTTTATGTCGCTACTCATTATGGCTTACTTACGTTAATAAACGAAAAAGACTTGTACCAAGTCGGCAAGAGTAAAGATGATTTAATGGGGTTTTCGACTCATCCCACCGATCCAAAGATATTTTTCAGTAGTGGCCATCCGAGCCTTGGCGGCAATCTTGGATTTCAGAAATCAGAGGACGCCGGATTTACCTGGAAGAAAATATCTGACGGACTTAACGGCCCGGTTGACTTTCATACAATGGCGGTAAGCCCAGCTAATCCCGACCTCATTTATGGCTGGTCCCGCTATTTACAGAGAACAATTGATGGTGGTAAAGGCTGGGAAAGGATCCCAACCGCTTTTTCAATAGTACAGCTCACAGCTGATACCAAGGATGAAAATATTGTCTACGCGGCTACTCCTCAAGGACTGCAAAAAAGCCGCGATAAAGGCCAAACCTGGGAATTACTGTTTGATGGTTTTGTTTCCGCCGTAGCAG